>JAHBYL010000029.1 GCA_019635955.1 Parvibaculum sp.
GAAGCCCGTCCATCCGAACGATCACGTCAACATGAGCCAGTCGTCGAACGACACCTACCCGACGGCCATGCACATTGCCTGCGCGGAGGAAATCCACCATCGCCTGCTGCCCGCCCTGCAGAAGCTGCGCAATGCGCTGAACGACAAGGCGCAGGCATGGAACCACATCATCAAGATCGGCCGCACCCACACGCAGGACGCGACGCCGCTGACGCTCGGTCAGGAATTCTCCGGCTACACGGCACAGGTCGAAAACGGCATCGCCCGCATCGAACAGACGCTGCCGAAGCTGATGGAGCTTGCACAGGGTGGCACCGCCGTCGGCACCGGCCTCAATGCCCCCATCGGCTTTGCCGAGAAGGTGGCGGAGAATGTCGCCGCTATCACCAAGCTTCCGTTCAAGACCGCGCCCAACAAGTTCGAGGCGCTCGCCGCGCATGACGCGATGGTGTTCAGCCACGGCGCGATCAACACGGTTGCCGCCTCGCTCTTCAAGATCGCAAACGACATCCGCTTCCTCGGCTCCGGCCCGCGCTCCGGCCTCGGAGAACTCTCGCTGCCGGAAAACGAGCCCGGCTCCTCCATCATGCCGGGCAAGGTGAATCCGACCCAGTGCGAGGCGATGACGCAGGTCTGCGTGCAGATTTTCGGCAATCACGCCGCGCTCACCTTCGCAGGCTCGCAGGGCCATTTCGAGCTGAACGTCTTCAACCCGGTGATGGCCTACAATTTCCTGCAGTCGGTGCGCCTGATGGCCGATGCGGCGGTGAGCTTCACGGATAATTGCGTGCTCGGCATCGAGCCGCGCGAGGACAACATCAAGGCGGCGCTCGAACGCTCGCTCATGCTCGTCACCGCGCTTGCGCCGAAGATCGGCTATGACAATGCCGCGAAGATCGCCAAGACGGCGCACAAGAACGGCACCACGCTCCGCGAGGAAGCTGTCGGCGGCGGCTATGTGACGGATGCGGAATTCGACGCCGTCGTCCGCCCCGAAAAGATGATCGCACCGGAATAACCGGAGAAACGAAATGGCTGGCGACGACATCGAAGACGTCAAGCGCTCGGTGACCATCGCCGGCCACCGCACCTCGATTTCGCTTGAGCGGCCCTTCTGGGAAGCACTCAAGGAGCTCGCCTGTTCCGAAAAGACATCCGTGAACGAACTCGTCCGCCGCATCGACGTGGCGCGCGGCGGCAGGGGCAGCCTCTCCTCCGCCATCCGCATTCATGTGCTGAAGGCGGCGCAGACGAAAGCAGCCTGCCGGACCGAACCCTAGTTCGCGACCGGCCGCGCCAGCGGCATTGCCGCGGCACCGTCCGCCGGCACCGGAAGCTCCATGAGCTCGCGGAGATCCTGCGGCACAGCGGCTCCCGTTTCATCTAGGCTTCGCTGCAGCAAGCGCCGCGCAACGAAGTTCTGCAACTCGAGCGTCTCTGCTTGCACCTCAGCCTGACCGGATCGGCTCGTCGCCGTGATCAGGAAGTCCGGGGCGCCTTGCGGTTCGGCGAGCCGGACACTCATCGTCGCATCGGCGGCAAGGCGTGGCAGGTCATAGACAAGATCGAGTTCCGCCGAACCGCCTTCCAGCTTCATATCCTTCGCGGCGACGCGCATCACCCCGTTCTCCACGGCGAAATCGAGCGCGAGATCCTCAGCCGCCGTTTCGCCTGTGAAAAGCGTCGCCTCAACGAGATCGGGAAAGGCTTCGATGGCCTGCAGCCGCGTGAGCGCCGTTCCGAAGCCCGAAAGATCGAGAGGTGACAGCCGCAGGTCGGAAGGCGCAATGTTCATCGTGCCGCTCATGGAAGAAACGAGAGCCAGCCAGCTGCGCCCTTGCCCCTGCAATTGTGCGTTGACGTCGAGGCGCCCGTCCCCCGGTGCGCCGCCGAGCGGCTTCGCAACAGCGTCACGAAGGGAGGCATTCTCGAGAAGCAAATTGACGCCGATGCCCGGCTGCCCGCTTCCACCCTCGACGCGCACCCCGGCCGAGAGCCGCCCCCGCGCAAAATTCGCGGTGAGCGGAGACGCCGTCAGCACACCATGCGACACGGAAACGCGTGTCGCGAGGTCGCTCGCCGAGAGGCGCCCCAGCACAAGGCTGCCGGATTTGATTTCCACATCGGCTTCGAATGCACCCAGCGCCGACCAGTCGAGCGCCGAAGCGGGCCAGATCGCATCATCCTCCTCATCGCCCGCGATGAGCGGCGTTAGATCGATTCCGTTCGTCTCGAGCCTTCCCGTGAGCTTCGGCAATTTCTCTTCCTCACCCGCGAGCCATGTAGCGTCGCCCGTGACCCGGAAGCTACCGGCGACCGTTTCGAGATCGGAAAGAGCAAGGCTCTTCTTGTCCCACACGACATCCGAGGAAAGAACGAATCCCGGACCCGCGGCCTGCCGGCCGACCCAATGCGCCAGATTCTCCGGCGCGCCGAATCCGCCTAGCACATGCATGACACCGGATGCCGCAATGTCGGAGCGCCCCGTGAAGCGCAGCGCCTTGAAGGGCGCCTCGACCTTGCCGCGTGCGGTGAGCGTCGTCCCACCGATATTCACGCGGAAATTCGTCTCGTAATCACCGCCGGTCTCGCCATCGAGCTGCACGGATACATTGCCCGCACCCGAAAGATCCTTTCGCGGCGAAAGGCCTAGCTGCTCAAGAAGAACACGGCCATTGTCATTGGCAGCATGGCCGGAAATTTCAAGACGATCGACGCCGCCTCTCGGGCCATGCCGCCGTTTGATGACGCCGTCCACGCGGCTGCCGCGCACCGCGCCCTGCAGCGTCAGCGTGTCGACTCGCAAATCGCTGTCATCCGCTTCGCCGGATGCGCCGTTTACGGCGATGTCGACCGGCCCCTCGACATCGGGCACATCGAACCCGCCCAGCGCCAGCAGCCCGCCGAAACGCTCGGCCTTGATCGAGCCGCTGAAGCGCCCCTTCACATCATGGCTGGTTCCCGCCGTCACGCCACCAAGCTCGCCGGTGAGCGCGACAGCGGCCCCGGAAATATCCGCGATATCGAACCGCGCAATCGAAAGCACGCCGGAGCGAAGCGTCATTTCCGCATGGGCGCCTTTCATCTCCTGCCGGAAGACCGTTGCCGCCTTCGCGTCGAGCGTCAACTCCATGTCTCGCGCATCGAACCAGGGGAATGGATCGCCTCCCTCCGGCAGCAGGGCGATGAGAGGATCGAAATCGAATTCCTCGATGTCGAGCGCGGCGCGAATGAAGGGCCTCGCGGAATCCGTCTGCCAGGCCAACCGGCCCCGGAGAGACGGTTGCCCGATCTCCCCTCCATAGGAAAGCGCCACATCGTCGAAACGATAAGTCCCGGGGCGGAAATCGAGCTTTGCGCTCGCCGCAAGCGGTCGTCCCCGCATGGCAGGACGTGCCGCTTCGCCATTTTCGGAGGGGGCAAGCCAGGCGGCAAGGCCTGCGATATTCCTGCTGTTCAGTCTCGCTTCACCGAGGAAGCTGGAGATTTGCTCTGCGGATGTGATCTTTCCCTTGATGTCCACTTCCGTGGCGCCGCCCAGCTCCGCCGCCGCGCGGTTGAGATCGATGACGCCGTCCTTCAGCGCCAGATCGAGAGCGGCCTCACGCAGCGGAACCTCGCGGATGAGGAGTGTCTTCGCAGCAAGCTTCACTTCACCGTCCAGCCAGTCCGGCACGGGAAGCGCCAGCAGACGATCGAGCGCCGGGCCGGAATCTGCATCAGGTGTGAATCGGTCGAGAACCGGATCGAGCGCGAAACTTTCCGCGGCGAGATCGATCGTAAAGCGCGGCCGTCCTTCCCAACGCAAGCGGCCGGAACCATTGGCCGTCGCGCCATTGGCTGCGAGCGCGAGATTGCGGAAATCGGCGCGGCGGGCATTGACGACCATGCCGGCATCGATTCGGATCGGCGCCGCATCACCCTGCCCCTTCGTTCCTCCGATACGCAACCGGCCATTGCCGTCGAGCCGGCCTGCCATCGAAAATTCGGTGGCAATGCCCGAGAAGAGAAACTGCGCTGGATATTCCTTGGTTTCCACATCGAGCGCGACCTGAAAGGCCTTCTGTCCGCCAAAGGCGCCAAGCCCGAGCCGCATGGCAACTGGAACCCCGGAAACCACCGCCTCCACATCCGCGCGCAAAGGGCCAAGGAGCGACGACGCGACGATCTCACCCGTCGCTTGTTCCGCCCGCCAACTGCGGCCATTGCTCCGGTTGCGATAATTGACGACGCCATCTTCGAAACGCGCACGATCGAGGCTGATCGAGGCAAGCGAGAACATGCCGTTCGCCGGAATCCGCTCCGCAATGTCTATCCCGCGCCAGTTCGGTGTCCCGTCCGGCAGGATTTCGAGATTGATCCGTGGGCGAACGAGAATGATGCTCGTCACCTTGATGTCACCCGTCAGGAGCGGTGCAAGCGCGACTTCCGCGTCGATCGCCTCGAATGTTGCGAAATTGAGATCCGAGGGCAGCGCGCTCGCCTGCTGGACATGACCGACACGAATGCGGTTGAGCGTCATCTGAGGCGCGGGCAAAACGCGAAAGCGGATATCGCCGTCGATCTTCACCGGCCGGCCCGTCGCTTCGGACGCTTGCGCCTCGATTTCCGCCCGGTACTCGTTCCAGTCGATCAGGCTCGGGCCAACCAGCGCCGCGAAGAGCAATGCGACGAGCAGCCCTGCGATATAGGTCAGGATCGAATTCAACACCATCTCCAGCGCGGCAGTCAGACAATCAAGGGCGCGCCGCCGGTTTCCCGGGCCCCGCAATTGGCCTAGGATTCATGGACGACCCGAGCGGCCCCGGTGCCGCATCGCCAGCAGAAGGCAAAATATGGATTCGGACGGCGGAAATATAGTTAATTTCTCTTCGTACAAGAAAACCTCGCGCGCCGAGAAGAAGCGCGCGGCGAAGCAGGAAAAAGAAAAGACCGCCGCTGCGAACCGCGTCCGCTTCGGCCGCACTGGTGCGGAAAAGAAACGGGAGAAGCTCGAGGCCGAACGCCGTGCCCGCCTGCTCGAAGGCAAGAAGCTGGGCGCCACCGAGAGCGAAGACGGCCCGCAGGAATCCTGACGCTTTTTTCGCAGACACATTCCCCTTGACCGGGTCCGTCGCCTCATTTAATAACTGACTGGTCAGTTATTAAATGAGGCCCAGATGCCCTCGCAATTGCCTAAACGCCAGCGCCGCAAGCAGGCCCGCCCCGCCGAGATCATGGCGGCCGGCCTCGATATCTTCGCGGAACGCGGCTTCGCCGCCACGCGGCTTGAGGATGTGGCCGAGCGGGCGGGCGTCAGCAAGGCGACGATCTATCTCTATTTCGAGAGCAAGGCCGAGCTTTTCGCCGCGATCGTGCGCGATATCGCGACCCCACGCTTTGAGGAGATGGAAGCCCTGCTCGCCGCCTATGAAGGCCAGAGCGCGGACCTGCTCGACTTCGTGATCGGAAAGTTCCGCGAGATCGCGACCGAAACGCAGCTTCCCTCGCTCGCCAAGATCATCCTGTCGGAAGCGAAGAATTTTCCCGAAATCCGCGACTTCTACCGCGACCAGGTGATCCTGCGCGGCTTCGCCAACCTCGGCCGCATCATCGAGCGGGGCATCGCGCGGGACGAATTCCGCCCCTGCAATGTGAACGCCGCGGTGCAGGAAATCATCTTCCCCATCCTTCTCAACACCATCGCGCGAAATACATTCGGCGAGCTTCCGCAGTTCGATCCCGACGGCTTCTTTACCGCCCATGCGGAGTTCGTCCGGCGCGGCCTCGCAGCGGAAAGGGAGGCGTAAGCGATGCGCCTCCACTCCCTCCTCTCCGTCTGCCTGGCCGCGCTCCTTCTTGCCGCCTGCAACGACGATCCCGAGAACACTTGGCAGGGCTATGCCGAGGGTGATTACGTCCGCGTCGCCGCCATCGACGGCGGGGTCGTCGAGCAAATTGACGTGAAGCGCGGCGACAGCGTGAAAGCTGGCACCTTCCTCTTCCGCCTCGAAAAGCGGTCGGAAGAACTCGCCCGCGATGCCGCCATAGCAACGCTCGCAGAAACAAAAGCGACACTGCATGAGGCCGAACTCGAACTGAAGCGGAAACTCGAATTGCGCAGCGCACGCAATGTCGCGCAGGCAGAACTCGACACCGCCCGTGCGCGGCGCGACCGCGCGGGCGCGGCCATGCTCGTCGCCGCCTCCTCACTCGACCAGGCAAAATGGCGCCTTGCGCGGCGCGAAGGCCGCGCGCCCGCAGATGCGCTGGTGCAGGACGTCCTCTTTCGCGAGGGCGAGACGGCCGCCCCCGGCCAGCCTGTAGTGACCTTGCTGCCGCCCGGCAATATCAAGATCCGCTTCTTCGTGCCGGAAGCCGACCTCGCAAAGCTCGCCGAGGGCCGCGCGGTGCGCCTCGCCTGCTCGAACTGCGCCGCGGGCCTCACCGGCACCATTCGCTTCATCTCGAAGGAAGCGGAGTTCACCCCGCCCGTGATCTATAGCGACCGCTCGAAGGAAAAACTTGTTTACATGGTGGAAGCCGTGCCCGACGCGACGCCGGAAAATTTCCATCCCGGCCAGCCCGTCACGGTCTCCCTGCCGCCCGCCACGCCGGAGTGAAACCCATGAACCCGGCGCTCGCCATCGATGTGCGCGGCCTCACCAAGAGCTTCGGCGGCACCAAGGTCGTCGACGGCCTCGACATGCAGGTCGCACGCGGCGAGATCTACGGGTTTCTCGGACCGAACGGCAGCGGCAAGACGACGACCATTCGCCTGATCTGCGGCTTGCTCACGCCCGACGGCGGCGAAGGCACCTGCCTCGGCCATGACGTGCGGACCGAGAGCGACGCAATCAAGCGCGAAACTGGCTACATGACCCAGCGCTTCAGCCTTTATGAGGATCTGTCGATCCGGGAAAATCTCGAATTCGTCGCGTCCATTTACGGCATCGCAAAGCCGAAACGCGCGGTGAAGGAGACGCTCGAAAAGCTGAACCTTGCCGACCGCTCGCATCAGCTCGCCGGCAATCTCTCCGGCGGCTGGAAGCAGCGCCTCGCCCTTGCCGCCGCCATCATGCACAAGCCGAAGCTTCTGCTGCTCGACGAGCCGACGGCGGGCGTCGATCCGAAGGCACGCCGCGAATTCTGGGACGAGATTCACGCACTCGCCGCAGAGGGCCTCACCGTTCTCGTCAGCACGCACTACATGGACGAGGCCGAACGCTGCCACAAGATCTGCTATCTCGCCTACGGCAAGCTCCTTGCGCGGGGCACGGTGGATGAGGTGATCGAACAATCGGGCCTGCGCGCGCTGAAAGCGCAACCGACGCTCGAAGATGTCTTCGTGCATCTGATGCGCGACGTGACCGACAATTTTGCACGGCGAAAGGCAGGCTGAACATGAGCGCGCGCTTCTCGCTGCGCCGCCTCGGCGCCATGATCCGCAAGGAATTCATCCAGATGCGGCGCGACCGGCTCACCTTCGCCATGATGCTGGGCGTGCCGGTAATGCAGCTCATCCTGTTCGGCTACGCGATCAACGCCGACCCGAAGCACCTCCCCGCCGCCATCCATGCACAGGATCATTCGGCCTTCACCCGCAGCTTCGTGAAGGGCATGGAGAATTCGGACTATTTTCGCTTCGTCGCGGAAGCGGCAAGCGAGGCTGAGGCGGAAGAGCTGATCCGCTCCGGCAAGGTGCAGTTCGTATTGCACATCCCGCCCGGTTTCAGCCGCGACATCGAGCGCGGCCTCCGCCCGCAAATTTTGCTCGATGCCGATGCGACCGACCCGGCCGCAACCGGCAATGCGGCGGCAAACATCCAGTTCCTCGCGGCAAGCGTTCTCGCCCGCGACCTCAAGGGTCCGCTCGCCGCGCAAAACGCAGCCGCGCCCGTCGATGTCGTCATCCATCGCCGTTACAACGCCGAAGGCCGCACCGAACTCAACATCGTGCCGGGCTTGATCGGCGTCATCCTCACCATGACCATGATCATCTTCACGGCGCTTGCCATGACGCGCGAGACGGAGCGCGGCACGATGGAAAACCTGCTCACCATGCCGGTGCGCCCGCTCGAAGTGATGATGGGAAAGATATTGCCTTACATCATCATCGGCTATGTGCAGACCGCCGTCGTGCTCGCCGCCGCCTGGTGGTTGTTCGAGGTGCCATTCGCAGGCAGCCTCGGCCTTCTCGCTTTCGTTCTTTTCTTCTTCGTCGCGGCGAACCTCGCCGTCGGCTTCACCTTCTCGACGCTGGCGCGGAACCAGCTTCAGGCCGTGCAGATGACGATCTTCTTCTTTCTGCCCTCGATCCTGCTCTCGGGCTTCATGTTTCCCTTCCGAGGCATGCCCCAATGGGCGCAGTGGCTTGGCGAGGCGCTGCCGCTCACCCATTTCCTGCGCATCACGCGCGGCATATTGCTGAAAGGAAACGGCTTCCCCGAAATCGCGCCCGACCTCGCGGCGATCCTCGCCTTCCTCCTCGTCGTGTCGCTCGTCTCGCTCAATCGATACCGCCAAACGCTGGACTAAGGCCCCTCACCCTTCCCACCACCGCTTCGCGGCGGCAGGCCCCTCCCTCTCCCCGATGGGGAGAGGGAGGGAGCCGTCGAAGACGGCGGAAGGGTGAGGGGGAGCCACACAACGAGCGTCTCGGATCACCCCGCGAAAATCTTCCCCGGATTGAGAATGCCCTTCGGATCGAGTGCCTGCTTGATCGCGCGCATGACGCCGACGCCCGGCCCGTGTTCCGCTTCGAGGAACTTGATCTTGCCTTCGCCGATGCCGTGCTCGCCGGTGCATGTGCCGCCGAGCGAAAGCGCCCGGGCGACCATCAGGTCGTGGATGCGCGTCGCCTCGGCGAGATCGCGCGGATCGGACGGGTCCATCAGAAGCAGCATGTGGAAATTGCCGTCACCGGCATGGCCGACGATCGGCGCCTTGAGGAACGAGGTTTCGAGATCGGCAAGCGTGCCCGAGATCGCTTCGGCAAGCCGCGAGATCGGCACGCAGACATCCGTCACCATGCCCTTCTTGCCGGGCTGGAAGGCAAGCGCCGCATAATAGGCGTTGTGCCGCGCCTCCCAGAGCCGCGTGCGGTCCTCCGGTTTCGAGGCCCATTCGGCTTGCTGACCGCCATGCCCCGCGGCAATCGCGCCGAAGCGGTCTGCCTGCTCGGCGACGGAGGCTTCCGTGCCGTGAAACTCGACAAAGAGCGTCGGCACTTCGGCAAGCGCGAGCTTCGAATAGGCATTACAGGCGCGGATCGACAGGGGATCGAGAATTTCGATCCGCGCAACGGGAAGCCCCGACTGGATCGTCTCGATCACCGCATCGACCGCCCCTTCGATGCTCGCGAAAGGCACGACGCCCGAGCGCACCGCTTCCGGTATGCCGTAAAGCCGGAGCGTCAGCTCCGTGATGATGCCGAGCGTGCCTTCCGAGCCGATGAGAAGCCGCGTGAGGTCGTATCCGGCGGAGGATTTCCGCGCCCGCGTGCCGGTGCGGATGATGGAGCCGTCCGCCATCACGGCGGTGAGCGCCAGCACATTCTCGCGCATCGTGCCATAGCGCACGGCATTCGTGCCCGAAGCCCGCGTCGCCGCCATGCCGCCAAGCGTTGCATTGGCACCGGGATCGATCGGGAAGAAAAGCCCGGTGTCGCGCAGATAGTCGTTGAGCACCTTCCGCGTGATACCGGCCTCGACACGCACATCGAGGTCCGCCGTATTCACTTCGATGATGCGGTCCATGCGCGAAAGATCAAGCGACAGCCCGCCATGCACGGCGGAGACATGGCCCTCAAGCGAGGTACCCGCACCGAAGGGGATGACCGGCATGCCATGCGCGGCGCAGATACGCATGATCGCGGCGACCTCATCCGTCGTCTCCGCAAAGGCGACGGCATCGGGCATCGCAACGGCGTGCCAGCTCTCGTCTCGCCCATGCGCCTCGCGGATCGCCGCCGCCGCGCTGAGCCGCGCGCCGAGCAGCGCGGAAAGCGCCATCAGCGCCGCCTCCCTGCCCTCTTTCCTCGCCGCTTCGCTCATGGCTTGTGTCCTTGAACTTCGTCGTGAACAGCCTAGCATAATCGAGCAAGTTAACGAGGCTGGGTCGAACCCCGCCCGACAACAGGAGGACCAGACATGACCGAGCTCACCTTCGCCGCCCCGCTCGAAAGCCCGCTCTGCAAGGTGGAAAAGCAATGGGTCGATCTGAACGGCCATATGAACATGGCCTATTACCACCTGGTCTTCGACGAATCGCTTGATGTCGCCTTTTCGGAGCTCGGCATCGGCTGGGACTACACGCAGAAGGGCGAAGGCTCCTGCTTCACGGCGGAAGTCCATGTTTGCTATCTCGACGAGGTGAAGGAAGGCGATCCGCTGCGCGTCACCTATCAGCTTCTCGATGCGGACGAGAAGCGCATCCATGTCTTCGGCCATATGTACCACGCCGAAAAGGGCTATCTCGCCGCCACCAGCGAGCAGATGTGCATCCATGTGGACATGAAATCCCGCCGCGCCTCCCCCTTCCCGGCCGAGCAGCAGGCCCGCATCGCCGCCATGATGAAGGCCCATGAGGGGATGCCCCGGCCGGTGCAGGCAGGCAGGGTCATCGGGATCAAGCGGAAGTAGGGCCTTCTTCCGTCCGTGAAAAACGCCCTGCCCTTCGCTTGCGCTCCGGGCGTTCGGCGCTCGAAAAGGTCCACTGGACCTTTTCGTTTGCTTACGCAAAACGCGCCTCACCCTGCTACAATGCCGGAATCATGACCCCATCCGGTGACCCCTTCGATCTCGGGAACATTCCCGAGGAAACGACCGCCCGCACGACGAGCGAGCAGGCCGTCGCCTCCATGCGCGCACCCTATCTCGAAGGGCTGAACGCCGAGCAGCGCGAAGCCGTGGAATCGCTGGACGGCCCCGTGCTCGTGCTGGCGGGCGCCGGCACCGGCAAGACCCGCGTTTTGACGACGCGGCTTGCCCATCTCCTTGCCACGCGCCGCGCCTGGCCCGGCCAGATCCTTGCCGTGACATTTACGAACAAAGCCGCCCGCGAAATGCATGAACGCATCGGCGCGCTGATCGGCGGTGCGGTCGAGGGCATGCAATGGCTCGGCACGTTTCACGCGCTTGGCGCAAAGATGCTCCGCCGCCACGCGGAACTGGCGGGGCTGCGCTCCGACTTCACCATTCTCGATGCCGACGACCAGCAGCGCCTGATGAAGCAGATCATCCAGGCCGAAGGTATCGACGAGAAGCGCTGGCCCGCCCGCCAGCTCGCCGCCCATATCGATGGCTGGAAGAACCGCGGCCTGACGCCCGAGAAAGTGCCCGCCGGCGAGGCGCAGGCCTTCGCAAACGGCAAAGGCGGCGAGCTCTACGCCGCCTATCAGGCCCGCCTCAAGGTGCTGAACGCCGCCGACTTCGGCGACTTGCTGCTCGAAGTGCTGCGCATCTTCCAGGAACATCCGGAAGTGCTGGCCGAATGGCAGAGCCGTTTCAAATACATGCTGGTGGACGAATATCAGGACACCAATGTCGCGCAATATCTCTGGCTGCGGCTGCTCGCGCAGAAGCACAAAAATATCTGCTGCGTCGGCGACGACGACCAGTCGATCTATGGCTGGCGCGGCGCGGAAGTGGACAACATTCTCCGCTTCGAAAAGGATTTCCCCGGCGCCAAGGTGATCCGCCTCGAACGGAATTATCGCTCGACATCGAATATTCTCGGCGCCGCTTCGGGCCTCATTGCGGCAAACGAACAGCGCCTCGGCAAGACGCTCTGGACCGAAGCGAACGACAATGAAGGCGAGAAGATCAAGATCGCCTCCTATTGGGATGGCGAGGAAGAAGCCCGCGCCGTCGCCGAGGAAGTGGAACAGTTGCAGCGGCAGGGCCATTTGCTGCGCGACATGGCGATCCTCGTCCGCGCGTCGTTCCAGATGCGCGAATTCGAAGACCGCTTCATCAATCTCGGTATTCCCTACCGCGTCGTCGGCGGCCCGCGCTTCTATGAGCGCGCCGAAATTCGCGATGCCAGCGCCTATCTCCGCCTGATCGCGCAACCGGATGACGACCTCGCCTTCGAGCGCATCGTCAACAGGCCGCGCCGCGGCATCGGCGACGTGGCGCTGCAGACGGTGCACAGGCTCGCCCGCGCGGAAAACACCTCGCTCTATCGCGCCTCGAAGATGATCGTGACGACGGAGGAACTGAAGCCCGCCGCCCGCCGCGCACTCGCAGGTTTCATCGAGATGATGGAACGCTGGCGCGCGCTCGTCACCGGCATGCCGCATACCGAGCTCGCCCAAATCGTGCTGGACGAGTCCGGCTATACCGAGATGTGGCAGAACGACAAATCGGCGGACGCCCCCGGCAAGCTCGAAAACCTGAAGGAACTCATCCGCTCGATGGAGCATTTCGAGACGCTCGCCGGCTATCTCGAACATATCTCCCTCGTCATGGAGATCGAGCAGAACGAAACCGCCGACAAGATCAACCTGATGACGCTGCACAGCGCCAAGGGCCTTGAATTCGACACGGTCTTCCTGCCCGGCTGGGAAGAAGGCCTTTTCCCGCATCAGCGGTCGCTCGATGAAAACGGTATTGCAGGGCTGGAAGAAGAACGCCGCCTCGCCTATGTCGGCATCACGCGGGCGAAGAAGCGCGCCCTGATTTCCTTCGCCGCCAACCGCCGCGTCCATGCGCTTTGGCAGAGCTCTATCCCGTCCCGCTTCGTGGACGAACTGCCGAAGCACCATGTCGAGGTAACGGAAAGCGCCATGGCGGGTTCGAGCTATCAGAACTACGGCCAGAGCCGCTTCGCGCAGGATTTCGCACGCGGCAGCGACTATTCGAGCCCCGGCTGGCGCCGCGCGCAGGCGAACGCCGAGATCCGCACCAAGCCGCCCGCCTATGAGGCGCACGCGGAACTCGTTGCGACCTCCGATCCCTCTGCCGCGAGTTACGGTAAGGGCGAGCGCGTCTTCCACCAGAAATTCGGCTATGGCCATGTCACCGAAATCGACGGCAACAAACTCACCGTCGAATTCGACAAGGCCGGCCGCAAGAAGGTGATCGACAGTTTTCTTGAGCGGGTGTGAGAGTGACCGCCCTCTGGAAATTCTCCTTCACCGTCCCTTATGAAGCCGTCGACACCTTCTCCGACGCGCTCGAAGCGGCAATCTTCCCGGAAGCGCTTGCCGTCTCAACCTGCGAGGCCGAGCCCGGCTCGTCGCCACTCGTGAAAACGGCCTCGGAGTGGAACGAGGTGGAAGCGCACGGGATATGGCGCGTCGAAGCGCTCTATGATGAGGAACCAGCCCTCGAGACACTCCGCCAGCTGATCGAAAGCGCGCAACAGGAAACCGGCATTGAACCCGCTGCCCTCACGGTCGAGCCGCTGCCCGACGAGGACTGGGTAACGCGCTCGCTTGAAGGGCTGGAACCCGTCCGCGCCGGCCGCTTCTTCGTCCATGGCAGCCATGATGCGGACAGGGTGCCCGCAGGCGCAATCCCCCTTCTCGTCGATGCCGGACAGGCCTTTGGCACCGGCCACCACGAAACGACATCCGGCTGCCTCGAATATATCTCCGAACTCGTAAAGCCCGGCCACCCTGTGAACGCCCTCGATATCGGCACCGGCACGGGCGTGCTCGCCATCGCGATCGCGAAACTCGCCCGCGTGAATGTGCTTGCCTCCGACATCGACCCCGTGGCCGTGAAGGTGACGCTCGCCAACGCGCGGGCGAATGGCGTCGGCCCCTTCGTCACCGCCGTCACCGCAAAAGGCTTCGGCCACACAGCCCTTGCCGCCCGCGCGCCTTACGACCTCATCGTGGCGAATATCCTCGCAAGGCCCCTCGTCTCGCTTGCCCCCGCCTTCCGCGCCCATCTACGCCCCGGCGGCACGCTGATCCTGTCCGGCACGCTGCGGACGCAGGAGGCCATGGTCGCGGGCGCCATGCGGCTGCAGGGCTTCCGCCTCGTCTCCCGCAAGCCCAAAGGCGACTGGGTGACACTCCGCATGGCGCGCTAGCGCCCCGCGCCAGCCCCATTGCCCCGGCCCCGGCCGCCTCTTACATTCATTCCATGTTCCAGACCTATGACGACACAGCCAATCCTGCCCTTGGCAAGGCCCGCGCCGCGAAACTCCGCGAGGAGCTGGCGCGCCGCGGGCTGGACGGCTTCCTCATCCCCCGTGCCGACGAGCATCAGGGCGAATATGTGCCGCCCCATGCCGAGCGCCTGCGCTGGCTGACGGGCTTCAACGGCTCGGCCGGCATGGCCGTGGTGCTGCGTGACCGCGGGACGATCTTCGTCGATGGCCGCTACACGCTGCAGGTCCGCCACCAGGTCGATCTCGACACCTTCGAGGCGAAGCACCTGATCGAGGAACCGCCGTCCCGCTGGATCGAGGAGAACCTGCCCAAGGGCGCGAAGCTCGCCTACGACCCCTGGCTGCACACGATCGACAGCGTGGCGCGCCTCCGCGCTGCCGCCGAAAAGGCAGGCGGCTCGCTCGTCCCCGTCGAGACGAACCCGCTCGACGCCGTCTGGGACGACCAGCCGGAACCGCCGCGCGCCCGCGTCGAGCCCCACCCGATCGAATTTGCGGGCGAACCTGCGTCGGAAAAGATCCGCCGCCTCGCCAGCAATCTCATGTCCGGCGATGCCGATACCGCCGTCCTCACCATGCCGGACTCGATTGCCTGGCTCTTCAATATCCGTGGCGCCGATGTGCCGCACACGCCGCTGCCGCTCTCCTTCGCGCTGCTCCATGAAGACGGCCATGCCGAACTCTTCATCGACGAGCGGAAACTCGGCGATGAGGCCCGCGCCCATCTCGGCAATATCGTGACCGTCCATCCGAAGGAGATGCTGGGCAGCGCGCTCGACGCACTTGGCGCGGCGGGAAAGACCGTGCTGGTCGATCCCGCCACCTGCGCCTCATGGATCGAGGCGCGGCTTTCGGCCGCCGGTTCCGAAGTGAAGCGCGGTGCCGATCCTTGCGAACTGCCGAAAGCGATCAAGAACGACGCCGAAGTCGCGGGCACGCGCGCAGCCCATCTCCGCGACGGGCAGGCGCTGACGAAATTTTTGCACTGGATTGCAACGGAAGCGCCGAATGGCACCGTGACCGAGATCGACGCCGCGAAACGCCTTGAGGCCTTCCGCGCCGAAACCGGCAAGCTGAAAGATGTGAGCTTCGACACGATTTCCGGCGCGGGCGAGAACGGCGCCATCGTGCATTACCGCGTGACCGAGGCCACCAATCGCAAGCTCAATCCCGGCGAACTCTTCCTCGTCGATTCCGGCGCACAATATCTCGACGGCACGACGGATGTCACCCGCACCGTCGCCATCGGCAAGCCGGGCGCGGAAGAACGCGACCGCTTCACCCGTGTGCTGAAAGGTCATATCGGCATCGCCACCGCGCGCTTCCCCGAAGGGACGTCCGGCGCGCAGCTCGATGCCTTCGCCCGCATGGCGCTCTGGAAGGCCGGGCTCGATTATGACCACGGCACGGGCCACGGCGTCGGCTCTTACCTCTCGGTCCATGAAGGCCCGCAGCGCATTTCGAAGATGGGCCATCAGCCCTTGAAGCCCGGCATGATCGTCTCGAACGAGCCCGGCTACTACAAGACCGGCGCCTATGGCATCCGCATCGAAAATCTCGTGGTGGTAACGCCGCCCGCCCCCGTGGAAGGCGGCGAGCGCATGATGCTCGGCTTCGAAACGCTGACGCTCGCGCCCATCGATCTCGCGCTGGTGGAAAAAAGTCTGCTCTCGGAAGAGGAAGTGAACTGGCTCAATGCCTATCACGCCCGCGTCCGCGACGCGCTCTCCCCCGGCCTCGACGCGGAAACAAAAGCGTGGCTCGAAGAGGCAACTCGGGCTATTTGAAGGAGCACTTGGCATTGCGCGTCAAACGAACAGCCATTGCCCTTGCTCTTTCCTGCTTCGCGCTTCAGCCCGCCACCGCCGGATGTTTCGAAGGCTTTATCTCGCCTGAAATCGAGGCCGCAGCCATTGCCACATCGGATGGCAAGGCCCGCCGCACAGGACGCGACCTTCACTTGCAGGCCGAAAGCGGCGATGTCATCGTCAGCAATACGGAGTGCGAGGACGATGCCGCGCATTGCATTTCATATGCCTTTGCTGGGTCGAGCCCGAATGGCGACTACCATGTGCTTCAAGTGCAACTGTATGAAGGCCGCAATGCCGCGCTTGTAGGCAGGCGCGACGGCGCGCTGACATGGCTCGCCGGATTTCCCGACTGGTCCCCCGACGGCGACCGCCTCTACAGCGCCTTCTTCGACAGCCACTTCGCGGATATCGCCTTTGAAATATGGAATGTCACCGGTGAACCCCACCGCGAATATCTGCTCGAACCGGAAGACCGCATCACCTATTGCGTAGCTCGCTGGCTCGGGCCGGAAGAAATCCTTCTGAAGAAAACATTGTGGACATCGCACGAGTTTAGCGTCGATTTTATCGAGTCAGTCAGCGAGGCGCGGCTGACAATGCTGGATGGCGAATGGAGCTTGTACGAGAGAGATTGAGGCAGTTCTCACCTTTGGAAATGGAAAGGTAGAGGCAATGAGATACCGGATGGCCTTCTATGTTGCTTCGTTCCTATTCGTCGCAGCCGCAAACGCTTGGGCCTGCTCTCTGTCACCCGATACTCCGGAACCGACAGCGAAGGAGCGATTCGACCGCGCACGCACAATTCTGGTCGCGCGCATGACAAAGGTCGAGAAAATCGAGGCACCTGAAGGCTTTGGGAACTTTCCACTCGTTGAGGGAACTCTCCAGCCTATTGAACTACTTAAAGGCGAACTCCCTGCCGGAAACAAGGTCCGGGGGCCGGTCTACGGCCCCGGCAACTGCTCGATTCCATTCATCGCAGGCTGGGATTACATCCTGTATCTCGATGGCGAGTACAACTTCGTCCTCTGGCCCTCCGGCTCGGAAGCTTACTTCAATATTGAGGGGAAAGAGCCGCAAGAGGCACTCGCCGAGTTACGCGCGCTCGCGAAGCAATAGCAGACGCACTACTTCCGCAACTTCCGCCTGATCTTCAGCGGCAGCCGCTCGAAGAGCCGTTTCGCGGCCGGCCGCGCCCAAGCCGCAATGGCAAGCGAGAGATAGCCGCTCCAGCCGAGCACGATGCCATAGTCATGTACGGCGATGCGCGCATTGCTCCAGGCGAGCTTGTACTCATCGGCCGGCGGCATCGGGTCGTATTCCGCAATGCCCTGCGCCACGCAATCGCGGATCGTGAGTTCCGTCACCACAAAGCCGGGGCTGTGTTTCGCGAAATCGGGCGCGAAGGTGCCCATATAGGCATAATGCCGGCCGCCGCGCCGGAAACCGATCTCGATGGCGGCCGTCTCGCCGCCGACGGAAAGGTGAGATATCGCAAGGCCGGACGAGGCCGAGGCATCGCCCGCAAACCCGGCAAGGCACTCTTCCATGCGATTGTCGGTGAAGGCGCGGCCATAAAGTCCGCGCGCCGCAAGCCACTCGCGTTTGAACGCAAAGGCCTTCTGAACGAGCGCCGCCGCTTCCGGCCCCGGCCCGACGATCTCGAAGCTCATGCCGCCCATCGTCTCGAATTTCCGCATCCGCTTGGCGTTGCGCCTGGCAAGCGGCCAGTCCTCAGCCATGAAGCCGTCAAGATCGTCGTAGGCGGTCGTGTCGAGTACCGGCGTTTCGGCGGCGGGCCCGAGCGCAATGCCGCGCCGCGCCGCCCAGGCTCCAATCGCGCTGTCCGCACGAAGCCCGCGCAGACAGAGAAAGCCGATATCTTCCTGCCGCCCGATTTCCGCGAAAGCCGCTTCGATCCATTCCTCGCGCGCCGGACCATCGGCCGCGATCACATCGCCATACTGCCCGATCGGGTCGCCCGCCCAGCAGGCAATCCGTCCGAACGGCCGCGTTTCGACGGCCAGCGGCCAGACGAGAACGAGCTCCCCCCGGCGCCGCACGGTGACCACACGCAGCTCGTTCCGTGCATCCGCGAAATGCCGCTCCCAGGCAAGAATGAGGTCGCAGGACTGAAAGACCGTTCCGGCGTCTGGCTGCTGCGCCTCGAGCGCTCGCCACTCCGGCGCAATCGCGTGAATCTGGGGGCCGGAATAGCTGGAGACCTCGATGCCGGCCGGGAGGCCCCTCTCCCGCCCGCGCGTCAGCGCCGCGCCAGCCGCATAGATCAGCTGATCGAGCACAAGCGCGTCCTGGAGGAACAGAATGGCTTCCATGTGTCTCCGCCCGGGCGTCCGGAGGGCCTTCCGATGATGAAGCCCCAGTTTCATCGGAAGAGGGTTAAGATCGTCTGACCATTTGCACCGAAACCGGGTCTCAGCCGCCCGCCATCTCGATCCACTGGTCCTCGTCGATGATCTCGATGCCGAGTTCGCGGGCCTTGGCGAGCTTGGAACCGGCGCCGGGCCCGGCCACGATGAGGTCGGTCTTGGCCGAAACGGACCCCGCGACCTTCGCCCCCATCTGCTCCGCCCGCGCCTTCGCCTCCGACCGCGTCATCCGCTCCAGCGAGCCGGTGAAGACGACCGTCTTGCCGGCCACGGGGCTGTCGGTCTGCTGCGCCTCGAGCGGTATCGCCTTTACACCCGCCTTGCGCAATCCTTCGACCACCTCGCGATTATGCTTCTCGGCGAAGAAATCGACGATCGATTCCGCCAGCACCTCGCCCACCCCGTCGATAGAAAGTAGTTCCGCCCGTGCCTCGCTTTCGGGGTCGGCGGCGGCGCGCATCTGCGCCTCGAAGTTCTCAAGCGTGCCATAGCTCCGCGCGAGAAGCCTGGCATTCGTTTCCCCGACATGACGGATGCCGAGCGCGAAGATATAGCGGTCGAGTTCCACTTCCCGGCGTTCATCGATCGCCTCGAAAAGCTTCTTGACCGATGTCGCGCCCCAGCCTTCGCGATCCTTCAGTTTCTTGAGTTCCCGCTTGTCGCGCTCCTCAAGCGTGAAAATATCGTCGGGCCGGGCGATGAGCCCGTCCTGGTAGAAAGCGGCAATCTGCTTCTCGCCAAGACCTTCGATATCGAAGGCATTGCGCGACACGAAATGCCGGAGCCGCTCCACAGCCTGTGCCGGGCAGACGAGCCCGCCCGTGCAACGCATCACCGCGTCGAGCTTCCCCGTCTTCGGGTTCGTCTCGCGCACGGCATGACTGCCGCATTCGGGGCATGTATCTGGAAACTTGTATTTCGTCTTGCCGCGCGGCCTGTCTTCCACCACGCGCACGATCTGCGGGATGACATCGCCCGCGCGCTGCACGACCACCGTGTCGCCGGGCCGCACGCCGAGCCGCTCGATCTCGTCGGCATTGTGCAGCGTCGCATTGGACACGACGACGCCGCCCACCGTGACCGGCGCGAGCCGCGCGACCGGCGTCATCGCGCCCGTCCGCCCCACCTGAATGTCGATGCTTTCAAGCACCGTCATCGCCTGCTCGGCGGGGAACTTGTGCGCAATCGCCCAGCGTGGGCTTCGCGAGACGAAGCCGAGGCGGTTCTGCCAGTCGAGCCGGTCCACCTTGTAGACGACGCCGTCAATGTCGTAGCCGAGAGTGGCGCGCCGCTCTTCGATGTCGTGATAGAAGACGATCAGTTCCTCGATGCTCTTGCAGCGCGTGAAAAGCGGATTGACCGTGAAGCCCCATTTCTCGAAGGCTTCGATCATGCCGGTCTGCGTATCCGCCGGCATCTCCGGCATCTCGCCCCACGTATAGGCAAAGAAGCGCAGCGGTCGCGATGCTGTCACCTTCGCGTCGAGCTGGCGGAGCGACCCCGCCGCCGCATTGCGCGGATTGGCGAAGACCTGCTTCCCCGCTTCGCGCTGCCGCTCGTTCAGCTTCGCGAAATCCTCATGCGACATATAGACTTCGCCGCGCACCTCCACGACATCGGGAATGTTCTTGCCCTTCAGCGTGGCGGGAATATCGCCGATGGTGCGCAGGTTCTCGGTGACGTTCTCGCCCTCGCGGCCGTCACCGCGCGTCGCGCCCTGAACGAGCTTGCCCTTCTCATAGCGGAGCGACGCCGACAGCCCGTCGATCTTCGGTTCCGCCGTCACGGCTAGCTCTTCGCCTTCCTTGAGGTTCAGGAACTTGCGGATACGGTTCCAGAAATCGGTGACGTCATCATCGTCGAACGCATTGCCGAGCGAGAGCATCGGCACCGAATGTACGACCTTGCCGAAACCTTCGGCGGGCGCCGCACCCACCCGTGCACTCGGGCTGTCCTCGCGCACAAGCTCGGGATAACGCATCTCGATGGCGTCATTGCGCTGACGGAGCGCATCATATTCGGCGTCTGTAACGCGCGGCGCATCCTTCTGGTAATAGAGCTTGTCGTGCTCGGCAATCTCATGCGCAAGGCGCTCAAGCTCCTGCGCCGCTTCCTCCATCGTCAGATGGGAGGCTTCCTTCCGGGAAAGCGCTTCATCCTTCTCGGGCGCCTTCTTCTTCTTCGGTGCCTTGCTCACGCCGCCTCTCTCATGGGTGACTTCCGATAAGCCGGTCCGCCGCCGCCCGCGCCTCGTCGGTCACCGTCGCGCCGGCAAGCATCCGAGCGATCTCCTCGCGCCGTGCCGGAGCGTCGAGCGTCTCGACACGTGTGGCGACCTTCGCGGCCTTCGCCTCCCCACCCTTCGAAATCCGGAAATGATGCTGCGCCCGTGCCGCGACCTGCGGTGAATGCGTAACGACAACGACCTGCACCGCGCGGGCGAGATCGGCCAGCCTCAGCCCGACGGCCTCCGCCACAGCGCCACCGACACCGGAATCCACTTCGTCGAAAATGAGCGTCGGCGCGCTGCCTCGCGAGGCAAGCGCCACCTTCAGCGCCAGCACGAAACGCGACAGCTCGCCGCCTGATGCGATCTTGATGATCGGGCCGAAAGGTGCGCCAGGGTTGGTGGAAACGAGGAAGGAAACGCGGTCGATGCCCTCGGGCCCGCCATGGCCGTCCGGCAGCACCTCGATATTTGTCTTGAAGCTCGCCTTGTCGAGCTTGAGCGGTTTCAGCTCCTTCATCACTTCCTTGTCGAGCTTCGCCGCTGCGCGCGTCCGTTCCGC
This sequence comes from Parvibaculum sp., assembly GCA_019635955.1. Classification (GTDB taxonomy): domain Bacteria; phylum Pseudomonadota; class Alphaproteobacteria; order Parvibaculales; family Parvibaculaceae; genus Parvibaculum. The sequence continues at coordinate 21,097 of JAHBYL010000029.1, forward strand.
CGAAAGCACGCGGGCCGCCGCGCCATAGCGCGCTTCCGCTTCCGCCGCCGCCTTCTTCAGCACCGCAAGCCGCGCCTCACCGCCTTCGATTTCCTGCAACTCGCCGCGCAATTTGTCCGCCAGAGCCGCGAGATCGTCCACCTGCACATTGTGCTTGCGCGCCGCGGCGCGAAGCGCGAAGAGCCGCGTCTCCGCCTGCTCGAGCCGCGCCGGATCGAATTCGAGTGCGCGCATCGCCTGCGCGATCTGGTCGCGCGCTTCGGCTGCTTCCGTCAGCGTCCGGTCGAGCGCGGCAATCGCCGCATCGAGCCGCCCGCCCGCCTGCTCTGCCGCCCGCGCAAGGCGCCGGAGCGCCACGGTGAGCCGCGCGTCGAGCCCGCCGTCGCCGGATAACGCCTCTTCCGCTTCCGCGAGATCGCCCGCGATCTTTTCCGAATGCATCATCAGCGTGCGTTCTTCGGCGAGCGTCGTTTCCTCACCCGGCTGCGGCGCAAGCTCATCGAGTTCGCCGACGACATGGGTGAGATAATCCTGTTCGGCTTTCGCTCGCGCAAGCAGCGCCTCATGCGCCGCCAACGCCTCGCGTGCGGCCGACGCCGCGTTCCAGAGCGCGCGAAGATCGGCGACCTGTTTTTCGAAACCGCCAAAGGCATCGAGCATCGCCCGGTGGCCCGAAGCATCGAGCAGGCCGCGCTCGTCGTGCTGCCCATGCACTTCAACCAGCATGTCGCCGACCTGACGCAGCAGCCCGACGCTTACCGGCTGATCGTTGATGAAAGCGCGCGACCGACCGTCCTTCGTCTGCACCCGGCGCAAAATGATGTCGCCATCGGCTTCGAATCCATTTTCGCCCAGAACCGCCCGCGCGGGATGAGAGGCGGGCAAGTCGAACACGGCACTCACGCTGCCTTGCTCTGCCCCCTGCCGCACCAGCCCGGCATCGGCCCGCGCACCAATGGCAAGCCCAAGCGCGTCGAGAAGAATGGATTTGCCCGCGCCGGTTTCGCCCGTCAGCGTGCATAGCCCGCCATCGAGGGAGAGATCGAGCTTTTCAATCAGAACGATGTCGCGGATCGACAGCGCGGCGAGCATGAAACACGCCTTCTATGGATTGAACCGGAAGATCAGAAAACGCTGTTCCACGCCCGGCTGATCCAGGAGTCCTTGTTCTCGACGGGTTCCAGACCTTCATTCGCGAGCAGCGCGTAACTGTCTTCATACCAGTCGCTGCCCGGGAAGTTGTAGCCGAGAATGGCCGCCGCGGTCTGCGCCTCGGTGGTGACGCCGAGTGAGAGATAGGCCTCCGTCAGGCGCTCCAGCGCCTCGGGCGTATGCGTCGTCGTCTGGTACTTTTCGATGACGATGCGGAAGCGGTTGATCGCGGCCACGAAATCGCGCCGCTTGAGATAATAGCGGCCGATTTCCATTTCCTTGCCCGCGAGATGGTCATAGGTGAGATCGATCTTGAGGCGCGCGTCGCGCGAATATTCGCTCTGCGGGAAGCGGCGCACCAGCTCGGTGAACGAAGCGAGCGCATTCTCGGTCATCTTCTGGTCGCGGCCCACATCCGAGATTTGCTCGTAGTAGGAAAGACCGATCAGGTAATAGGCATAGGGAACGTCGCGATTGCTCGGATGCAGCGAGATGAAACGCTGCGCACTGAGGATCGCTTCGTTGTACTGGTTCACCTTGTAGTTCGCATAGGCGTTCATCAACATGGAACGCCGCGCCCATTCCGAATAGGGATGCTGCCGCTCGACTTCGTCGAACTCCTTGGTCGCCTGCAGATACCGCCCGGCTTCCATATGGTCCATGGCGGTGTTGTAGATCTGCTCGACGGGCCGCTCTTCATAGGGCAGTTCGTCGTTGGACGAACACCCGGCCAGACCTGCCACGGCAAGAAGTGCGGTGCCCGCGGCAAGGGCGCGGAGCGAGCGGAAACGGAAACGACGGAAGGTCAACCGGGCCTCACGCATTCGGGCAAAGTCCATTTTCATAACAATTCCGGCCGCACGGCGCGGACCTCGGCCCCGAAGCGGCCGAGTCGCGCGGCACAAGGCCGATCCGAGCCCTTTTCTAGCCCAATAAGGGGCGGGAGGCCATAGTCGCCGGAGCCCATGCCCTTCAATGAAAAAGGGCGCCCGAAGGCGCCCTCGATTTCATGATTGAGCGGCACGCTTCAATCGGCGGGAATGGCGGCAAGCTCGGCATGCCGGGGTGCCGCCGGCCGGGCCACTTGCGAGTATTCGACGATTTCCCAGGCCGAACGGTCCGCCATGAGCGCCCGCAGCACGCGGTTGTTCATTGCATGGCCGGCCCGCGAGCCCTCGTAGCGGCCGATCAGCGGCATGCCGGAAAGCGCAAGGTCGCCCACCGCATCGAGCAGCTTGTGACGCACGAACTCGTCTTCGTAGCGCAGGCCCTCCTCATTGAGGATGGCATGGGTATCGACCACCACCGCGTTCTCGAGCGAGCCGCCCTTGGCAAGCCCAACGGCCCACATCGCCTCGATATCCTTGCGCAGGCAGAAGGTGCGCGCGCGGAGAATGTCCTCGGCAAAGAAAGGATCGTGAAGATCGGCTTCGACCTCCTGATGACCGATCACTTCATTGTCGAAATCGATCTCGAAGAAGAGCTTGAAGCCCTCACCCGGCAGAAGCGCGGCGCGCTTCAGACCGTCCTCGATGACGACCGGCTTCAGAATACGGATCGCCTTGCGCGGCGCATCGAGCTTTTCAAGCCCCGCCGCCTCGATCGTCTCGATGAAGATTTCGCTGCTGCCGTCGAGCACGGGCACTTCCGCCGCATCGATTTCAACCAGCGCATTGTCGACGCCGAGCGCCGAAAAAGCCGCCATCAGATGCTCGATGGTGCTGACCGTCGTGCCGGCCGCATTGCCGATGGCGGTCGAGAGCGTCGTATCCGCGACATGGTCGTAGACAGCGGGAATGTCGGAAACCTCGCGCCCCTGGGCCACGAGATCGGTGCGCCGGAACACGATGCCCCGATCCGCTTCCGCCGGGTGCAGCACCATGTGGATATCCGCGCCGCTATGAAGCCCCACGCCGTCGATGACAACGGGGCGCGCCAGCGTCTTCTGCGGAAAGGCAATCGCCCGCACGCGACGGTCGCGCCGGACGTTTTCCAGCATGATGGCTTCGAACTCTGATTTCGGCACTCTGAACACCTTTGATACCCCCAGCAAACCTGCCCCCTCCGGTCCGCTTCGAAGTTTCTATCAGCGCGCAGAATCTCTCTCAAATAACAGTTTCTTACTGAATGTTACGGTTGGAAGCGGTCAGTAAGGTACTGATTCAAAAGAGAAAACCCGCCCGCCCGGAAATCGTTCCGAACGGACGGGTTTACGCTGGTAACGAGCGTCTCCGGGCCTAGTTCGCCTGACGGCGAAGGAAGGTCGGGATCTCGAGTTGCTCTTCTTCATGCGAGGGCTGCACGAGGCGGCTCTCGGTCGAGGGCGACAGGCTTTCCGGCTGGCGGGCCGGCTCGGGCGCAGGCCGCGCGGCGGGGCGGGCTGCCACAGGCTCCCGTCGAGGCGCCTGCGGTGCGGCCTGCATTTCTTCTTCCGCATCCTTGCGGCGGCCGCCTGTCAGACGCTCGAAGAAGCTCGGACCCTTTTTCGGCGCCCGCGAAGCCTGGACGGACTGCGTCTTCTGTCCGAGGAAAGACGGAAGATCGCTCTGGCCCGTCTGCACCCGGTCAAGGTCGCCCGGGATGAAGGGGCGCGGGGCACGGGGCTCCGCCCGCACGGCGCTGGCCGCGACGACCGGCGCGTCCGGTTCCGGCCGCACCGCCTGCTGGCGGGATTCCGGCTTGTGGATGATCACCTCCGCCTCGAACTCCTTCGGATCGAACTGGCCGGAGATCGGCAGCTTGGGCGCCTCCTCCTCGATTGCCAGTTCCGGCTGGGCCGAAACAGCAGACGTCATCCGCTCTTCAATGTGCTCGACCTGTGCCCGCACGGGGCTCGCCGGGCGGGCAACATGTGCCTGCACCGGCGCCGTGCGGAACGGGGTCCGCTCGGGCGCCACAGCCCGGACCGGCGCAGCCGGTGCCTCGGGCTTTGCCATCTGGGCTTCGGCCGCTTCGATGCCCGTCGCAACGACGGACACGCGCATCCGGCCATCGAGGGAGGTGTCGAAAGTCGATCCGACGATGATGTTCGCATCCGGGTCGACTTCCGACCGGATACGGTTCGCCGCCTCGTCCACTTCATAAAGGGTGAGGTCCATGCCGCCCGTGATGTTGATGAGAACGCCCTTGGCGCCCTTCATTGACACTTCGTCGAGCAGCGGGTTCGAGATCGCGGCTTCGGCAGCCTCGATCGCGCGGTTGTCGCCGCTCGCCTCGCCCGTGCCCATCATGGCCTTGCCCATCTCGTTCATCACGGTGCGTACGTCCGCGAAGTCGAGATTGATGAGGCCGGGCTTCATCATCAGGTCGGTGATGCCCGCAACGCCCGAATGCAGAACCTGGTCCGCCATGCCGAAGGCGTCGGCAAAGGTCGTGTTCTCGTTCGCGACCCGGAAGAGGTTCTGGTTCGGAATGATGATCAGCGTGTCGACATATTGCTGCAGGTCACGGATGCCCTCCTCGGCGAGCCGCATCCGGCGCGAGCCCTCGAACTGGAAGGGCTTCGTCACCACGCCGACGGTGAGGATGCCATGCTCGCGAGCTGCCCGGGCGATGACGGGCGCCGCGCCCGTGCCCGTGCCGCCGCCCATGCCAGCCGTGATGAAGACCATGTGAGCGCCCTGCAGGTGCTCGACGATCTCATGCAACGCCTCTTCGGCGGCAGCGCAACCGACTTCCGGCCGCGACCCGGCGCCGAGCCCTTCGGTGATCGACTCACCGAGCTGGATGCGCCGTTCGGCGGAGGACAGCGCCAGCGCTTGCGCATCCGTGTTCGCCACCACGAAGTCCACGCCTTCGAGGCCTGCTTCGATCATGTTGTTGACGGCATTGCCGCCCGCGCCGCCGACACCGAATACGGTGATCCGGGGCTTGAGTTCCTGTGTCTGCGGAACCGAAAGTTTGATGCTCATGACTGCCTCCTGGGAGCGAATTGGGATACCGGGGTCGGGGTTGCCGCACATCGTCGTCGTGGCGGCGGTTCTGCGCCCCGTTTGCCGGGCGGCGCCGCAAGCCGCCCGAGCGCGCGTTCTGCGAAAATCGTTCCCGGCTTTGCGCGCTGCATCAGAAGTTCTCCTTCAGCCAGCGCCCGAACCGGCGGATATGACCGCCCGTTTGAGCCGAGTCGCCTTCATCGCCTGCTCCCGCCGATTCCAGCGGCGAGATCTGCGAATAGGTGAGAAGTCCGGCACAGGTCGAGAAAGCAGGGCCACCCGTCGCATCCGCCAGGCCCGTGACCCTGAGCGGATGTCCGACGCGGACCTGCTTGTCGAGCATGCGGGAGGCGAGTTCGCGCGCGCCATTGAGCTGCGCGGCACCACCTGTCAGCACCACCCTCCTGCCCGCGAGCCGGCCATAGCCGCTCGCTTCCATCCTGTCCCGTACCAGTTCGAACGTCTCCTCCAGACGCGGCTGAATGATGCCGGTCAGCATCGACCTCGGAATGTGATTGGCCGAATCGGCATCGCTTTCACCCACCTGCGGCACGTCGATCATTTCCCTCTCATCCGACGGGCTCGCAAGCGCGCTCCCGTAAAGCGTCTTCATCCGCTCCGCATGAGCGAGCGGCGTGGAGAGCCCCCGGGCAATGTCATTGGTAATGTGATTCCCGCCAATTGGCACGGAATCGCAGAAAACCATCGCGCCTTCGAAGAAGATCGAGAGCGACGTCGTACCGCCGCCCATGTCGATCATGGCGACGCCGAGGTCCATTTCATCCTCAACGAGGCAGGCCAGTCCGCTCGCATAGGGCGATACGGCGATTCCCGCCACCGCAAGGTGGCAGCGTTCGATGCAGAGTTCGAGATTGCGGAGCGGGCCACGCAGCACGCTCACCATATGCACCTCGACGCCCAGCTTTTCGCCGAACATGCCGCGCGGATCGCGCACGCCCCGGCTGCCATCGACCGAGTAGTTCGTCGGAATGGCGTGAAGCACATCCCTGCCCTCCGGCTGGAAATTCGCCTGTGCATGCTGGATGAGGCGCGAGACGTCCTGATCCGTCGTTTCGCCGCCCGAGATCGAGGCGCGCACACCGACCGTCTGGCTCTTCGGCTCCGCGCCAGAGAAACCGACCACCACATCGCGAATCGTGACGCCCGCCATCCGCTCCGCCGCATCGACCGCCACGCGGATCGCTTCCTCGGCGGCGTCCATGTCCACGACCGCGCCCGCCCGAATGCCCCGCGACACCTGATGCCCGATACCGATGACGCGGACCGGCGCATGGCCATTGGCGAGCCGCCCCGGCTCGATCTTCGCGATGAAGCAGGAAATCTTGCTCGAGCCCACATCGAGCGCGGCGATCGTACCCGACCGGCCCGCCGCAACCGGACGCCCCTGAAAACTACGCGATCCCAGCGAGACCATATTCATGTATTGCCTCCACGTGCGGCGCCACCCGTCCGCACCAAGCCCTTGTTCGCCTTTACTTCAGCCGCGAGACCCCTGCCGCTCATCGCACCTTCGCCCAGCTCGACCGTCACGCGGTCCGGCAGACGGAGATCGATGGCAACGACATCCCGCGACAAAATCCTGTGCTTGCCGTCCTGCGCCGTCAGCATGGCGAGCGCGGCGGCAATGCCGGTCTCCGGCAGCTTCACATCGACCCCGTTTTCGAGGCGAAGATTCCAGCGCCGGTCGCTGACGCGCACAAAGGCGCGCACGCGAGAAAGAAGCTGCGGCTGCTCGGCGCGCATCAGCTTGAGAAGTTCGGGCGCCGCGCGGGGCGCGCCGAAGCCCACGATGAACGGCAGATGCGCGAAATCCTGCACACCTTCATCCGTAATCGGCCGGCCGCTCGCATCGATCAGCGAGAGTTCGCCGCCCCGCTGCCAGAGAGCAAAAGGCTCACGCTCGGCGATCTCGATGCGGATCGTATCGGGAAGCAGCCGCGTTACCGTCGCCGCTTCGACCCAGTCGAGACGCTCGATGCTCTGCCGCGCCGTTTCCGTGTCGAAGCCGAAGATCGGATCGCCGCGCTTCACGCCTACTGCCGCCAGCAGTTCTTCCTTGCGGGTCTGCGTACGCCCCGTAACGCGTACGTCCTGGATCGAGAAGCCCGACAGCGCGAGAACCTTGTTCACCTGCCGCGTGGCTTCATCGCGCATGGCCTGCGCATGCCCACCCACGCCAAAGCCGTAGATGCCGACAAGCGCGATCAACGCCACGGCGCCCCAGGCGAAGGGCCGCGTGGCGATATCGCCGTCGGTCAGCCGCTCGAGCCATTGCCCGATGAGCCCGGCCGGACGTTCCCTGCGGCGGCCGGCGCCGCCCGCAGCCCGGCGCTTGGCCGGCGCCTGCTTCACGTTCCGCTTCGGCGCTGTGCGAACGCCGGTGCGCGACTGGGGTTTTACCTGTCGCATGAGGCGTCCTCCACCATCCAGCTCACCAGCTCGCCATAGGTGTATCCCGCAAGCCCGGCGAGCTCCGGCACCAGCGATGTCGGCGTCATGCCGGGCTGCGTGTTCACTTCGAGCAGAATGAGCTCGCCCTTGCCAGGCCGCGTATCGTCGAATCGGAAATCGGCGCGCGACACGCCCCGGCAGCCAAGCGCCTTGTGCGCGGCGAGCGTGACGCGTTGCACCTCGGCATAGGTCTCGGCATCGATCGGCGCCGGGAAGATGTGGCGCGAACCGCCCGCCTTGTATTTGGCTTCGTAGTCATAGAACTGCGTGGAGGCGACGATCTCCGTCACTTCGAGCACCTGCTCGCCCATCACGGCGCAGGTCAGTTCCCGTCCCGCGATGTAGCGCTCCGCCATCACCTCGTCGCCGAGGTTCCATTCCGGCGAGGTAAGCTCTGCCGGCGGTCGGTTGTCGCCCTCACGGATGATGAAAACGCCGACGGACGATCCCTCGCTCACCGGCTTGATCACATAGGGCGGCTCCATCACATGACCGAGCGCCGCCTGCTCGCGCGGCACGACAACGCTTTCGGCGACCGGCAGCCCCGCCGCCCTGAACATCGGCTTCGACCGCTCCTTGTTCATGGCGAGCGCCGATGCAAGCACACCCGAATGCGTGTAGGGAATGCGCAGGATTTCAAGCAGGCCCTGGATGCAGCCATCCTCGCCCCAGCGCCCATGCAGCGCATTGAAGGCAACATCGGGCTTCACCTTGAGAAGCTCGTCCGCAATGTCGCGGCCAACATCGATCTCGGTCACGCGGTAGCCATGGGATTTCAGCGCCTCGGCGCAGCCCTTGCCCGATACGAGGCTGACTTCGCGTTCCGCGCTCCAGCCGCCCTTGAGAACGGCAACATGCTTCCCGCTCATGCGCTGCCCTCCTTGCGTGTGCGGCCGATGCGCCGGATTTCCCATTCGAGCGTCACGCCGCTCGTCTCCTTCACGCGGGCGCGCACTTCTTCGCCGAGTTCCTCAAGGTCGCTCGCCGTCGCCTCGCCCGTATTGATGAGGAAGTTGCAGTGAAGCTCGGACACCTGCGCCCCGCCGCGCGTCAGGCCGCGGCATCCCGCCGCGTCGATCAACTGCCAGGACTTGTGGCCTTCCGGGTTCTTGAAGGTGGAGCCGCCCGTCCGCGTGCGCACAGGCTGCGTAGCCTCGCGCGACGAGGTGATCTCGTTCATCTTCGCAAGGATCTCGTCCTTGTCGCCGGGCCGCCCCTGAAAAAGCGCCTCTACGAAAATGAGGTCTTCCGCCGCTCCGCTGTGGCGATAGCGATATTGCATGTCCTCGTTCTTCAGGACGTGCCGCTTGCCCTTCCGGTCGATCGCCACTGCCTCGACAAGCACGTCCTTCGTCTCGCCGCCATAGGCGCCCGCATTCATGCGAAGCGCGCCGCCGATCGAACCCGGAATGCCGCGATAGAACTCGAGCCCTGCAAGTCCCGCTTCCTGCGCCGCGCGGGATACCGCGACATCGAGCGCCGCCGTTCCCGCGCGGACACAGGTCCCCTCGATAGAGATATTCATGAAGCCCCGGCCGAGACGGATGACGACGCCTTCGACGCCCCCCTCGCGCACAAGCAGGTTCGAACCGACACCGATCACCGTCACCGGAATGTCCTCAGGCGTGGCCGCAAGAAAGGCCGCAAGATCGTCCGCATCGGCAGGCCGGAACAGCACCTCGGCATTGCCGCCGGCGCGGAACCAGGTGAGCGGCGCAAGCGGCGCATCTGCCACCAGTTCGCCGCGCACTTCGGGCAAGCGGTCGATGAGGGAGCGGGTCGCTTCGGCGGCCATCATTTCTTCCCTCCCCGCTTCTTCGCCTTCGCAGGCGCCTTCTTCGGGGCAGACTTCTTCGCGCCCTTCTTGCCGAGCTTTGCAAGATCCTCGGCCAGCGCATTCGCCCAATAGGTGATGCTGCCCGCACCGAGACAGACGACGAGATCGCCGGGCTTCGCCACGTCGGCGATCAACCCTGGCAGGGCTTCGGGGCCCTCGAGCGGCATGACATCCCTATGGCCGCGGTCGCGAAGTCCCTGCACCAGCGCATCGCGGCTTGCGCCTTCGATCGGCTTCTCGCCCGCCTCGTAGACGTCGGCGACGATCACGGCATCGGCGTCATTGAAACAGGCGCAGAACTCGTCGAAGAGATTGTGGAGCCGCGTATAGCGATGCGGCTGCACCACGGCGATGGTCCGGCCCTGCGTGGCAGATCGCGCCGCTTGAAGCACGGCGGCGATTTCCACGGGATGATGCCCGTAATCGTCGTAAATATTGACGCCATTCCACTCGCCAACATGGGTGAAGCGCCGCTTCACGCCGCCAAAGCCTTCCAGCGCTTCGCGGATGCGCTTGTCGCCGATGCCCATCTGAATGGCGACGCCGATGGCAGCGAGACTGTTCAGCATGTTGTGCGTGCCATGCATCGCCAGACGCACGCCGGGCAGTTCGCGCTTCTCGCCGGTCTTGCGGTCGGTGATCGTCACGTCGAATACATTATAGCCGCCATCGACACGCTGGTTCGTGGCACGGATATCGGCCTGCGGATTGGTGCCATAGGTGACGATCCGCCGGTCGCGCACGCGGCCGATCAGCGCTTGCACTTCCGGATGGTCGATGCACATCACGGCGGCGCCATAGAAAGGCACGTTCTCGACAAAGGTCAGGAAGGCGTCTTTTGCGGCTTCGAAAGTGCCGTAATAGTCGAGATGTTCGGGATCGATATTCGTGACGATCGCGACGGTCGCCGGCAGCTTCACGAAGGTGCCGTCGGACTCGTCCGCCTCCACAACCATCCACTCGCCTTCGCCGAGGCGCGCATTGGTACCATAGGCATTGATGATGCCGCCATTGATGACGGTTGGATCGAGGCCCGCCTTGTCGAGGATCGCGGCGACGAGAGAGGTCGTCGTCGTCTTGCCATGCGTTCCGGCAATGGCGACGCAGCTCTTGAGACGCATCAGCTCGGCGAGCATTTCTGCGCGCCGCACCACCGGCAGGAAGCGCGCCCGCGCTTCCATCAGCTCGGGATTGTCGGGCCGGATCGCCGAAGAGACGACGATCACCTGTGCATCCGCAAGGTTCTCAGCCTTCTGGCCGATAAAGATCTTGATACCGAGCGCCTTCAGCCGCTTCACATTGGCACTGTCGGAAAGATCGCTTCCCTGCACCTTGTAGCCGAGATTGTGCATGACTTCGGCTATGCCGCTCATGCCGATGCCGCCGATGCCGGTGAAATGGATGGTGCCGATGTCGAGAGGTGCCGGCCGCATCATGCACCTCCCGCTGCAAACTGGAGTTCAGCAGAACCGCCGTCATTCGCGATCTGCTTTGCGGCGCGGTTGCGCAAGGCCCGATAGTCGCCGCGCCCCAGCGCCTCGACGAGATCGGCAAGATCGCGCACGGCGTTGGGCTGGCCGAGCGAGCGGGCCGCACGCGCTGCATCGGCGAGTTCGCCCGGATGTGCGAACAGCGATTGAAGCCGCGCCGAAAGCGCCACTTCGGTAAAATCCTTTTGTTCGATCATGAACCCCGCGCCCGCATCCGCGAACTTTCCTGCATTGGCCTTCTGGTCGTTGTCGAGCGAGTGCGGCAGCGGCACGAGGATGGCCGGACGGCCGATCACCGCAAGCTCGCTCACCGTGGAGGCGCCTGACCGTCCGATCACGAGATGCGCCGCCGCAATACGCTCCGGCATATCGTCGAAGAAGGACTGAAGCTCGGAGGCAATACCCGCACGGGCGTAGATGTCCTGCACGCGTTCGATATCCTCCGGCCGCGCCTGCTGCACCACACGAAGCCGGTCGCGCATTTCCTGCGGCAGCTGCGCCAGCGCGCCGGGCACGACATCGCTCATTACGCGCGCGCCCTGGCTGCCGCCGAACACGAGAAGCCGGATCACGCCATCGGCCTGCGGCGCTTCATAGAGCCTGCCTGCTTGCTGGATCACAGCGTCGCGCACGGGATTGCCCGTCGTCACGAGCTTGCCGGCATCGCGCGCCTTCAGGAATTTCGGCTGGTCGAAAGTCGAGGCGATTGCGTCGACATGCGGCGCAACAAGACGATTGACCCGCCCGAGCACGGCGTTCTGCTCATGCACGCAGGCCGGCGTACCGCGCAGAACCGCGGCGACGACAGGCGGCAGCGTCGGATAGCCGCCAAAGCCGATCAGAGCCGCCGGCTTGACCCGCTGCAGAATGGCAAGTGAGCGGGCGACGCCGGCGACAATCGCCGGTGCCGCCCTCACAAGACCGGCGATGCCTTTGCCTGAAGGTGTCGCCGAGGGAACCTCGTAGATATCTGCTTCCGGAAACAGCTTGTCGAAACGCTGCGCCCGCTCGTCCGTCATCAGCACGATCTTGCGGCCACGGCGGCGCAACTCCTGCGCCAGCGCCTGGCCGGGAAAGAGATGGCCGCCCGTGCCGCCAGCGGCAATGACGATGGGACCGTCCGGATGGCGCGTCATGCGTTCCTCCATCCGTTGGCCGTACTCGCATGGGCGCCGACCCGGCGCCGCGTCAGCGCAAGCAGCATGCCCATCGAGAAGGCAAGCGCGAGCAGCGACGAACCGCCATAGGAAATGAAGGGAAGCGTCATGCCCTTGGCCGGCATGAGATTCACATTCACGGCCATGTTGATAAGCGCCTGCAACCCGAACTGCGCGACCAGCCCGCAGGTCGCGAACTGGACGAACAGATCCTGTTCTTCCATCGCCTGGCGCAGCGCGCGAATGACGATGAAGGCAAACAGTCCGATGATGATGAGGCCGACGATCACGCCATATTCTTCCGCCGCCACGGCGAAAATGAAGTCGGTATGGGCATCCGGCAGGATGCGCTTCACCACGCCCTCGCCGGGCCCGCGGCCGAAAAGCCCGCCTGCGTTTACCGCATCGAGCGCGCGGTCGATCTGATAAGTGTCGCCGGATTCCGGATTGAGGAACCTGTCCACACGGCTCGCTACATGCGGCATGGTCGAATAGGCACCGAACGCGCCCACCGTCGCGGCGCCCGCAAGTCCGCCGATCCAGGCCCAGGAAAGCCCCGCCATGAAGAACATCGCGCCGAATACCAGCGTCACCAGCATGAGCTGGCCGAAATCGGGCTGCAGGGCCAGAACGCCTACGACCATCGCATAGAGCACGAGCGCAAAAGCTGTCCCCGGCACTTCGGGAGTGCGCTGCGCCTCGGCAAAGAACCAGGCGACAAGCACCACGAAGGACGGCTTCACGAATTCGGACGGCTGGAGACCGAGCGGCCCGATATGAAGCCATCGATGCGCGCCGTTGATCTCCGGACCGATGACGAGGGTAAGCCCCATAAGCACGAAGGAGACGGCAAAGACGATGGCGGCGACCCGGCGCACCATCCGCAGGTTGAGCAGCGACACACCGATCATGATGGCGATGGCCGGCACAAAAAATACGAGCTGCCGGTAGACGAAATGGAACGGCTGCAGATTGATGCGCATGGCGACGGCGGGGCTCGCGGCAAGCGCAAGCACGGCACCGAGCATCATCAGACTGAACAGGCCGAGCAGCGTCCACTTGTCGACGGTCCACCACCATTCGGCGATCGCGCTGCGGTTGGTGCGGGCGAGGCGGATCATGCGGCAGCCCCTCCCTTGGCGAGGCGCTCCTGCACGGCGGCGCGGAACATGTCGCCGCGCTCCTCGAAGCTCTTGAACTGGTCGAAGGAGGCGCAGGCCGGCGACAGCAGCACGACCTTGAGCGCATGAGGATCGGCCGCCGCGTCGCGCGAGGCCGCTTCGACCGCGCGGTCCAGGGTGCCGCATTGAATGGCCTCGACCTTGCCGCGCAAGGTTTCCGCAAAGACCGGCGCCGCTTCGCCGATCAGATAGGCGCGGCGAATGCGCGGGAACCATTCTTCGAGAGTGGAGATGCCGCCCTCTTTCGCCTTGCCGCCGATGATCCAGTAGATGTTGTCATAGGTCGCGAGCGCCTTCGACGCAGCATCGGCATTCGTCGCCTTGCTGTCGTTCACATAGCGCACGCCATCCGCCTCGCCGACGATCTCCATTCGATGCGCGAGACCGGGGAAACTTTCGAACGCGGTGAGAATGCGCTCGCGCTGATAGCCCAGCGCACGGCCCGCGGCATAGGCGGCGGCAGCGTTCTGCCAGTTATGCGCGCCGGCCAGCGTCTTGATCGCGGCAAGGTCGCCTGCCTTGATCGCCTGCGTCCCGAGACTGTCGTGCAGCACGCCGTTCAGGGCGTAGACCCCGCGCGATAGTGCCTTCCCGACGGAGATCGGTACGACATTCTCTGCCCGCCGGGCGGTTTCACGCGTGCAGATTCCGCTGGTCATGGCGTCGTCCACGCCGATCACCGCCGTGTCGCCTGCCCGCTGATGCGCAAAGAGCCGTGCCTTTACGTCCGCATAGTGCTCGACCGTGCCGTGACGGTCGATATGGTCGGGCGTGATGTTGAGCAGCACCGCCACATCGGGCTTGAGAGAAGGCGCGAGGTCGATCTGATAGGACGACACTTCCACCACATAAACGGTCGAAGCTTCCGGCGCTTCAAGCTCCAGTACCGGCTTGCCTATATTGCCGCCGACCTGCGCATTGCCGCCGCAGCGCCGAACCATATGGCCGATCAGCGCCGTCGTGGTGGATTTGCCGTTCGTGCCCGTGATTGCGACGATGCGGGCAGCCTTGCCGCTCGCCGCCACCGCACGCTGGAAGAGTTCGACATCGCCGATCACATCGACGCCTGCCGCCTGCGCCTTCTTCACGGCGGCATGAGGTTCGGGGTGCGTGAATGGAATGCCGGGACTCAGGATCATGGCCGCAAGCGTGCTCCAGTCCCATTGCGCCACGTCCGCAAGCAGGAAACCTTCCTTCGCCGCTTCCTCGCGCTTCGCAGCCGCATCGTCCCACGCAAAAACCTTCGCGCCGCCGGCCTCGAGCGAACGCACGGTCGCGAGCCCGGACTTGCCGAGCCCCAGCACCGCCACGTTCTTTTTCTCGAAGCCTGTCGCGGCGATCATGCGTGTCACCTCAGCTTCAGCGTGGCAAGGCCCGCCATG
>JAHBYL010000003.1 GCA_019635955.1 Parvibaculum sp.
CGCATCACCGGCACCAAGATCTTCATCTCGGGCGGCGATCACGACATGACGGACAACATCATCCACATGGTGATCGCGAAAGTGCCGGACGAGGACGGCAAGCTCGCGAACGATCTCTCGACGGTCAACTTCTTCATGGTGCCGAAGATGCTGGTCGACAAGGAGACGGGCGAGATCACGGGCCGCAACGGCGTGTCCTGCGGCTCCATTGAAAAGAAGATGGGCATCAAGGGCAATGCGACCGCGGTGCTGAATTTCGACGAGGCCGTGGCCTATCGCCTTGGCGGCCGCCCGCCGGAGAAGAAGACCGAGACCGGCGAGGTGAAGAAGTCGAAATCGGCCGGCATGGCCGGCATGTTCGGCATGATGAACGGCGCGCGCATGGGCGTCGGCATTCAGGGCATCGCCATCGGCGAAGTGGCCTATCAGAACGGCGTGAACTACGCGAAGGAACGCCTTGCAGGCCGCGCGCTGACGGGCGCGAAGAACCCGGACCAGGCGGCGGACCCGATCATGGTGTTCCCGGATGTGCGCCGCCTTCTCCTCTCGTCGCGCTCATTCGTGGAAGGCGCCCGCGCGCTCGCCATGTATGTCTCGATGCTCTTCACGCTTCAGGTTTTCGGCAAGGACGAGAAGGAACGCGAGGAAGCGGCCGATCTCGCCCAGCTGATGACGCCGGTCATCAAGGCCTTCTTCACCGACAAGGGCTTCCAGGCGGCGAACGACTCCATGCAGGTGTTCGGCGGACATGGCTATGTGCGCGACCACGGCATGGAACAGTTCGTACGCGATGCGCGCATCAACCAGGTCTATGAAGGTGCGAACGGCATTCAGGCGCTCGATCTCGTGGCCCGCAAGATGACCGCCAAGGGCGGCCGCGCCACCATGACCTTCTTTGCGAAGGTGGAGGAATTCATCAAGGCGAACGAGAACGACGCCGAGATGAAGCCCTATATCGAACCGCTGAAGGCGGGCTACAAGCGGCTCGGCGAAGCGGCCGGCTGGCTGATGGAGAACGCACCGAAGAATTACGACCATGCGGGCGCGGCCTCCTACGACATGCTCAACATCTTCGGCACGGTGGCGCTTGGCTGGATGTGGGCGCAGATGGCGAAGGTCTCGCTTGCCAAGCTCAAGGCCGGCACCGGCAACCCCGAATTCTACAAGCGCAAGCTGACGCTGGCGCGCTACTGGATGGAGCGCGAGATGCCGCTCACCTCCGGCTGGCTCGAACGCGCGAAGATGGGCGCCGACGGCTACATGGAACTCGCGGAAGCGGCCTTCTGAGGCTTCGGATAGAGAATACGGAAAGGGCGTCCTGACGGGCGCCCTTTTTGTTTGGCACGCAGAGGCGCAGAGCCGCAGAGAAGAGAAGAATGATGGCGCCTGCGGCGCCGAAGACATGGAGCGGGACGGTTACCCTCCGCACCGGCCAAGAAAACAAATGTCACCCCGGCGAAAGCCGGGATGACACTGTTTCTTTAATGCGAGTCTTCGCGCCGCAGGCGCAACAAAACCTTCTCTGCGGCTCTGCGCCTCTGCGTGAAAACCCTTTCCTTCCCTGTACGCCACACCGCATTTGCCCATTTCCCCTGCGTCAGATAGCTTCCCCGCACTCGAAAATCCGAACAGGGGGACACACATGAAAAATCTCTTCAGCGTCGAGGGCAAGACGGTCCTCATCACCGGCGGCTCGCGCGGCATCGGCGAGATGATCGCAACCGGCTTCGTCGAAAACGGCGCCAAGGTCTATATCACCGCGCGCAAGGCCCAGGCCTGCAACGAACTCGCCGAAGAACTCTCGAAGAAGGGCACCTGCATCTCGCTGCCCTTCGACCTCGGCACCGCCGAAGGCATTGCCGGCATCACCGCCGAACTCGGCAAACGCGAGCCGAAGCTCGACGTGCTGATCAACAATGCGGGCGCGGCCTGGGGCGAGCCGATCGACGACTATTCCGAAAGCGGCTGGGACAAGGTGATGAACATCAACCTCAAGGGCGTGTTCTTCCTGACGCAGAAAATGCTGCCGCTGCTGCGGAAATCGGCGAGCGCCGAAAATCCTGCCCGCGTCATCAACACGGCGTCGGTCAATGGCATCGAGCCGCCGGAGCTCGAGACCTATGCCTATTCCTCCTCGAAGGCGGGCGTCATCATGCTGACGCGGCATCTCGCCAAGCGGCTCGCGCGCGAGCACATTCTCGTCAATGCCATCGCGCCCGGCCCCTTCCCGAGCCAGATGATGAAGGCGACGCTCGAAAGCATGGGCGACTATATCCGCGCGAACAATCCGCTCGGCCGCATCGGTACGCCGGAAGACGCGGCGGGCGTGGCGATCTTCCTCGCCTCGCGCGCTTCCGCCTATACGACCGGCGCGACCATTCCCGTCGATGGCGGATCGGCGGAAGTTTGATTGCCTCTTGAAAAAATCAGTGTCACCCCGGCGAAAGCCGGGGTCCACCTGACGAACGTCACATGATGCGCTGCTAGTGGATCCCGGCTTCCGCCGGGATGACGCATGGGTGATCGCGGCGGATTCTACTCCGCCGCCTGCTTGCGCTCCGCCGCGCGGGCGTGAGCCGAAATCAGTTCGACATAGCGCGGGCAAAGCTCGACGGGCAGATCGTGGCCCATGCCCTCGATCATGACGAGCTTCGCGCCCGGCACGGAACGCGCCGTGTCCTCGCCGCCTTCGGGCCGGACGAGCGGATCGCTATCGCCATGAATGACGAGGAAGGGGAGCGCGACCTTCTTCAGTTCTTCGACGCGCGACCCGTCGCCGATGATCGCCGCATATTGGCGCACACCGCCTTCGGGGTAATACATGTGATCGAACTCGCGCGCGCAACGCGCGTAAAGCGCCTCGTCCGACATGGGATAGGCCGGGCTCTGATAGACGCGGCGTCCCTTCATGCGATGGCGGATCACATCCTCGCGTTCTTCGGAAGCAGGCTGCGCCTGGAGCGCCTTCAGGGCTTCGTCGGTTGCGGGCGGCACCGCCGGATTGCCGGTCGATGACATGATCGAGGTGACGGAGAAAAGCCGCTCCGGGAAATGGATCGCCATGCGCTGCACGATCATGCCGCCCATGGAAATGCCCATCACATGCGCCTTTTCGATGCCGAGCGCATCGAGAAGACCGATCCCGTCCGCCGCCATGTCGGCGAGGCGGTAGGGAATGTCCGGCTTGCGGCCCTCGCGCACGGCGGCCGCGACATCGGCGACTTTCGGCAGGCCGGAGAATTTCTCCGACCGGCCGACATCGCGGTTGTCATAGCGGATGACGCGGAAGCCTTCGGCGCGAAGCCCCTCCATCAGCTCCTCCGGCCAGCTCATCATGGTGGAGGTATAGCCGTTGACGAAAAGGATGGGCGTGCCGTCCGCCGGTCCGCGATCCTCGTAATTGATGGTGATGCCGTTCGCCTTCACCTGCTTCATGTTGACGGCCATGAGATCACTCCGCGGCCTTGGCCGGCGAAGCGCGCTTCGCCGCCGCTTCGATCGCATCGGCAAAGGTGTTGACGAGGGCGAGCGGGAAATCGTGGCCCATGCCGGGGATCACACGAAGCTCCGCACCCGGAATATTCTCCGCCGTATCCTTGCCGCCTTCGACGGGGACCAGCGGATCGTCCGCGCCATGCAGCACGACGGCGGGGAGCGCGAGCTTCTTCAGCTTTTCGCGCCTGTCGCCATTGGCGACGATGGCAGCCATCTGCCGCGCGACGCCGACGGGATAGAGCGAACGCTTCACATCGCGCGTGACCCATTGGCGGAGCGTTTCGGGATCGGTGCGGTAGCCGGGGCTGCCGATCGTGTTCCAGGCCATGATGCCGCGCTCGATGGCGGCGGGAATGTCGCCTTCGGGTGCCGGCGTCATGAGAACGGCCATGGCTTCCGGCTTGCCCTGCGGCACGGCGGGATTGCCGGTCGTCGACATGATGGAGGTGAGCGAGAGAGCGCGCTCCGGGTGGTTCGCGGCGACGAGCTGCGCGATCATGCCGCCCATCGAGGCGCCGGCGATATGGGCGCGCTTGATGCCGAGCGCGTCGAGAAGCCCGACCGCATCCTTTGCCATTTCATCGAGCGCATAAGGCGCGGTTGCGGTCTTGCCCGCCATCAGCGCGCCGAAGATCGCCGCCATGTCGGGCATACCGAGATCGTCGAACTTGTGGGAGAGGCCGACATCGCGGTTGTCATAGCGGATGACGCGATAGCCGCGCGCGACAAGCTCCTCGCATAGCTCCACGGGCCACATGGTGAGCTGCGCGCCGAGCCCCATGATGAGGAGCACGGTTTCGCGGTCTTCCGGGCCGAAGCTCTCATATTCGAGATGGATGCCGTTCGATTTGACCTGCGGCATGAGGGGTCCTCCCTGACGTTTGTTGTTCTGTTGGGCTCAACTCTAACAGCGCGCTTGCGCGGGAAGCGAGCCAAACGCATATTAATGACAAACATTAGAAACCGCGGCGCCGGGAGGCAACAAGGATGACGCTCACTTACGATCTCTTCTGGTCCTTCCGCTCGCCCTATTCCTATCTGGTGACGAAGCGGCTCGCCGCGCTCGAGCGCGATTACGACGTGAAGGCCGTGGTGCGGCCCGTCTATCCGATTGCCGTGCGGATTCCGGGCTTCTTCAAGCAGGTGAACCCGATGTGGCCGCCCTATCTGATGAAGGACACGCGCCGCATTGCCGAAATGGAGGGCCTGCCTTACGCCTGGCCCTCGCCGGACCCGATCCTGATGGACATGAAATCGGGCGAGGTCGCAAGCGACCAGCCCTATATCTCGCGGCTGACGCGGGCGGGTGTGCTGGCGGCGGAACGGGGCCGGGGCCTCACCTTTCTGGACGAGGTCTCCTCGGTCATTTTCGGCGGCGTGAAGAACTGGCATGAGGGCGGCCATCTGCGGCAGGCCGCAAAACGCGCCGGCCTCGACATGGACGAGCTGGACGAAACCGCGGCACGGGAGGCAGACCGCCTCGAAGCCGTGATCGCGGCAAACGAGGCGGCACAGAAGGCGGCAGGCCACTGGGGCGTGCCGCTGATGGCCTTCGCGGGCGAGCCCTTTTTCGGCCAGGACCGCGTCGATCACCTGATCTGGCGGATGAAGCAGTACGGGTTGCGGAAGCGGGGCTGACGCTGCGTTCGCCAAACTGGACCGGGAGGCGCTCTGCGGCTAGCCTTCCGGCCTCATATCGGCAACCGGACGGACCCCCCATCCCATGAAACGCGACCTGAAAGCGATGAGCGCCACGGATTACGACATCGTGATCGTGGGTGGCGGCATCACCGGCGCGAGCACGGCATGGGACGCGGCGCTGCGCGGCCTCAAGGTGGCGCTGCTGGAGAAGGACGATTTCGCCCATGCGACGACATCGGGCTCCTCGAAGCTCGTGCATGGCGGGCTTCGCTATCTCGTCAATGGCGAGTTCCGCCTGGTGCGCGAGTCGCTGCGCGAGCGGCGCATCTGGGAGAATGTCGCGCCGCATATGGTGCATCCCCTGCCCTTCGTGCTGCCGACCTATGGCTGGGGCATGAGCGGGCCGATCGTCATGGGGATCGGCCTTGCGCTCTACGATCTTCTTTCCTTCGACCGCAACTGGCTGTCCGACGACGACAAGAAGCTGCCGGGCTTCAAGCGCATCTCGAAGGGCAAGGCGCTCGACATCATGCCCGCGCTGAAGCGCGAGAACCTGACCGGCGCCATGATCTATTACGACTGCCAGATGCATGCGCCGGAACGGCTCTGCCTCGAATGTATCGAGGGCGCGGTGGAATATGGCGCGGACGCCGCGAATTATGCCGAGGTGACGGGTTTCGTAACCGAAGCCTCGATGAAGCGCGGCGTGAAAGTCTCGGGCGTCACCGTGCTCGACAAGCTGACGGGCGACACGCACACGATCAAGGGCCGCGTCGTCGTGAATGCGGCAGGGCCCTGGGCCGACAAGACCATGGCGATGGTGGACGAGACGCCGGCGCGGCGCCTCATCCGCTCCAAGGGCATCCACATCATCACGCGCGACATTTCCGGCAGCAATGCGCTCGCCATCAAATCGGAGCTGGGCGGGCACTTCTTCGTCATTCCCTGGCGCGGCCACACCATCATCGGCACGACGGACACCGTGTTCGAGGAAGACCCGGACGATCTCGGCGTCACGGAGCGCGACATTGCGAATTTCCTGATCGTCGTGAATGACGGTCTGCCGGGCCTCAACCTGAAGCGCGAGGATGTGCTGCATTTCTATGCCGGGCTCCGGCCGCTGGTCGACACGACGCCGAAAACGGCGGAGGGCGAGCCCGCGCCGAAGGACAGCTACAATGCGAGCCGGGCGGCGGAAGTCTTCGATCATGGTGCGGAAGAGGCGATCGACGGTCTGATTTCCGCGATCGGCGGCAAATGGACGACCTCGCGCCATCTCGCCGAACAGGTGGTGGATCTCGCGCTGAAGAAGCTCGGGCGAACGGCCGCCTGCGAGACGCATTGCACGCCCGTCTATGGCGGCGAGATCGGCCGGCTGAAAAGCTATATCGACCGGGCGCAGAAGAAATATCCGCATCTCGCACCGGAGATCGTCGCCAATCTCGTCGATTACCATGGCAGCCGGATCGGCGAAGTGCTGGCAACGGCGGATGAGCGGCAGGGCGAGCGCGAGGAGCTGCTGCGCCGCCTTGCGCCGGAAACGAATGTCATCGGCGCGCAGGTGGTTCATGCCGTGCGGCACGAAATGGCGCTTCACCTTGCCGATGTCGTGTTCCGCCGCACGGGGCTTGGCACGCTCGGCCATCCGGGTGTGCCTGCGATCACGCAGGCGGCAGAGCTGATGCGCCGCGAGCTTGGCTGGGACGAAACGCAATATGCGCGGGAGATTGCGGAGACGGTGCGCCAGTTCGATACGGTCTGAGAAGAAGAAGAACCGAACGGGGGAGGAAGTCATGGCCGGGGGGATGCCGCATGTTGCAGCCATCGTGAACCCGCGCTCGGGCGGCGGCCGCACGGGCCGCGCCTGGCGCGTGATCGCGGAGACGCTGGAAAAGGAGCTGGGGCCCGTGCGCACGCATTTCACGGGCGGGCCCTCGACACCGCATTATCTGCCGGCCGCCGAGCTTGCGCGCCAGGCGCTGCACGACAATGCACAGCTCGTGATCGCCGTGGGCGGCGACGGCACCATCGACGAGGTGGTGAACGGATTTTTTGAAGCGGGCGCGCCGATCAACCCCGAGGCGCATCTCGCCGTGCTGAACGCGGGCACGGGCGGCGACTTCCGCCGCACCTTCGGCCTGCCGCAGGATGCGACAGAAGGCGTGAAGCGCATCGCAAGCGGCAATTCGCGCCGCATCGACATTGGCCGCCTCACCTTCATCGCCCATGACGGGCAGGAGAAGGACCGCTATTTCAACAATATTGCGAGTTTCGGCCTGTCGGGCGAGACGGTCCACGCGGTGAACAACGCCACCTGGCAGAAATCGCTCGGCGGCGATTTCGCCTTCACCTGGGGCTCGCTCGTAACGGCGCTCCGCCACAAGCCGCGGCCGGTGCGCATCACCACCGATCAGGGCTTCGAGACGGTAGCGAATATCGGCCTCGCGGCGGTGGCGAATGGACGCTATTTCGGCAGCGGCATGATGGTGGCGCCCGATGCGGAGCCGGATGACGGCCTGTTCGATCTCGTCATCATGCGCGATCTCGGCTTCTGGGATCTTCTCACGGGCACGGGAAACCTGCGCGAAGGCACGCATGTGAAGGGGCCGAAAGTGACGGTGACGCGGGCGCGGACCGTGACCGCCGTGCCGCTCGGCACGGAGCCCGTACTCATAGATGTGGATGGCGAGGGGCCGGGACGGCTGCCCGCGCATTTCGAGATATTGCCCGGCGCGATCACGCTGCGCTGCTGAGAGAACAAGAAGAGGCGAAGAACATGACGATCGACCGCACGACGCTGCGCTGGAACGGCTGGGGCCCTGTGAAGCAGGAAAACCCGCTGCCTTCGGACTCGCCCAAATGGGACTGGATTCAGGAATCGCTCGGCCTATCGCGCCTGCCCTCCACGCCCGCCGTGCCGCTCCCTTCGATCCGCCTGCCCACATGCCGGATTTCCGAAAGCGTGCTCGAAAAGCTGCGCGGCATTGTCGGCGCGAACCAGCTTCGCACCGACGATTACGAACGCGCCTTCCATGCGCGCGGCAAGTCCTATCACGATCTTCTCTATGTGCGGGCGGGCAAGCTCGACATGGCGCCGGATGCCGTTGCCTATCCGCGCAGCGCCGATGAGGCGCTTGCCGTGGTGAAGCTCTGCGCGGAGGAGGACATTGCGCTGGTACCCTTCGGCGGCGGCTCATCCGTTGTCGGCGGCGTCAACGCCATGGCGCGGTCGCTCGGCGGCGCGGTGCTGACGCTCGACACGACGCTGATGACGCGCATCATCCAGATCGACAAGATGTCGATGACGGCGCGGATCGAGGCGGGCATCTATGGGCCGCAACTGGAAGAACAGTTGCAGGCGCATGGCGTGACGCTTGGCCATTATCCGCAGAGCTTCCCGCTCTCCACGCTGGGCGGCTGGATCGCCGCGCGCGGCGCGGGCCAGCAATCGAACCGCTATGGCAAGGCGGAGAAATGGCTCGTCTCCGCAAAGCTCGCAACGCCCAGGGGCTTCTGGACGACGGAAGCAACGCCCGCCAGCGCCGCAGGCCCGAACCTCAACCAGCTCGTCGCGGGCTCGGAGGGTATTCTCGGCGTGATCGTGGAAGCGACGGTGAAAATCCACGAACTGCCGGAGCGCAAGGATTATCGCGGCTATCTCTTCAAGAATTTCGCCGCCGGCGTGGACGCGGCGCGGCGCATCAACCATGCGGAGATTCCCGTTGCCATGGTCCGCCTTTCCGATGCGCCGGAAACCTATTTCTTCCAGACCTTCTCGTCATCGAGCAGCGGCGGGCTGAAATCGAAGCTGCAGGCGGCCTATCTCAAGATGAAGGGCTTCAACGAAACGCCTTGTCTCATGCTGATCGGCCATGAGGGGCCGAAGGAAACCGTGATCTGGGCGCAGGAACAGACAGAAGCGATCTGCAAGCGGCAGGGCGCGCTGGCGCTCGGCACCGGACCCGGCAAACGCTGGTATCACGGCCGCTTCGACAGCCCGGCGATCCGCGACCCGATGATGGACCGCGGCCTCGGCGTCGATACGCTCGAAACCTCGACGCGCTGGTCGAACATCGCCAATCTGCATGAGAAGGTGTCGGCGGCGATCGCCGGCGCGATGGCCGCCCATATGCCCGAGCAACATGCGCGCGGCATCGTGATGGGCCATGTGAGCCACTCCTATCCCGATGGCGCGAGCCTCTATTTCACCTTCATCTTCCCGCGCCAGCTCGACCGCGAGGTGGAGCAGTGGCAGGCAATCAAGCGGGCGGCCTCCGACGCGATCATCATGAATGGCGGCACGATCAGCCACCATCATGGCGTCGGCCTCGACCATGCGCCCTGGCTTGCGGAAGAAAAGGGCGAGATCGGCTTTGCGCTGCTGAAGGCAGCGAAGCGCGAGATGGACCCGAAAGGCGTGATGAATCCGGGCAAGCTGCTCGGGTAGTTGCCCTCACCCTTCCTTCATCATCTCCTTCGCCATTTCGATGGCGGTGGCGAAGTCCGGCGCGCGGGTGACGCGGTCGAGCACATGCATGCCGGCCAATACGCGCGCGGGCTGCGGCTGAAGCGCGGTGAAGATGACTTTGGTGCCGTTCTTCTCGCAGCGGTCGATCATGGTTTCGAGCGCGGTGACGCCCGTGGCGTCGATGACCGGTACGGCGCGCAGACGCACGATCAGCACTTTCGGCGGCGCACCGATCCGCTCCAGCGTTTCGCCGAGCCGCATGGCGACGCCGAAGAAGAAGGGCCCGCGAATGAGACTTGCGGCAACGCCCGGCGGCAGGTCGTATTCCCGCATGGGCTGAAAGTCGCGGGGGCTCTCGTCGCTCACATCTTCCTCGACGAGATGAAGATCGGCCTGCACCTCGACCGCTTCCGACATGCGGTGCATGAAAAGAACGGCGGCAAGCACCACGCCGACCTCGATGGCGACGGTGAGATCGACCAGCACGGTGAGCGCGAAGGTGATGAGAAGCACGGCCCGGTCGCCCACCGGCGCGCGCATCATGTGACGGAACTTGTCGATCTCGCTCATGTTCCAGGCGACCACGAGAAGAACGGCCGACAAGGCGGCGAGCGGAATATAGGTGGCGAGCGGCCAGGCAAGCCCCATGAAGGCGAGAAGGAACAGGGCATGCAACATGCCGGCGATGGGGCTTCGCGCACCGGAGCGGATATTGGTTGCGGTCCGCGCGATGGCGCCGGTGGCGGGCAGACCGCCAATCGCCGCAGAGGCGCAGTTCGCCACGCCCTGCGCCACAAGCTCCGTATTGGAACGATGGCGGCGGCCCGTCATGCTGTCCGCGACCATGGCCGAGAGGAGCGACTCGACGCCCGCGAGGAAGGCGATGGTGAAGGCGCTCGGGAAGAGCGTGACGATGCGATCCATCGTCACCTCGGGGAAGGCGGGGAGCGCGAAGGAAGGTTCGAGCCCGGCAAAGCGCGTGCCGATGGTTTCCGCCGGAAGGGCGAAAAGCCAGACGAAGAAGGCGGACAGCACCACCGCGATCAGGAAACCAGGCAGCGCAGGCCGCGTGGCACGGAGCCAGAGAATGAGCACGAGCGCCGCCATGCCGACAGCGACGGTGGCAGGCGAGACGGTACCGAGCGCGCCCGACAAGGCAACGAGCTTGTCGATGAAGCCGGCGGGTTCGTTTTCGAGGGCGAGGCCGAGAAACTCGCGTATCTGACTGGCCGCGATGATGACGGCGATGCCCGCCGTGAAGCCCGTGACCACGGGTTCGGGAATATATTTGATGAAGGTGCCGGCGCGCAGCAGCCCGGCGCCGATGAGCATGAGCCCCGCCATTGCGGTTGCGATCAGGAGGCCGTCATAGCCGTGAACCGCGATGACGTTGAAAACGACGACGACGAAGGCGCCGGTCGGCCCGCCGATCTGGAAGCGGCTGCCGCCAAGGGCCGAAATGAGAAAGCCCGCCACGACCGCCGTGACGAGGCCCTTGTCGGGCGTGGTGCCGCTGGCGATGGCGAGCGCCATGGCGAGCGGCAGGGCAACGATGGCGACGGTGAGACCGGCGATGAAATCGGCCCGGAAATCGGCGAAGCGATAGCCCTCCCGGAGCACGGTGACGAGCTTCGGAAGCAAAAGCTGCGGCGATGACGGTTTCCCTTGCGTGGGAAGTCCCCCGGTTGGCGCCTCAGCCCTGCTCGAGCAGCTTGCGGAGTTCGGCCTTCGCAATCTTTTCGAGCGTGGAGCGAGGCAGTTCGGCAACGATACGAATCTCGCGCGGACGCTTGAAGTCCGCAAGCCCCTTCATGCAGGCTGCGTCGATCTGCGCCACGAGATCCTTCGGCGCCGCCGCCTCGCCGCCCGGCACGAGAACGAAGGCGACCGGCACTTCGTCGAGCATCGGATCGCGCCTGGCGACGACCGCACATTCCTGGATGCCGGGGACGGTCATGATGACGCGCTCGATTTCCGACGCGGCGACATTCTCGCCGCCCACTTTCAGCATGTCCTTGTCGCGGTCGGCAAAGGAGATGAAACCGTCCTCGCCGAGCGTCACGCGGTCGCCGGTGATGAAATAGCCCTGATCGTCAAAGCTCTTCGCGGTCGCTTCCTCATTGTTGAGATATTCGAGGAAGAGCGAGAGGCCGGGCACGCCGCGCACGAGAAGATTGCCCGTCTCGCCCGGATCGACCGGCTCTCCATTGTCGCGCAGGATCGCGATTTCATAAGCCGGAGAGGGCTTGCCGATCGACATGGGCCGGTTGGGCAGATGAATGTCGCCGACAATGCCATGCGTGATGGTTTCGGTCATGCCCCACCAGCCGATCGTCTTGACGCCGAAATGCGCGTCGGTCGGCGGCGCGGAAATGCCGTTGCCCCAATAGCGGTAGGAATGGGATTTCGGCTTCTCCTGCCCCATCAGGGCGCGGACGCAGAAGGGAACCATCGAGGTCCAGGTGCAATGATGCTTCTGCGACACGGACCAGAAGCGCGAGGCCGAGAAGCGCGGCTGGAGAACGACGGTCGCGCCGACCCAGAGCGCGGCGAGCACCGAATAGGACTGCGCATTGGTGTGAAAGAGCGGCAGATAGGTGAGATGCACGTCGCTCTGGCGCAGATCCTCATGCAGCGCGCAGAGCTTGCCGCCCCAGAGCGCATTGGCATGGGTCCAGACGACGCCCTTGGGCCGCGAGGTCGTGCCGGACGTGTACTGGATGCCGATACGCGCCATCGGATCGGGCGCGCGGAGCGGCGCATCGGCGGCATCGTCATAGAGCGCGGCGAAACTTTCGGACTTCGCGGGCAGGTTCTTTTCCTGCGGCGCGGCGCCATTATCCGTCTCGGTCACGACGAGCCATTTGATCTTCGCGCAGGAGGCGGCGACGAGCGAGGCGAAGGCCGGCTGCGTGATCGCGCCGACAACGCCCGCATGATCGCTGAAATAGGTGAGATCGTCGGCGACGGAGCGCGCATTGGTGGTGACGGCGACCGCGCCGAGATGCGCGCAAGCATACCAGGCGATGAGGCTTTCGGGGCAATTGTCGAGATGGACGAGAACGCGCTCGCCGAACTTCACCCCGCGCTTCTTGAGACCCGCGGCAACCTGCATGACTTCATGCTGGAAACGCGCATAGGACCAGAGACGCGCCTCGCCATCGAATGGCTCCCAGATCAGGAAAGGATGATCTGGCCGCGCCGCCGCATGGGCCGCGAGAAGATGCGGCACGTCGAAATTCGAGAAAGGATGGACGAGCGGCGAGCGGAGCGCGGGCATGGAAACTTCCCCCCTGTTGTTTCCGGTCCTATAGCGCAGGAACGCGGAGGCCGCCATGCCCGGCGCCCGATTCTGACGCCGGGTCACAGCCTGTTCCAGCTCAGCTCAAGGCTTCCTTCAGGGCCTTTGCGGCGGCTTTTACCGCATCGCGCGCGACATCGAGCACGCCCTGCATGTTGAAGAAACCGTGGATCATGCCTTCGTAATTGACATACTCGACTTCCACGCCCGCTTTCTTCAGCGCATCCGCATAGGCCTTGCCTTCGTCGCGCAGCACGTCGAAGCCGGCGGTAACGACATAGGCGCGCGGCAGCCCGGCAAGCGATTCCGCATGAAGCGGCGCGGCATAGGGATTTTTCGGATCGGCGCCGGCGCTCGACACATAATGGTTCCAGAACCAGTCCATGCCTTCGGCCTCGAGCATGTGGCCCGCTGCGAAATCCTTGTAGGACTGCGTGGTGCGGGGCGCATCCGTGACCGGATAGATGAGCAACTGGAAGGCGATCTGCGGGCCTTTCTCGGCCTTCGCACGAAGCGAGACGGCGGCGGCGAGATTGCCGCCCGCGCTGTCGCCCGCCACGGCGATGCGGTTCGGATCGATACCGATCTCGGCTGCATTCGCCTCGACCCACTTCACGGCGGCATAGGCATCGTCGATGGCGGCAGGGAAAGGATGTTCGGGCGCAAGCCGGTAGTCGACGGCGATCACCTTGCAGCCTGCCTCGTTGGCAAGGGTGCGGCAGAGCGCATCATGCGTTTCGAGGTCGCCGATAACCCAGCCGCCGCCATGATAATAGACGAGGACCGGGCCCGTGCCGCCGGCCGCGACCGGCGTATAGATACGCACGGGAATGTCGCCCTCGGGGCCGGGAATCGCACGATCCTCGACCTTGCCGATCGCCACGCCCTGCGGATCGAGCATGGAGGCCATGGCGCGATACATTTCGCGCCCGCCCGCCGGCGGCAGGTCGATCAGACGCGGCGCATCGGGATTAGCCGCCATCTGTTCGAGCAGCGCCTTCGCCTGTGGATCGAGTGACATTCTGGGTGGCCCTCCCGCCTTGTTAATTTTTCGCGAGGGACCGTTTTAGCCGCCGGGCGTGGAAAGCGCCAAGCGGCATTTGCGGGACGGGATCAGTGGAGCATATGGCCTTCGCGGCTGCGGCGGCCTTCCACCATGTCTTCGACGACGAGGCGCAGCATCCGCCAGGCATCGGCCCGCATCTTCTCGCCGATCTCCTCAAGTTCCAGCACTGCCGTATCGGCATAGACGAGAGCCTTGCGGCCATGGGTGTCGACCATATAGGCGGCCAGAAGGTTGAGTTCGCGGTCGGTGATCATCGGGCGGGTCTCCGTTTGAGCCTGTTTGGCAAACGGAATTGCAACCGCCGGACCAACCGAATGACTATATAAACACGAGACATTTCAATGGGTTATGCTTCGCATGGGATCGTGCATTAACGTCTCCGGCAAGCTTTGCCGGAAAGCCTTGCCGCAGGGCGGCAAATTCGACCTCGGGCCTCCCGCGACCCGTCTTGACATTTTCTGGTCTAATTCCTATTAAATTGATAGACAATATAGGAATAGAGGTCCCCATGAACCGCTTTGAAAGCCGATCCGCGCTGACGGCCAAGGCAGCGTTTCACAGCGGCAGCCAGCAGCACCTGCGCCGGGACTGCGATACGGGCGGCCCTGCCGGAAGCAGCCCTGTCACGCATCACGGCCACGGAAAGCCGGCCAGAATCTACGATATCCATTCAGGGAAACTGCACCGGGCATCCTTGCCGCCCGAGATGGCAGTCGAGCCGGGCGGTCGCGGCCAGAAGTGGCATCCGGGCCTGAGCGCCGCGCTTATCGTCGGCTCCAGCCTGTCCCTTTGGGCACTCATCATCGGCGGCGCTTCCTGGCTGGTTGGCTGACGACGTGTCGGGGTCAGCGCAATGGCGCCACCTCAGCCCTTGAAGCCGCCCTGATCGAGAAAACTCTGTTCCTCAGGCGTCGTCACCCGGCCAAGCACTTCATTGCGGTGCGGAAAGCGCCCGAAGCGGCGGATGATGTCCGCATGCTCGACGGCGAATGTCATCGTCTCCGGATCGTCGAGACGCTGCGCGAAATAGGCAAGCCCCCGCTCCTGCGCGGCGAGGTCTTCCGAATGCATGTAGGGCATGTAGAACCATTTACGCGCAGTGACAGGCGTCTCGACATCGTAGCGGCGGCGGACCGCCTCATCGGCGAGGGCGAGCGCCTTCTCATCCTGTGCAAAGGCACGATGATCGTTTCGCCACAGGTTGCGGGAGAACTGGTCGAGCACAAGGATGAGGGCGAGCGAGCCCTGCGCATTGTCCGCCCAGCCATCAAGCCTGCCCTCCGACGCGGTGCGATGCGTCTCCGCAAAGCGCCGCTTTATCTCGGCGTCGAAATCGTCGCTCTTCGCGAACCATTTTTCCGGTCCGGCGGCAAACCAGAAATCGAGGACATCGCGGGGACGGATCATGGCGGCTTCCCTAAATCGTCATGGCCCGGCTTGACCGGGCCATCCACATCTTTCCTGGTGCACAAACCTTATAAGACGTGGATGACCCGCATAAAGCGGGTCATGACGAAATATTGGCGAGATGAATAACAATCACACCACGATCACATCTTCCGGCGCGGGGTCGACATAGAGCCGATCGACAAGCGGCGCACGGCGAGCGGCCGTTGCCGCCTGGTTCACATAGCCCTTGTCGGTGATCTCGTGACCGTCGATCGAGGGCGGCTCGAGCATGAGATGGATACGGGCGATGCGCGTGGACGAACCGCCGCCCGCTTTGTTGTGCCTTTGGAGCGCGGCGCGGAGATAGTCGACCACCTTCGGATGCGAAATCGCATCCTGCGGCGCCGCATCGTCCGGCAGGCCCGCGATCTTGCGCGCCGCGGCGATGTTCGGCCAGGCGAGGAGGGCGATATAGGGCTTGTCGAGACCGCAGACCACGGCATCCTGCACCAGCGGCGTACAGGCGGCGACCACATCGGCGCGGAGTGTACCGGTCGAAACCCAGGTGCCCGAGGACAGCTTGAAGTCCTCCGTCACGCGGCCATCGAAGACAAGACCGAGCTCGGGCTTTGCTTCATCGAGGAACTTCGCCGCATCGCCGAGGCTGTAGAAACCTTCCTCGTCGAAAACTTCCGCCGTCTTCTTCGGATCGTTGACATAGCCTGGCGTCACCGTCGGACCCTTCACGCGCACTTCGAGCTTCGCGCCATTCGGCACGAGTTTCAGTGTGATGCCCGGCACCGGCAGACCGACAAGACCAACGCGCTCGGTCACCCAATGGACGACGGTGATGCCCTGTGTCTCGGTCGCACCATACATGGTGGTCAGCGGCAGGCGGTAACCCGTTTCGGCAACGGCGAGCGCCTGCATACGATCATAGATGTCGCTTGAAAGCGTGGCGCCGCCATACCCCATATATTCGAGATTCCTGAAGAAGCTCGCGCGCAGAGCCGGATCGCGCTCCATAGCGTCCGCCAGCATGGCAAAGGCGACGGGCGCCGAGCCGAAGACGCGGGGGCTCACCTCGCGGAGATTCCTGATCGTCTGCTCGAACATACCGGGAATGGGCTTTCCCGCATCGAGATGGACCGTGCCACCGGCATTCATGTTGCCGTTGAAACCGATATTGCCGGCGGAGATGTGGTTCCACGGCATCCATTCGAGGCTCTGCGGTATCTCGTTCGGATCGGGCTCCTCGCTGCGGAGCGCCTCGGCGGCGGCAATCTGCGCCATCATCATGCGATGCGTCTGGATGACGCCTTTCGGCATGCCGGTGGAGCCGGAGGTGAAGAGATATTTCGCGACCGTGTCATGGCCGATCTTCTCCATAGAGCCACGGACATCCGGGCTTGTATTGGTCTTGAGAAGCTCGTCATAGGACGTGGCGTCGGGGACGCTGCCGGTCTGCGTGACGATTTCCGCGCCCTCGCCGACCGCGGCAAGCGCCTTCGCATAGAGATCGCCATGATCGGCGAAGATCATTTTCGGCTTCGTCAGCGCGACGACATGTTTGAGCTTCGAGAAATCCGAACTCATCAGCGAATAGGGAACGCTGACGGGCGCGACCGGCACACCTGCCTTCATCGCGCCAAGCGCCATGACGGCATGCGCGATCGAATTGCTGGAGAGCACCATGAGCGGCGCCGACTGATCGAGCCCGCGCGCGAGAAGCGCACTTGCAACCGCATCCGCCTTCGCATTCGCCTCGCCGTAAGTGATGTAGCGCCATTCGCCCGACGCATCGCGCTCGGCGATGAAGTTGCGGTCCGGATGGAGTGCCGCGCGCTCTTCGAGAATATGCGGCACGCTGCGCTTCATCTCGGGCAGAGGATAATCCGACGAGACATAGAAGGTGCCGTCATCGGTGCGCTTCACCGTGATCTTTGGCGGCTTCTGTTTCAGCGGCTTGAAGGGCGCGGGCGCACCCGTGGCTTCTGCAAGGCTCATGACGTTCCTCCGGTTTCAAATGTCGTTCGGGGCCCGCGCGTTCTGATGCACGCGGTGCCCCGGATTTTCAGTCTCGAATTTGATCGCCTGGTCAGTTGACCATGCGGGCGCGGCCTTCCCAGAAGGGCGCGCGCAACTCGCGGCGGAGAATCTTGCCGGACGGATTGCGGGGCAGCGCCTCGATGAAATCGACCGACTTCGGCACCTTGTAGCTGGCGATCCGTGTCTTCGCGAAAGCGATGATCTCTTCCGGCGTCGACTGCTGGCCGGGCTTCAGCACGACGATGGCCTTGACCGCCTCGCCCCACTTCTCGTCGGGCACGCCGATGACGGCGGCATCGGCAATCGCCTCATGGCCGAACAAGGCATTCTCGACTTCGGCCGGATAGATGTTCTCACCGCCCGAGACGATCATGTCCTTCACCCGGTCATGGATGAAAAGATAGCCGTCCTTGTCGAAATAACCGGCATCGCCCGTGTAGAACCACCCATTGCGGATCGCATCCTTCGTCGCCTCGGCGCGGTTCCAGTAGCCCTTCATGATCGAGCCGCCGCGGATGACGATCTCTCCGACCTCGCCGACCGGCACTTCTTCACCCTTGTCGTCGAACACGCGCACTTCCATGCCGGGGTTCGGAATGCCGCAGGAGCGGAGCTTCCCCTTCGCCGGGTCATGCGCCTCCGGCGGCAGATTGGTCGCGCCGCCCGCCGTTTCGGTGAGACCATAGACCTGCACGAAATCGGCGCCCTTGAAGGTATCCTGCGCGCGGCGCAGCACGTCTTCTGCGATCGGCGAAGCGCCATAAAGAATCTGGCGCACACTCGACACATCGGTCTTGGCGATGTTGGGCTGCTGCAGCAGGAAGAGAATGACGGCGGGCACCATGAAGGCGATGTTGATCTTCTCGCTCTCGATGAGCTTGAGGATCAGCGCCGGGTCCACATCCTTCAGGATCAGGTTCTTGCAGCCATTGATATTGCCGATAAGACCGATATTGACGCCCGCCACATGGAAAAGCGGCATGCAGACCAGCGCGACTTCGCCCTGGCCCCAATTCGCCCAGCCGGCCTTGCCGCCCTGGTCGAAGATCGACATGTAGTTCGCATTGGTGAGCTGCACGCCCTTTGGATGGCCCGTGGTGCCGCTCGTATAGAGCTGGATCACGTCGTCTTCAGGATCGGCGGGAAGCATCGGGTCCTCGGCCTTCGCCGCGTCGCGCCAGTCGTCGAAGGACTGCCAGTCATTGCGGCCGCCGTCGAGCGCGATCACCTTGCGGACCGTCGGACATTCCGGCAGCACCTTTTCCACCATGTCGTAGAATTCGGCGCCGACGAAGAGGATTTCAGTGCGGCTGTCATTCAGCACATAGACGACTTCGGGCGCCGCGAGACGCCAGTTGACGCCGACAACGACGGCCTTCGCCTTGAACGCGCCATACAGCATCTCGAAATAGCGGTCGGAGCCCTTGCCCATGAAGCCGATGCGGGCATCGGGCTTGCAGCCATCGGCGATCAGCGCCTGGGCGACCTGACTGGCCCGCCTGTCGAGCTCGCCATAAGTCGTTTCCCGGCCCTCGAAAACCTGCGCCACCTGGTCCGGCGCGCCGGCGCCCCAGACGCGCGTAATGTCCGCAACCGACTTGACCTGCGAAATATCGACCATATCCGCTCTCCTCCCATTGCTCGCCCGCGATCCCCCCACGGGCTTTTGTTGGGGCAGAGTTTAGCGAGCCGGGCGGACGGGGCAAGCAAAGCCGGAAGGCCGGTTCGCGATATCGCCCTTCTTGCCGCTGGACGCAGCGTCCGCGCCGTCTACACTGGCGGCAATCAGAAACGCCACTCAGGGAAGGAACGCTTCATCATGGCCCGCATCCCCTATTTCGATACGTCGAAGGCCACCGGCCGCGCCAAGGACGTCTACGAACAGCTGCCGAACCTCAACATCTTCCGGATGCTCGGCCATTCGGGCGACATGATCGATGGCTTCATCAAGCTCGGCAATGCGATCCTGATTCATAGCGAGCTCGACCCGGTGCTGCGCGAAATCGCCATTGTGCGCGTAGGCGTTCTGAAGGGCGCGTCCTACGAGGTCTATCAGCATGAAGCGATCTCGCGGAAGCTCGGCATGTCCGAAGAACTCATCAAGGCGATCCATGAAGGCCCCGACGCCAAGGTGTTCGACGAGACGCAGCGCCAGGTGATGCGCTTCACCGACGACGTAGTGAAGAATACCCGCGCTTCCGACGCGACCTTCAATCCGCTCGCCGACAAGCTCGGCTACAAGCAGCTTCAGGAACTCGTCATCACCATCGGCTTCTACACGACGGCCTGCTACTTCCTTGAGACCTTCGATGTCGACATCGAGGAGCCGGGCCACAAGTCGGGCGTGAAGCTTCCCGGCATGCAGGACTGAGCCGGGCAGATGGCGCGCATCCCCTATCCCGACCCGGCGGCGCTGTCGCCCGAGGCGCGGAGCCTTCTCGAGAGCCTGCCGCAGCTCAACATCTTCCGCATGATCGCGGGCGCGGGCGCCTCCTTCGTGCCCTTCATGGCGTTCATCAACTCCTATCTCAATGCCGGCACGCTCGACCCGGAGCTCAGGGAACTTGTGATCCTGCGAGTGGGGCATCTTTGCGGCTCGGCCTATGAGCTCCACCAGCATCGCCGTGTCTCTCGCATGATCGGCATGAACGAGGAACGGATTGCGGCGGCGGCGGACGCGCTGCCCTCGCCGCTTTTCAGCGAGGCGGAGAATGCGGCGCTCGCCTTCACCGACGATCAGGTGGCGAATGTGAAGGCCGATGGCGAGCTCTTTGCCACCGCGCATGAGCATCTCGGCGATGCGGGCATGCAGGAACTCGTGATCGTGATCGGCACCTATCTTCTCGTCTGCCGCTATCTCGAAACTTTCGAGATCGACCTCGAGGAGCGGGATATCGACACGAGCGGGCTCGACGAAATCAGAAAGGGCCTTGAGAAACATGGCTGAGGGATATGTGAAGCCGCTGCCGCCGGAATCGGCCGGCACGGCGCCGGGGCGCGGCCGGCTCAAGGGCCGCAACATCCTGATCGTCGGTGGCGGGCAGCGCGTGCTGGACGCGGCGACCGACCCCGTGGGCAATGGCCGCGCCATGTCGCTCCTCTTTGCGCGCGAATGCGCCGCCGTTGCCGTGGCCGACATGAACCGCGCCTCGGCGGAGGAAACCGTGGCGCTGATCGGCAAGGAAGGCGGCAAGGCGCACGCCATCGGAGCGGATATTTCGAAACCCGCGGACATCGAGCGGATGATCGCGGAAGCGGAAGGCGCGCTCGGCGCGATCGACGGGCTCGTACTCAATGTCGGCATCGGCGTGGGCGGGCTCGGCCTTGAAGGCGCGACACCGGAGGACTGGGACAAGGTGCTGGGCGTCAACCTGCGCGGGCCGATGCTCTGCTGCAAGGCGGCGCTGCCGAAACTCGCCGATGGCTCGCCCATCGTTTTCATTTCCTCGATTGCGGGGCTTGTGGCCGGATCGCGGCTGCCTGCCTATGACGCCTCGAAGGCCGCACTTGGCGGGCTGATGCGCCATGTCGCCATGGAAGGCGCCAGGCGCGGCATCCGCGCCAATATCGTTGCACCCGGTCTTGTCGACACACCACTCGGACGGCTCGCGACGCAGGGCCGCCCCTCGCGCGGGCGCACGCCTGTGCCCTTCGGCCGGCAGGCGACAGGCTGGGAAATCGCCTATGCGGCGCTGTTTCTCGTGTCGGACGAAAGCGTCTACATCACCGCGCAGACGCTCGCCGTGGACAGCGGCATGACCGGTATTTCGTGAAGCGCCGGGAGACGCTCCACATAACACCGCTCGAGGGGAGGAAAAGATGGGTTTGGGTCTCAGCCGCTTTCAATATACGAAGGGTTTGCACGATCTCGGCAATGGCGGTTATGCCTGGCTGCAGCCGGATGGCGGTTGGGGCTGGTCCAACGCGGGCCTCATCGTCGATAGCGGCGAAAGCTTTCTCGTCGACACGCTGTTCGACGTGCCGCTGACGCGCGAGATGCTCGACGCGATGCGGAAGGCAGAGCCGAAAGCGGCAGCGAAGATCGGCACGCTCGTCAACACACACCACAATGGCGATCACTGCAACGGCAATGAATGCTGCGCAGGCGCAGAGATCATCGCCCACAAGCTTGCCGTCGAAGGCATGCGGCACGAGCCACCGGCGCTGCTAGCGGGCTTTCTCGACATGGCGCCGGGACTTGGCGATCTCGGCAAATATGTGACGCAATGCTTCGGCCCCTTCGACTTCAAGGGCGTGACGCAGACGCTGCCGACCACGACCTTCGAAACCGAACTGACACGCCACGTCGGCAACAAGGAAATTCGCATCATGCATGTCGGCCCCGCGCATACGCCGGGCGATGCGCTTGTCTATGTGCCGGCGGACAAGACGGTCTTCACCGGCGACATTCTCTTCATTGAGGGGCACCCGATCATGTGGGAGGGACCCGTCGGCAACTGGATCGACGCCTGCGACAAGATCATCGCCATGGATGTGGAAACGGTGGTGCCGGGACATGGGCCGATCACCGGCAAGAACGGCGTGAAGGCGGTACGGGACTATCTCGTCTATATCCGCGACGAAGCGAAGAAGCGTTACGATGGGGGCCTCTCCGCCTTCGATGCAGCGCTCGACATCGACATGGCGGACTATGACAGCTGGGGCGACGGCGAACGCATCGTCGTCAACGTTTCGACGCTCTACAAGGAATTCTCGGGTGACGACACGCCGAACGACGTGCCGACCATATTCGGCCAGATGGCGGAACTGACGAAACGGCAGGGGCGCCTGCGCGGCTGACGCAGCGTTCGCGCCGCGCGCTCTTGCCGTAACGCATCCGTGATGGCGGCACGGTGGACAGACCGGGCCGCCCTCCCCATGATCCGCGCAACGGACATCGGGAGGAAACCATGGTCACACTTTACGAACATCCGCTCTCGCCCTATGCGCAGAAGGTGAAGATTTCCGCGCGGGAAAAAGGCATTGCGCTCGAACTCAAGACGCCCGACGGCATCGGCGCGGGCACAAGCCGGGGCGAATTCGTCGCTGCCAATCCGCGCGCCGAAGTGCCGGCGCTGATCGATGGCGAGACATATATCTTCGATTCGACCATCATCCTCGAATATCTCGAAGACAAATGGCCCGAGCCGCCCATGCTGCCCGCTTCGCCCGCCGAGCGCGCAAAGGTGCGTATGATCGAGGAAGTCTGCGACACGCATTACGAGGCCATCAACTGGGGCCTTGGCGAGATCGCCTATTTCCGCCGTGCAACCGGCGCAAAGGCGAAGGACATGCAGGAGCTTGCTGCGCAGCAGACGGCGAAACTTCAGACCTGGCTGACGAAGCAGCTTGGGCCGAACGATTGGTTCAATGGCAAGAGCTTTGGCTGGGGTGATCTTTCAGTGGTGCCTTATGTGAACGGCTCGGCAGGATTCGGTAATGCGCCGGACGAAGGCTCGCCGCTCGGCAAATGGCTTGCACGTACCAATGCCCGCCCCGCCGTCGCACAAACGGCAAAGGAAGCTGTCGACAGTATCTCCGGCATGCAGGTGGTGGCCGATGTGCTGAAGCAAGGCCTCTTCAAGCGCGAATATCGCGACCACCGGCTCGAATGGATGATGAAGACAGACGGCGTCGAGATCGTGCTCGACGGGCTCGAGAAGAACAATATCCGCTTCAGCTACGACTTCGAATAGGACGCCGCGCCATGACCGCCAACGCACAATCGATCATCTTCCATCAATATGACATCTCGCCCTTCTCGGAGAAGGTGCGCATCGTTTTCGGCATCAAGGGGCTTGAATGGTTTGCCTGCGACCAGCCGGTCATCATGCCGAAGCCGGACCTTGTTGTGCTGACCGGCGGCTACCGGAAAATCCCGGTGATGCAGATCGGTGCCGACATCTATTGCGACTCGCAAGTGATCATCCGCGAGCTTGAGCGCCGCTTCCCCTCGCCCTCCATCTATACGGGCGGCGACAAGGGCGCAGGCTGGGGCTTTTCCATGTGGTCGGACCGCGTCTTCTTTCAGGCGGGCGTCGCGATCATCTTCGGCGGCGGCACGCCACTTGCCGACGAAGCCTTCATCAATGACCGCGAAAAGCTGACGGGCCGTCCCTTCGACATTGCGGCGATGAAGGCGGCGGCACCCCTCATGGCCGAACAGTTCCGCGCACAGCTTGGCTGGCTCGAAGAGCAGCTTTCCGACGGACGCGATTTCCTGATGGGCGGAAGCGCAGGGCTAACCGATGCCGGCGCCTATTACAACCTCGCCTTTGTCCGCTGGACGAGCCCCGCCGGTGTGAAGCTCATCGAAGGCTTCCCGAAAGTGGCGGCCTGGGAAAAGCGCGTGGCGGCGATCGGCCACGGCAAGCGGAGCGAGATTTCCCGCGAGGCGGCGCTCGACATTGCGAAGGCGGCGACAAGCACGGAAGCGGCAAAGGCCGATCCGGGCGAGCCGAATGGCCTTATACCCGGCGACAAGGTGATGGTGATGGCGGATGATTATGGCCGTGACCCTATTACGGGCGAACTCGTTTCCTCCTCCGCCCAGCATGTCGCCATCCGGCGGAATGACCCGCGCGTCGGCGATGTCGTGGTGCATTTCCCGCGGGCAGGCTTCCTCGTCATGAAGGCGTGACCTTCTGAAACCGTGCTAGTCTGGGGGATCATGATTCCCGAACTCGGCACCATCGAAGGCTTCTACGGCAAGACCTGGGACTGGGCGGCGCGGGCGGCGCATGTAAGCGCCTTCGCCCCCCTCGGTTACCGCTTCTATCACTATGCGCCCAAGGCGGATGCCTATTTGCGGCGGCGCTGGGGCGAGCCGCATCCAAGGGAAGTCCATGAGGCGCTGGCGAAGCTCGCCGCCCACTGCCGCGCGGAAGGTGTGCGCTTCGGCGTCGGCCTCAGCCCTTATGAAATCTATCTCGACTTCGACGAGGCGGCCCGCGCGGCGCTGAAGCGGAAGCTCGCGGAACTCGACGCTCTCGGTCTCGATGATCTCGCCATTCTCTTCGATGACATGCGCGGTGACCTGCCGCGCCTCGCCGAAACGCAGATCGAGATAGTGAACTTCGTCGCCGATCATACGAAGGCAGGCCGCCTCATCACCTGTCCGAGCTATTATACGGACGACCCGATCCTCGACCGCTTTTTCGGCGAACGGCCTGCAAATTATCTCGAGACGCTCGGCTGGGGTCTCGATCCCGCCATCGAGATTTTCTGGACGGGTCCGAAAGTCTGCTCGACCGAAATCGGCGCGAACCACCTGCAGCGCGTGACCGAAACGCTCGGGCGCAAACCTTTTCTCTGGGACAATTATCCGGTGAACGACGGGCAGCGCATGTCGCCCTTCCTGCATCTGCGCGCC
Source organism: Parvibaculum sp. (assembly GCA_019635955.1). Lineage (GTDB taxonomy): Bacteria > Pseudomonadota > Alphaproteobacteria > Parvibaculales > Parvibaculaceae > Parvibaculum. The sequence continues at coordinate 24,782 of JAHBYL010000003.1, forward strand.
TTTACCGGCCGCACACCGGACATCGCGCCGCTTCTCGCCGCGCATGGCGTGAACCCTGCATCGCAAGCCATGCTGAGCCGTATCCCGATGTTGACGCTTGAGGCCATCTATCGCGGCGAAGGGGCCGATGCAGCGCAGGCCTTCCGCGACGCGGCCACGCATGTCGCGGGAGCGGAACTCGCGGCAAAGCTCGAAGAAGATCTGCCGCTGCTGCAGGACAAGGGCCTCAACGGCATGACGGATGAGGAAAAGGCGGCGCTGCGAAACCGCTACGCCGCCTTCGATCATGCCTGCGCCCGCGAAGTGATCCAGTGGCTCGATGGTGAATGGCGCATCACCGACGAGATCGTCCAGGCGCAGTAGCCCGTTTCAACGCCCCTTCATTCCATCCCGAGGCGCGATTTATCGCGCCGTCATTCCACCATCGATGACGAGTTCGGTGCCCGTCACATAGCGCGACTCATCCGACGCGAGGAAGACGATGCCCGCGGCGATATCCGCAGGCAGCCCCGCATAGCCGAGCGGCACGCCCGCCGTCGCCACCATGTTGGGATCGATCGTGTTTGCACCGGGCGCCATGGGCAGTACCGCTGAATTGACCGCCTGCGCACCGACACCGCCGCCCTGTGGAATCTTCTGCCAGATCGCCGTGTCGATGATGCCGGGGTGGATCGAATTCACGCGCACATTCATCTGCGACTGCGCACATTCAAGCGCGACGGCCTTCGAGAAGAGCCGCACCGCGCCTTTGGTCGCGCAATAGCCGGCAAGGCCCGGCGCACCTTGAAGCCCGGCGACCGACGAGATGTTGATGACGGAGCCGCCGCCCGATTCCGCGATCACCGGGATCACATGCTTCACGCCGAAAAACACGCCGTCGACATTGATCGCCTGCTGGATCTGCCAGTCCTTGTAGGACATCTCGAAGATCGACGCGCCGATGGCGATACCGGCATTGTTGACGAGGACATGGATGCCGCCGAACTCGTTCTTGGCGATTGAGGCGATTTCCGCCCAGCGCTCCTCGTTCGTCACATCCTGCTTGTAACCGCTCGCTACGCCGCCAGCCTTGCGTATGATATCGACCGTTTCCTTGAGGCCTGCCTCGTCGACATCCGTGACCACGAGTTTGGCGCCTTCGGCGGCGAGCGCCACCGCCGCGCCGCGCCCGATACCGGTTGCCGCGCCCGTCACAAGGGCGACCTTGCCCGCTACCCGTCCCATGCTGCTCTCCCCTAAACTTCTTATGGTTTGAAGATCGATTCTTAGGGTATGAGCCCTAGGGCCGCAACGTCCCTGCCCGTTCGGGCGGAATGCGGCGAAATAGGCGCTTGAGAAAAACTATACCACAGTCTAGTTTCAGGGCAGACAACCAGACGGCAGAGCATGACAAGACTGTTGAAATCGAGCCGGAACGGAGCCCCGAAGCCCGAAGCGCCGAAAGGACCCGGCAAGAAGGAACGCACGCGGCAGGAAATCTATCGTGCCGCGATGAAGCTCTTTGCCGACAGCGACTACGACAAGGTGACGATCGAGGATATCTGCGCCGAGGCCGGCATCGCCAAGGCAACCTTTTTCCTGCATTTTGCGGGAAAGTCGGCCCTGATCGGCGTCTTCAACGAAGAGGTGACGCGCTCGCTTACCGATCGGCTGGCCGAGCACGAAGGCAGCGCGGAAGAGGAGCTTCTGCTGCTGATCTCGCTGCTGCGCGATGCCTGGGAAGTGAACGCGACCGTGCTGCACAAGATGCTGAGCGAGTTCCTCGATCAGCCGGCGCTCGTTTCCAAAGCGGCCGAGGCGAACGAAAGCGTGCTCGCGCATGTGACCCGCATCGTGGAGCGCGGACAGGAGCGTGGCGAATTCTCCGATGCCTTCCCGCCGCAAGTGGCGGCCGTAGCGCTCGTCGCCGCATGGAGCGCCTTCACCGCTTGGTGGCTACAGAATCCTGAGATGGACCGGACCGAGATCAACCGGGCGCTGGTCGAATTCCAGCTGAACGGTCTCCGCATAAGAAACTGACCGGCAAAGCCGGAGAGAAATTTGTAAACCCCAGGGAGAAACACCCATGTATGGACGGAAATTGCGTTTCGGCGCCTTCATCGCGCCGTTTCACCCGCTGAACGAAAACCCCACTCTTGCGCTCGATCGCGACATCGAACTCGTGCAGTGGATGGACAAGCTCGGTTATGACGAAGCCTGGATCGGCGAGCATCACTCGGCGGGCTACGAACTGATTGCGAGCCCCGAACTCTTCATCGCCACGGTGGCCGAGCGCACGCGCAACATCAAGCTCGGCACGGGTGTCTCCTCGCTGCCTTATCACCACCCGCTGATGCTTGCCGACCGCATCAACCAGCTCGACCATATCACCCGCGGTCGCGTGATGCTGGGCGTGGGCCCGGGCTCGCTGCCCTCCGACGCCTTCATGATGGGCATCACGGTCGCGAAGCAGCGCGACATGATGGACGAGGCGCTGGACGTGATCGTGCGGCTGCTGCGCGGCGAGAAGGTGACGGCGAAGACCGACTGGTTCGAGCTGAAGGATGCGCAGCTGCAGATGACGCCCTGGTCGCGGCCTTCCGTCGAGATCGCAGTGGCAAGCCAGGTCTCTCCGACCGGCGCAACAGCGGCCGGCCGCCACGGCCTCAGCCTTCTCTCGATCGGCGCCACCTCCGCCGGCGGCTTCAACGCTCTCTCCTCCAACTGGGCGATCTGCGAGGATACCGCGAAGGAAAATGGCAAGACGATCGACCGCAGCAACTGGCGCCTTGTGGGCCCGGTTCACATCGCCGAGACGCGGGAAAAGGCGCGCGAGAATGTGCGCTTCGGCCTTGAGCAGTGGCTCTACTATTTTCGTGAAGTGGCTGCCCTGCCGCTCGCGCCGACCGACGGTTCCGATCCGGTGGACGCGCTTATTGCTTCCGGCATGGCCGTGATCGGCACGCCGGACGACGCCATCGCACAGATAGAACGGTTGCAAGCGCAGTCGGGCGGCTTCGGCTGCTTCATGCAGCTCGCACATAACTGGGCCGATTGGGAAAACACCAAGAAGTCCTACGAGCTGATGGCGCGCTACGTCTTCCCGAAGTTCCAGCAGCTGAACGAGAACCGCGAAGCCTCCCTGAATTGGGCGCGCGACAACCGCCCGACCTTCATGGGCGAAGCCATGATGGCGGTGGGCAGCCGCGTGGCCCAGCATGTCGAGAAGAAGGGCACGGAAAATATCCGCCCGGAAATCCTCGCCGCGATGGGCCTCGACAAAAAGACCGACGCCGCGCAGTAAGAAGCGGAAACCTGAAATGCAAAGGGCGGCTCGATCGAGCCGCCCTTTTTTGTTTGCTGTACGTGTCGCCCTAGAGGCGGAATTCGCCGGCGCAGATCTTGCCGTAGAGATGCTGGTCCACCGGCACATATTTCTTCTGCAACGGGCAGTTGAAATAGATGGGCTCCGGAACGACCGACGGATCGAAACCTTCCTTCACCAGCTCGACCTTGCGGTGCTTGAATGTGCCGGTGATCTCGATCTCGGGCTGGATGCGCAGGAAGACGGGCACCGCATAATCCGGCAGTTCCTTCTGCATCTGCAGCCGGAACCTGTCGAGATCGAGCGAGCCGTTCTCCGCCACGATCGATGCCATACCCGCACGGCCGTCGGCGCCCGGCACATGGACGCCATAGACATTGGCTTCCTTGACGCCCGGGAAAACGGAAATCGCTTCCGCGACTTCGGACGTCGCCACATTTTCGCCCTTCCAGCGGAACGTATCGCCGATGCGGTCCACGAAGTAGAAATAGCCGAGCTTGTCCTGGCGTAGCAGATCGCCCGTGCGGAACCAGGCGTCGCCCTTCTCGAAGACGTCGCGGAGAATTTTCTTCTCCGTTTCTTCCTTCTTGGCGTACCCGTCGAAGCGGCCGGTCGGCTGCTCCGGATCGTCGGTGATCTTGCCGAGGGCCTCGCCCGCCTCGCCGAACTCGGCCTTGATGCAGAAGCCGTCCGGCCCGCGCACCGGCTGCTCGTTCTCGATATCGAATTTCACGATCTCGACATTGAACTTCGCCTTGGCCCAGCTCGGGATACGGCCGATGGCGCCCGGCGAACCGTCGAAATTCATCAGCGCCACATTGCCTTCCGTGGCGCCATAGAATTCGAGCACACGCGGGATTTTGAAGCGGTCCTGGAACGACTTCCAGATTTCCGGCCGCAAGCCGTTGCCCACGGCAAGGCGAATCTTGTGCTTGCGCTCCTTCGGATGTTTTTCGGTATTGAGCAGATAGCGGCAGAGTTCGCCGATATACTGGAAGAGCGTCGCCTTGTACTTGTGCGCGTCGTCCCAGAAGTGTGTGGCGGAAAATTTGCGGCGCAGGATCACCGAGCCGCCAACCGTCAGCGTCGAACCGACGGCGCAAACGCCGCCCGCCGAGTGATAAAGCGGCAGCACGCAATACATGCGGTCCTTTTCGGTCGCGTTCGTGCCTGCCGCGAAAGCGCCCATCATCGAATTCAGGCGCACATGCGGAATCTTGGCGGCCTTCGGATTGCCGGTCGTGCCGCTCGTATAGATGAAGAGCGCATCGTCGTCCTGCGTCACATCCTTGCGGATATCGGCGGGAAGTGGATCGCCGGAAAGCTGCGCAAGCGCATTGTCGAGATCATGCGCCCCCTGCATCTGGCCGCCCGTGCTCCAGACAGCCATCGGCCGCTCGAGCTGGTCCGCCGCTGTGGAGTAATTCTCGGCAAGTTCCGCTCCGAGGATCAGATGGTTCGCATTCGAGATATTGAGGCAGTGCGCGAGCGGGCCCTTGGTGAGGTTGGTGTTGATGAGCGCGGCCGTGGCGCCTGCCTTCACGATACCGAGCCATGCGACCAGATACTCCGGCCGGTTTTCCATCATCAGAGCGACGACATCGCCGCGGCCGAGCCCTTGCCCCTGAAGCCAGCGGGCATATTTGTTCGCTTCCGCGTTATATTCGCGATAGGTAACCTTGCGGTCCTCGAAATAGATCGCAACGTTGTTTGGCTTGGTCCGCGCCAGATCCTCGATGATGTCCGAGTAGGTGCGCGACGTGTCTGCGCGAATTTCCTTGAGCTTCTTCAGCGAACGGAGGGCCGCCCGCACGAAGACGATCTCGTTGCCGACCCGCTTGAAGAAACCCATATCCTGCAATCCTCCCGAATTCGCGTTGTTTCGACTGGTTCCAGTGTTTATGCCCGCGAGGGCGGCGGACCGTCAAGAAAAGCCGTCGCGGAAAGGCCGATTTCCCGGCCGCCTCGTGACAGGACGCGCCGCGAACTGCAATATCCCGCCGGGAACTGTGGGCACCGCTAACATTTTCGTGATCGGACAGGATGAAAGACGGCAAGGACGAGGAGCGGGGCGAGATTCTGCTCGATGTGATCGGTCAGCAATGCCCGCTGCCCGTGCTGCGGGCGCGAAAGAGATTGCTGCGCCTTGAGGCCGGAGCGTTGCTCCGCGTTTTCGCGAGCGATCCGGTGGCGCGGATCGACATGCCGCATTTTTGCGCCGAAGCGGGCCACGAACTCGTCGAGGTCCGCGACCGCGGCACATGGATTGAATTCCTGATCCGCCGGGGCAATGCCGTGGTTGAGACCGAGGACGACCTTCTCGCCAAGCCCGTAAAGAGCCTCTAGAACGCGAACTCCTCGGCAAGGACGGCGTAGAGATATTCGTCCCGCCAGGCATCCTGGATGTATTTGCTGCGCCGGAAGGCGCCCTCGCGCCGCATGCCGAGCTTTTCCAGAACGCGGGCCGAAGCCTTGTTGCGCTGGTCGCAGGTCGCAACGATGCGCTGCAGCCCGAGATCGTGAAACGCCGCCGCCATCACCGCATGCGCGGCTTCCGCCGCGTAGCCGGCACCCCAGAATTCAGGATGCAGGACATAACCGATCTCTGCGGTGCGATTGTCCCAATCGACGAGCTTGAGCCCGACGGCCCCGATCAGCCGTCGCTTCTCACCGCGTTTTCGGATCTGCTTCTGCACAATGGCAAGATCGAAATTCGTTCGTTGCTTGTCTTTCTGATCATCCAGAAAGGCGCGGACCGACTGCTTGCTCTGCTCGGCCGTGTTCGGCCCCCAAATCAGGAACTGGGTCACCTCCGGCAGCGACGAATAGGCATGGACGGAGTCCACGTCATTAGCGGCAAATTCACGGATCAGAAGGCGCGCCGTTTCGAGCGGAAGGGCAATCGAAGGCGCGAGCTCCGCCCGCTTGCCCCGTCTCATTTTGCGAAGGCCTTGCGAATGGCGGGCAGCTGCGCCTCCCGAAAGCCGGAGATCACGGCCTTGCCATTGTCGAAGACAGGACGCTTGATCAATGCGGGATGGGTCGCCATGAGTTTGACGGCCTTCGCCTCGGTGAGCCCTGCCTTTTCGCTATCGGCAAGCCCGCGCCAGGTGGTGCTCGATTTGTTTAGCAGCGCTTCCCAGCCCACGGCAGCAGCAAGGCGTTTCACTTCCGCGCCGGAAATGCCCTCCGCTTTCAGATCGTGGAAACGATGCGCGATCCCTTCCGCCTCGAGCCATTTCACGGCTTTGCGGCAAGTATCGCAATTCTTCAATCCGTAGAGAGTGAACACCGCCCCGTCCCGCTTATCGCTTCATCGAAAGAAGCATAACCGGGATCGGGGGGAGGTCCAAAGCCTGTTGCCGGGCGATGTCAGGCGGCCTGCTTCTGCATCTGTTCGGCGCGCATGGCCTTGAAGGCCTGTTCGGCGGCAGTCGCCACCGGTTCCGCTTCACGATAGGCAGCGGGCGTTGCGATACCGAGTTCGGCGCGAACCTGCGCAAGCGGCTTTTCGAGCATGGCTTCCCAGTCGGTCGCGGGCAGCCAGGCGGCCTTCTTGCCGTTCCGGTAGGCCTCGCGAATGACGCGCCAGATCTTGACCTCGGGCAGGCTCTTCGCCGTCACGCGGGCACCGACAAGCACGATGAAGCCGATACCGCGATTGCGCGTCTGCGCATAGGTGAAGGCAAGCAGCGCGAGCTCTCCGAGCCCGTCGCGGCCATAACCGGACACGACGTGCCAGAGGTCGTGCTGGTCGCGCAGACGTGCGCCGAAAAGAAGTTCGTCCTCGGAACGCAGGTCGATGCGCTCCACAGCCTCGCTCGCCGCCACAAGCCCGTCGGCGGTGAGGTCTTCCTCGGCCATGAATTCATGATAGGTGCGGCCGAGCGTGCCCGCCGGAAGCGCAGAAAGCCGCGCCCGGTCGCTGAGGGCGGCTATGAGATCGCGCTTTTCGGCCAGGATGCGGCGGCCCGTGTCCGTCTGCACGAAGCGCCGGAAGCCCCTACCCACAGAATCGCCCGAAAGCGCGTCGATGATCTTGAAAACCTGGGACGTGTCTTCCTTGTCCGCGATAAGGGCGCGGATCGCGCGGATCGCCTTGAGGGGCTGCATGCGCTTGCGCGCAGGCTTCGCCGGAGCGGCACTGCGAAACTCGGTTGGGCTTGCTGTCGTCATCGGCTATGTCCCGTTGTTATAGTGGCGGCTTCAGCCCCGCGCCTGTATCCGAACATATATAGGCGTACTTACATGTTTGTCAATATACCCTCCCCGGGAAGGATCCGAGAGTGTCGAGCGCCGTGAAACCCGAGACCTCCACCGCCGCAAAGCCCGCTGCGAAGCGGATACGCCGCACAGCGGAGGAGGCAAGGCGGCTGATCCTCGACGCGGCCGAAGCCCGGCTCGCCCGCCAGGGCCCCGAGGGACTGCGGCTTCAGGATATCGCCAGGGATGTGGGCATTTCCCACCCCGCGATTCTCCACCATTTCGAGAGCCGGGAAGGCCTTGTGCGTGCCTTGATCGGCCGGGCGAACAGGCAGCTCCGGGACAAGCTGCTCTCGGCGCTGGATGGCGACGGAGACGGGGAAGGCAGCGACACGGCCTATCACATCGGCCATGTCTTCGAGGCGCTGAGCGACCGCGGCACGGCGCGGCTTCTGTCCTGGCTGCTGCTGACTGGACGCGCGAGCGACGAGCAGATGGAGCCCAATGTGATGCGCGAGATCGTGGACGCCATTCAGGCGCGCCGCGAGGACTATGCCCGGCAGGAAAACCAGCCCGCACCCGACCGCGAGGACACGCTGTTTATTGCCATGCTGACGGCGAGCGCCGCCTTCGGCGAGGCGATCGTCGGACGGCAGCTTGCGGAAGCGGCGGGCCTCGACCGGGACGGGCTCGCCCGCTTCCGCCTCTGGTTTGCCCGGATGATCAACGACCACCTCGACACCGGCAAGTGATCAGCCGGTCTTCCGCCGGATCAGATCGCGCATCAGCCCGACGAGTTTTTCGGACGAGATTTCCGGCCGCAGCACCCGCGCGACCATCACCCCGTCGAGAAAGACGGAGACGAGTTCGGCAAGATCATGCGCCTCGCGAAGCGACGCGCCTTCCTCGCGAAGCGCATGGCCGATCAGGTCCGTTTCCGTATCGTAGAAGCGCCGGATCGCTTCATCCGTCTGTGCCGAGCGCTGGCCGGAATGCGCGTAGTCGAGGATCACTTTCAGGAAGCGTGTGATCTCCCCGAAGAGCTGAAGATTGCTTGTGAGCCAGGCATCGAGATCGCCGATGCCGCCTTCGCGCTTCTTGATGTCCTCATAGGCCGCGAGCGCATCCGACAGCGCCTTGCGTACGACGAACTGGAAAAGATCGTCCTTGTCCTCGAAATAATAATAGATGAGCGCCGGATTGATGCCGGCCGCCTCGCCGAGTTCCTTGTTGGAGACGGCGGCAACGCCCGAACGCGAAAAGAGCTTGAGCGCCGCCTCGGCAATCGCATCGCGCTTTGCCTCATTCGGCTGTTCGACAGGCGGACGCCCCGGCTTGCGCGCCTGCGTAGCGCGGGAGGCACCTTTCGCTTTCATGTCTTTCGCGGACTTTTTCTTCTCTTTTGCCGCGCTCTTTGCCGCCACCGCTATCCACCCTTCACCGCTTCGGGATTGCCGGCCATTCCTCCGTTTCGGCTGCTTCCAGCAACTTCTCGAAATCGGCAATGATCCGGTCGAGCATTTCGCGGCCGAGTTTAGCAGAGGATTCGCTCGGCCGCCCCACCACACCATTGGGCGTCACGGCGGGCATGGCATAGCGCCAAATCTTGCCGACAGTGACGTCCTCGACGTCTTCCGCCCGGTCCATCTGCACCCATTCAGGATCGATCGCGAGCACCATGGATGTTTCGGCGACATTGGCATGAATATCGGCCGCATCGAGCGTATAGAGCCGCAGCGCTTCCGCCGAGATATCCCAGAGGCCCCGCGTTGCAAAGCGCATATCGGGATGTTCATAGCGCAGCCGCAGAATCGCGCTTTCGATGCTCGGTCCGTTGGTTGCATGGCCGGAGATGAAGAGCAGACGGTCGATCCCCGTGGTGCGGATCGCCCAGTCCGCCACCTCGCAGAGAACGCTCGCGAGCGTTTCCGGCGAAAGCGAAATCGTGCCCGGCCAGGCATCGGAATGGCCGAACGAGCAGCCATAGGGGATGGCCGGCAGGAGAAGCACGTTGCGGCGCCGGCAAGCTTCGCCGCAAATCGTTTCCGCGAGCAGCGTGTCCGTACCCGTGGCGAGATGCGGCCCATGTTGCTCCGTCGCCCCGATGGGCAGGACCGCCATGCGGCGGCCCTGCCCTTCCACGAGATCGCCGATTTGCGGCGCGGTGAGTTTTGCCCAGGAGGTCATGGCGCGCCCTCAGACGAAAGTGAGGTAGCGGTCACGCTCCGTGGGCGTCACCATATAGAACTGCGCGTCCCACTCCTTGCGCTTCTGCGCGACATAGATGTCGATGAATTCGCTGCCGAGCGCCGAGCGGGCGAAGTCGCTTTCGTCGAGCGCATCCGCCGCTTCGAGCAATGTCCGCGGCAGGCGGCGCAAATTGCCCGAGCGGGAAAGGAGGTCGCGCGACAGGTAGAGATTGTCGTTGAGGGGCGAGCCCGGATCGGCCTTTCGGTCGAGACCGTCGAGCCCGGCATGAAGGCTGAGCGCGGACGAGAGATAGAAATTGGCGCTCATGTCCGGCGCGCGGTTTTCGATGCAGGGCCGGTTCATTGGGAGCCGCAGCATGGCCGAGCGGTTGTTCCGTCCATAGGCACGCAGGACCGGCGCCCAGGACATGTCGGGCATCTCGCCCTGCGCAATGAGTCCCTTGTAGGAATTGAAGGTCGGGCAGGTGATGGCGCACAGCGCCTGCGCATGATCGAGCAGACCCGCGGTGAAATGGAGCGTCTCATCCGTTACCGGCAGTCCATAGCTCTCGGCAAGCGCGCCGGCGCCGCGCTTTGAGGCGTCGAAAATGTTTTCCTTCGTGTCCATGTCCATGAGCGACATGTTGTGATGTGCGCCGGAACGGAAATCATTGCTGAAAGGCTTCGGCATGAAGCTCGCGATGGCGCCATGCTTGTGCGCGATGGACTTCACCATAAAGCGGAAGAAGGTGAGACGGTCGGCGGTGACGAGCGCGTCGGCATAGCCGAAATCGATCTCGAACTGGCCGTGCCCGCCTTCCTGATCGAAGGAATAAAGGCCCCAGCCAAGTTCCTCCACATAACGCGTGAGCTCTTCGAGGAAAGCTCCCGCGAGCGAAATCTGGTGCAGGTCATAGGCCGGCGTCGGACCGTGGAAAGTCTCCGACTGGAAGGGGGAAAGCCCCTTCTCCGAGCGCCGCAGCACATAGAATTCTGGTTCGATGCCGAGATTGAATACGATATTGCGCTTCGCCGCCTTCTCCCGCGCCTTCTTCAGAATGACGCGGCTGCAGTTCGCGTAGGGCTCGCCGTGGAAATAGAGATCGGACGCAAACCAGCAATAGCGCCTGTCCCAGGGCAGGATCGTCGCGCTGGAGAGATCCGGCACCGTCGCGCATTCGTCGAAATGCGGCCCCACAAGCCCCATGCCTTCAAGCGCGCCGACCGTGAAAAGCTCGGAGCCACCCGCCATGTCGGCGAAATGGGCAATGGGCACGCATTTCGTTTTCGAAACGCCATGCACATCGACATAGGTCGCATAGCAATATTCGACGCCTTCGCTTTTCAGCTTCTTCAGAACTTCCGCTATCTGATCCTTGCCGTTCATGTCCGCTTTCCTGTCGGCCGGTTACTGGGAACGCCCGGCCCAGACACGCCCCGGCCTAGGCGTATCGATCCGGTAATCGCTTGAATGACGTGAAAAGAAACCGCGCCCGAACGCTTCCGCCCGGACGAGCGGGCCGTCCGGATCCTGCGAGACTTCGCCGCGCGCATTGCCATAGCCATGCACGACACCTGTGAAATCGGAGCCCGTATAGCGCGCATATTCCTGCATCTGATGAACGATGCCGGCGCCGGCATCGGGAAAGGTTTCTTCCGACGCCAGAAGCAATCCGAGACGCTTGCCCATCATGCGCGGAACGACCTCCCCCGATTGCGGATGTGAGGCGGCGACATAGCAGAACATCCGGTCGAAAAAGGTCTTGAGCTGCGCCGACATGCCGTACCAGTAGACGGGTGTTGCCGCGATGAAGCCTTCCGCCGGAAGGAACTCATCGAAGAACGCGGCGCGGAATCCATCTTCGATGCCGCACTCGCCATCGGCGCGGCGGCAGAGGCGGCAATCGCGGAGGAAGCCGGTGAGAACATCGTCGGCGAAGAGAAGGCGCGCCTCATGTCCGCTCGTTTCGAGCCCTCTTGCTGCCGCCTCCGCAAGCGCCGCTGAATTGCCATTGCGGCGCGGGCTGGCACTGAGAACGAGGGCACGCATGACAGGTTACTCCGGGGACAAGGGCAACTCAGGAGACCATTCCATATTTTAATTGATTGATCAATTAAAATAACTCTTCCGGATATGTGCGCCCTCGCCCGGCGCTACGAGGCTGCTATTCTCGCCGCGCAGCAACGGGGACATGCCATGCAGACGGCTTCCATTTCGATTCGTCCGGCCGAAGAGGCGGACCTTTCCTCCATTCTCGCGATCTATAACGACGCCGTCGCCAACACGACCGCCATCTGGAACGAGACGCCATCCGATCTCGCGGGGCGGCGGAGCTGGTGGCAGGAGCGCACCGGCGCGGGCTTCCCCGTTCTCGTGGCCGCTGCCGCCGGCGAGGTCGCGGGATATGCCACCTACGGCCCTTTCCGCCCGCATGAGGGCTATCGCCACACCGTCGAGAATTCGGTCTATGTGCGCGAGGACCGGCGGGGAAAAGGCATCGCCGCTGCGCTGATGGAGGCCCTGATCAATGAGGCGCGCACCCGGGAATTCCACGCCATGGTGGCGGGCATTGAAGCGGGGAACCTCGCCTCGATCCGCCTTCACGAGCGTCTTGGCTTCAGGGAAGTCGCACGGATGCCGGAAGTGGGCACGAAATTCGGCCGCTGGCTCGACCTCGTGCTGATGCAGAAGATGCTCGGGTGATACGCGGGAAGACTGCCCCGCCAACTGAAACGCAGGACGCGAGCTGGCCCGCCATCCGTAGCGCAAGGTGCGAAGGGGGCCCCGCCAGACGAAGCGTATGGCGCGAAAGCTGGCCTGCCAGCCGTAGCGCAAGGCGCGAAGGCTGGTGCCCCTGGCCGGACTCGAACCAGCACGTTGTTGCCAACAACAGATTTTGAGTCTGCCGCGTCTACCATTCCGCCACAGGGGCCCTGAAGCATCGGGCGCGCATCATAATCGGCTTGCGCGCCCCTTCAATCGAAAAGAAGGCTGCGGCATCGGGACCGCGGGACAATGGCCGCCCGCCATGCTTGAATAGCGCCATGCTGGACCGCCTGCCTTCGAATGCCATTCCTTGGATCCTGCTCGCCGCGAGCGCCGCGACGATCGGCGGCGCGCTCTTTTTCGAGCATGTGCTGGGCTACATCCCCTGCGCGCTCTGCCTCGATGGCCGCCAGCCGCATTACTACGCCATGGGAGCGGCGCTCATCGCGGGCATTCTCTCGCGCAATACGAATATCGGCATTCTGGTGCTGATCTTCCTCGGCATCTGCACGGCGCTTTATCTATGGGGTGCCGGCATCTCGTTCCATCACATGGGCGTCGAATATGGCTGGTGGGCGGGGCCGGAGGATTGCGGCGCCATCGGCGGCAGCGTCGCGGGCTCACTGCAGGACCTGCAATCGGCGCTCGAACGCGGCGTGAAGGCGCCGCGCTGCGACGAGGCTGCATGGACGCTTTTCGGCATCTCGCTCGCGGGATTCAATTTTCTGATCACCCTGACGCTTGCAGCCCTTTCCGCGCTGCCTCTCTGGCGCTATTTCCGGGAGAGCAGAGGAGAAGTGGCATGAGCGCATCGGGCGAAAACGCCGCTTCCCGCGTCTCCGCCCAGCCGGGCCGTGCGCGCAAGGAAGCGATCGAGGAAATGATCCGCGTCGACCACGCGGGCGAATATGGCGCGGTGCGAATCTATGCGGGCCAGCTCGCCGTGTTGCGCAATGTGCCGGGCAAGGAAGAGCTTGTCGCGAAGCTCGAACACATGGCGAAGGATGAGGAGGTGCACCTCGCCCGTTTCAACGAGATCGTGAACGAGCGCGGCGTGCGCCCGACGGCTTTTGCGCCCGTCTGGCATGTGGCGGGTTTCGCGCTCGGCGCGGCGACGGCGCTGCTCGGCGAAAAAGCCGCCCATGCCTGCACCGCGGCCGTGGAAGAAGTGATCGACGAGCACTACCAGTCGCAAGTGCGCCGCCTCGATGAGATGGGCGAGACGGAACAGCCGCTGCGCGACACGATCGAGAAATTCCGCCTCGAAGAAGTCGAGCATCGCGACGAGGCCATCGCCTCCGGCGCGAAGGAAGCCCCCGCCTATCCGCTTCTGTCTGGCGCGATCAAGGCCGCCTGCCGGATTGCCATCAGGATTTCCGAAAAGGCCTGAGCCTACGGCTCCAGCTCGCTGTCCCAGTAGAGATAGTCCTGCCAGCTTTCATGCAGGTAGTTGGGCGGGAAGGCGCGGCCATTCTTGTGCAGATCGCCGACGGAAGGCCGGTACGGCGCCTGCATCGGGTGCATTTCCGCCTGCTTCGGCATCTTGCCGCCCTTGCGCAGATTACAGGGCGCGCAGGCCGTCACGACATTTTCCCAGGTCGTCTGCCCGCCGCGCGACCGCGGGATCACATGATCGAAAGTGAGTTCGTGGCGCGCGCCGCAATACTGGCAGGTGAAGCGGTCGCGCAGGAACAGATTGAACCGCGTGAAGGCGGGAAAGCGTGCGGGCTTGATATAGGATTTGAGCGAGACGACGCTCGGCAGCTTCATCTCGAAATTGGGCGAGCGCACCAGCGTGTCGTAGGACGAAACGATGTTCACGCGATCGAGACAAACGGCCTTGATCGTATCCTGCCAGGACCAGAGCGAGAGGGGGTAATAGCTGAGCGGCCTGTAATCCGCGTTCAACACAAGGGCCGGACACGCATCCGGCGTGGCAAACGATCCGTGCACGCCACCCTCCTGAAGCCGAAGGCCGCCAACAACGGCAGGCCTCCTTCAGACCTGAGATTACTATATATGGTGCGACAGCTTTGTGAAGCGGCCAGTTCTGGCGCGGTGTGACTCAGCGCGCTTGGGCGGCCCGCAGTCGCTCGGCAAAGGCATCGGCGATGAAACGTCCGCCGAGCTCGAGTCCCCTCTGGTCGATGCTGTGGCCGAGCCCCGGCGAGACATGCCATTCGACCGGCACCTCCGCGGCACCGAGCGCCTGCACCGCCATGTACATGCGCGTGACGGGCAGCATGTCGTCCACTTCGCCATGCACCATCAGCACGGGCGGGCGGCCCCTGATCTCCTCCGGCAAACGCTCGGGCATGGCAAGCGCGCCTGAAAAACCGACAATGCAGGCCGGCGGCACGGCCATGCGCAGCCCCACATGCAGCGCCATCATCGTGCCCTGGCTGAAGCCGACCAGCGCGAGCCGCGAGGCATCGAGCCCGCGCGCAGCTAGCTGTTCCGCGATGAAGGCCTCGAGCACAGGCGCCGCAGCCGAGACGCCCGCCGCGATTTCCGCGGGGTCGAGCCGCGAGATCGGAAACCATTGATAGCCCATCGGATTGCCGTCGCAGCGCTGCGGTGCATTGGGCGAGACGAAGGCGGCATCCGGCAGGATCTGCTGCCAGAAGGGCGCAAGCGCGATGAGGTCGTTCCCGTCGGAGCCATAGCCATGACAGAGAATGACGAGATGCTCTGTCTTGCCGCTCAGGGGCACGACGCCCGGTCCGCTCAATGCCATTCTGTCTCCCCTTTCGCCGGCTTCCCGCCCGCGCTATCACTTTCGCCCAGCCTAGCAGCACTTCCCCGCAGGATGAAAAACCGGGATGGAAATTCTTCGCTTCGCGCCGAGCCCGAATGGCTGGCTTCATCTGGGCCATGCCTATTCCGCTCTGTTCGCCAGCGAAATGGCGAAGTGTCTCAGGGGCCGCTTTCTGCTGCGCATCGAAGATATCGATGTCGGCCGCTGCCGCCCCGAATATGAGCAGGCAATTTACGAAGATCTGCGCTGGCTTGGCCTCGAGTGGGAAGAGCCGGTGCGCCGCCAGTCGGAGCATTTCTCGGAATACGAACGCCACCTGAAGCGCCTGCGGGAGATGGGCCTAGTCTATCCCTGCTTTGCGACGCGCAAGGAAATTCAGGACGCGATTGCCGCGAGCGGCATTCCACCACGCAATTGGCCGGCCGACCCCGACGGCGCACCGCTCTATCCGGGTATCTACAAGGATATTCCGCGCGAGAGGCTAAACCGGCTGATGTGGGAGGGCCGCACCTATGCCTGGCGGCTCGACATGGAAAAGGCGAAGGCCGAAGCCGTGCGCCTCAATGGCGGTCCCATCACTTTCACTGAAGAAGGCAAAAGCACGCGCGGAGACACGGGGACGCTGCCGATCGATCCGGAACTTTTCGGCGATGTAGTGATCGCGCGCAAGGACGTACCCACGAGCTATCACCTCTCGGTGACGGTGGACGATGCACTGCAGGGCGTGACGCTGGTGACACGCGGGCAGGACCTTTTCCCCGCGACCTATATCCACCGCATCCTGCAGGTGCTGCTCGGTTTTCCCGAACCCCGCTATCACCATCACGGCCTCATCCGCGATGCGGCGGGACGGCGCCTTTCCAAAAGCGCGAAAGATATGGGCTTGCGGGAACTGCGCGCGGCCGGCGAGACGCCCGTCGGCATTCGCCGCATGGTCGGCCTTTAACCATACGGACGACCGCCACAGCTCTGGCGCGGAACCTGCTTCCGGAAGCTTGAACATGACGGTTTGCACCCAAAGCGGGACGAAACCGTGCCTTTTCGAGCCTGTGGAGCCCCCCAATGGCGACGATCGAGACGCCTTCCGTGCCGAAATCGCGCATCGACTGGATCGATGCGGCGAAAGGCCTGACCATCATTCTCGTGGTCATGGAGCACACGACCTTCGGTGTTCAGAACGCCTTGGGCGTCCTTCCGCCCTTCTTCGGTGCCGTGGCCGAGTTCGCCAAGCCCTTCCGTATGCCGCTCTTCTTCCTCGTCGCCGGCCTTTTTGCCTACAAGGCCCTCTTTGGCGATCTCCGCAAATTCGTGGACGGGAAGATCGTCCACTTCGCCTATTTCTACCTCCTCTGGTCCGTCATCCAGATCGGCCTGAAGATCGTGGTACCGCATGAGGGCGGCTGGAAGGTGACCTATCTCGATCTCCTGATGATCCCGATCCAGCCCTTCGCCGTTCTCTGGTTCATCTATTCGCTCGCCATGTTCTTCGGCGCGATGCGCCTCCTCCGCAGTGCGCGTCCCGCCTTCGTCATCTTCTTTGCAGTCGCGCTCTACTTCCTGCGTCTCGACACGGGCTGGATGCTGATCGACGAATTCGCCTGGCGCTTCATCTGGTTCGTGCTTGGCGTCCATGGCGCACAGCAGATTTTCGAACTGGCCGACTGGGCCCGGGCACATCCCGCCAAGGGCGTGTTCCTCTCGCTCCTGCTTCTTGTGAGCCTTGGCAGTACCGTCTTCTCGCACCTCGTCGATATTCGTGCGTTCGAACTTCTGATGGGCTTCGCAGGTGCGGGCGCCGCGATCATGCTTGTGTCGATTGCCGCCGCGCGTGGGCTCGCCCTGCCGCTTGCCTATGTCGGCAAGCACTCGCTCTACATATTCCTCGCCTTCTTCCTGCCCATGGCGGCAACGCGCATGGCGCTGGTGAAGCTCGGCATGGAGAATGGCGATCTCGTGACCCTCGTGACAATGAGCGTTGCCGTCGTCGCGCCGATCATCGGCTACAAGTTGGTCGAGAAGACGCCGCTCAGCTTCCTCTTCATCCGGCCCGACATGTTCCGCCTGACGGCGCCGCGCAATGCGCACCGCAATGTCGTTCTGGCGGCCGGTGGCGACTAGCCTTCGAGAAACAGACCGAGCAGAACCGTCAGCGTGACGAGACTAACGCCGGTCGACAGCACAACGGTGCTCGACGCGGCGCCCGGAGCCGCCTGATAGCGGTTGGCGAGGATCGAGGAATAGACGCCCGTCGGCATGGCGGCGAGCAAAGTTGCAGCGGTCACCCAGAGCGGCTCCAGCCCGAACACATATTGCGTCATCACGAAGACAAGCGCGGGATGCACCGTGAGCTTGAAGAAGGTGGTGATAGACGCCGCACCCACCGAACGGCGAATGCTGTAGCGCGTGAGCATGGCGCCGAGTACGAAAAGTGCGCAGGGGATCGCCGAACCCGCGACCATCTCGAAGGCCTTGTTGACGATGCCGGGGAGCGGCACGCCGAGCTGGCCGTAAACGACGCCGCAGGCAATGCCGATGATCACGGGATTGCGCACCGTATTCATCAGACCCTGTTTCAGGATCGAACCGAAGCTCGGCGCCTCGCTGCCGTCGCGCGCGCGCGTCAGTTCGAGGAGAAAGGTCGCGATGGTGAAAAGAATAATGCCGTGAAAGGCGAGGATCAGGAAAACAGGTGTGCCGGCCTCCGGTCCGAAGCCCGTGAGGATGATCGGCAGGCCGAGCATGATCGTATTGCCCTGGCCGCAGCCGAAGCCGAGCATGACGCTGTCCGCCGCCGGTCGGCGCAGGATGTAGAGTGCGATCAGCGAACCCGCCGCCCAGACCGCGAGCATGGCGCCGTAATAGGAAATCCAGAGGCCCCAGGGGAGCGCCGAAGGAAATTCCGTGCCCGCAAGGTTGCGGAACAGCAGGATCGGCATGGCGAAGGTGAAGACATAAGTGTCTAGCCCATCGACGCCTGACTGGCTGATGAGTTTCGACCGCGCACCCGCATAGCCGATGGCGATGATGCCGAAAATCGGCAGGACCAGCGAAAGCGCGACTTCCATGTGGAATTTCCGGGTGGCGGAGAGCGGAACGGCGCGGACCCTACGCCTCCCCCGCCCGTCCGTCAAAACCGGAAAAGATCACCAGTCGTAGAGACCCGTGAACTTCGCAAAGCCCGCGGCGCTCGACCACGAGGCCCATTGCTCACGTACACGCTTCGTGACGGCGGGACTCCCCGCGCCCTGCCCGATGCCGAGCATCATGAGTTCGCTGCAGCCGGCGAAGGCGGGTTGGGGCTTTGGCAAGGAGCCGCCGCGCAGCAGCCGCGCCTGTTCGGAATCCTCGAACCCGTCGGTCAACAGGATGAAGCGGACATCGCCCGCCTCGCAATCGACCTGCTGCGACATGGTCTCCATGAAGGAGACGATATAGGTCCAGTCCTGCGCCTGAAGCTTGCCCTCTTTCACGAGCTGCGGCATGGCGGCGACGAGCGCGGCGACGCCCTCGGCCACGGTCTCGGGTCGGGCGCGCGCCGAAATCACCTCGTCGATCTTGAGCGGATTGGCGCTTGAATCATAGGCCCCGAATGTGCGCACCATGAGGCGCGAGCGAACGGGCAGCTTGTCGATCTCGGATGTGAGGCGCTTCGCCACGCGCGCCGCATAGGCCGAATCCTCGACCAGCGGATTGCTCTTCGAGATGTCGAGGCCGATGACCACGGTCTGCGGTGCGGCGGGCGCATCGACAGCCTGCGCGGACAGGGAGACGGCAAGAAATCCGGGGACAAGAAAGAAGCCGAGCCAACGGCGCATGCTGCTCACTCTCCCGCCGACCCGATGGGAATGCGGCGTGCCTCGCGCGGCGGCAGAAGCTCGCCCATCGGCTCGCGAACGGGCTGGAGATAGGCGGGTCCTGCCTTCATCGCATTGCGCGAGCGGCGCTCCCACCATTCGTCGAAGAGCTTTTCATAGCGGCCGAGGTGTCGCGAGTCCTCACAGGCCTTGAGCTTGTCGCGGAAAGAGGTCGCCGCGCCATTGATCGCCATTTCCTTGCGCAGGCCGAGAAAACTCCGCCCTCCGGTGTCCCGCGCGGCAAGCGCATCGCCCTTGCGCCGCGCTTCCTCGAGCCCTTGTTCATAGGAACGGCATTCGCGCATGAGCCCGGTCCAGAGGAGATGGCGGCGGTTCTCAGGTCCTTCCATTTCCGACAGCGCGTGGCGATTGCTGTCATGCTCGGCTTCGAGCGCGGCAAGCCGCTCCATCGAGGCGCGGCGATGACGGAAGTCTCGTGCATGAAAGACGCGGCGAAGAGACTCCGCTGCGTAATGGATGCAGAGCGCGGCAACGCCGGTAACGACGAGGAAGACGATGCCGAGCGAGGCAAGCCAGGCCATGGGCTGCCAGCCGCGCATCTCGTCGATCTCGCTGGCGGCCCGCTGCGTCTCCTGCGTCGCCTCGGTAGCGATACCGAGCCCCGCCAGAGCGTTGCCGAGCGAGGAGCCGACCGAGCCGTCGCCCGTGGCCGCGATACCGTTCGGCAGCGACATCAGCGCAAGCAGCACGCCGACACCGAGCAGCATGGTAAGGGCGAGCACGAAGACGATGCGCACGAAGAGCGCCTTGCCGAAGGGCCCGAGCTGTTCATAGAGAATATGGGCGGCGACCGTCGCAAAAAGCACCTGCATCGACTTGAAGGCGACGGAGGAGCCGAGCGCGCCCGGCAGTTCGAGGAACTCATTGGCGAGCGCGCGCGTCCAGAATTCGCTGACGATCATGTAATCGACGATCAGCGCCCCGAAAGCGATGAGACCGACCGTAATGAATGTCAGGAGATAGAAACTCGAAAAGCGCGCCTGCCGCTCGCTCGCGACATAATTGCGATTGATCTGCGCGCGCATCTCTTCGGGAAGGAGAGAGAGAGCCTTGCTCATGCCTTGGCCCTCCGGCTGAAGAAGCCGCGCTTCTTCGGCGCTTCCTCGCTCACGCCTTCGAGCGGCGCGGCGAGGCGCTTCGCCAGTTCGGCAATCTCGCGTTCCAGCGTTTCCTGCCGTGCACGACGGCGCGCAAGCTCGGCGGCATAGGCCGCATCGAGTTCCGACAGCCGCGAAAAGACATGAAGCTCGGGTAGCGGCTCGGCATTCCGCCCATAGGTCCAGGCCGTCTGGCCCTTGTCGGCCTGTGTGCCGCCTTGTCCGCCCGTGGTCTCGAAACCGTTGCTCATCAGCCGGCCCTCTTGCTCACGCACCCCGTATTAACGACTTGTTAACCGTAACAGTCTTGGCGGCCGGAGCGGAGTCCCGAATAACGCGAATGAAAGCAAATGAAACCCGCTGCGATGCTGCCGGATACTCGGGTGCACCTAAATTTCCACTGTGCCATTGGAGGACTCCAATGCGGCGGAAACATTATGGGAATATGGCGGGAATGTGATCGAAGCGGCGCTTATGCCGCCTCGTCCGTGTTGTAGTCCACCAAGCGGACAACCTCGGCCATGATGTCGTTGATCTGGAAATCCTTCGGCGTATAGATCGCAGCGACGCCGGCGGCGCGGAGCTTTTCCTCGTCATCGGAAGGAATGATGCCGCCGACAACAACGGGAATGTGGCCGGCGCCCGCATCCCGCATCCGCTTCATTACGTCTTCCACCAGCGAGACATGGCTGCCGGAAAGGATGGAGAGGCCGACGACATGCACGTCGCCCTCTTGGGCCGCCTTCACGATCTGCTCGGGCGTGAGGCGGATGCCCTCATAGACGACATCCATCCCGCTGTCGCGGGCGCGCACCGCGATCTGCTCGGCGCCGTTCGAATGGCCGTCGAGGCCGGGCTTGCCGACAAGGAACTTGAGACGGCGGCCAAGCTTCACCGATACCGCATTCACCATCTCGCGCACGCGGTCGAGATCGCCAGGCGCATTGCGCGCGGCGCGGGAGACGCCGGTCGGCGCGCGATATTCGCCATAGATATTGCGGAGTGCGGTGCCCCACTCGCCGGTGGTAACGCCGACCTTCGCACAGGCGATGGAGGGCTCCATGATGTTGCGGCCTTCCTTCGCCGCCGCGCGGAGATCGGCAAGCGCCGCCTCGACGGCCGCCGCATCGCGCGTCTCACGCCATTTTTTCAGCGCCGCGATCTGCTCGGCCTCGACGCCATGATCGACGACATGGATCGAGCCCGCGCCGGTCGAGAGCGGTGACGGCGCCGACTCTTCATACTTGTTGACGCCGACCACCACCTGCCGTCCCGCCTCGATCTCTTCGAGGCGCGCGGAATTGGATTCGACGAGGCGCTCCTTCATGTAGGCGCTTTCGACGGCGGCAACCGCGCCGCCCATTTCCTCGATACGGGCAAGTTCTTCGCGCGCTTCCGCCTTCAGCGCCTCGACCTTCGCATCCATCACCTTCGAGCCGTCGAAGATGTCTTCATAGTCGAGAAGGTCGCTTTCGAAGGCGAGGATCTGCTGCGCGCGGAGCGACCATTGCTGGTCCCAGGGGCGCGGCAGGCCGAGCGCCTCGTTCCAGGCGGGCAGCTGCACCGCGCGGGCGCGCGCATTCTTCGACAGCGTCACGGCCAGCATTTCGAGCAGGATGCGATAGACGTTGTTTTCCGGCTGCTGTTCGGTGAGGCCGAGCGAATTCACCTGCACGCCATAGCGGAAACGGCGGAGCTTTGCGTCCTCGACGCCGTAGCGTATCCGGCAAAGCTCGTCCCAGAGGTCGACAAAGGCGCGCATCTTCGCGATCTCGGTGATGAAGCGCACCCCGGCATTGACGAAGAAACTGATACGGCCGACGACCTGAGGAAAATCCTTCTCCGGCACCTGGCCGCTCGCCTTCACGCGGTCGAGCACCGCAATGGCGGTCGCCAGCGCAAAGGCAAGCTCCTGCACCGGCGTCGCGCCTGCTTCCTGCAGATGATAGGAGCAGACATTGGTCGGGTTCCACTTCGGCACCTGCGTATAGGTGTAGGAGACGATATCCGTCAGCAGGCGCATCGAGGGCTCGGGCGGGAACACATAAGTACCGCGCGAGAGATATTCCTTGATGATGTCGTTCTGGACCGTGCCCTGCAGCTTCGCGCGGTCCGCGCCCTGCTCGTCCGCTACCGCGATATAGAGTGCAAGCAGCCAGGCCGCCGTCGCGTTGATCGTCATGGAGGTGTTCATCTGCTCCATGGGAATGCCATCGAACAGCGCCCGCATGTCGCCGATATGGGAGACGGGCACGCCGACCTTCCCCACCTCGCCCCGCGCCAGCACATGATCGGCGTCATAGCCCGTCTGGGTCGGCAGGTCGAAAGCGATCGAAAGGCCCGTCTGGCCGCGCGAGAGATTGGTGCGATAGAGCTCGTTCGAGGCCTTGGCCGTCGAATGCCCGGCATAGGTACGGAAAATCCACGGCTGGTCCCGCTTGACCTGCCCGTTGCCGCCGTCACCTTTCGCGCTCATCGCCTGACCTCGCGTCATCAAACCGTTGCGAGGAAATATCACAGGCTTTGCTGCGCTGCAAAAGGCGAGACGCGGCGCCGTTCAGAGGGCGCCGGTCAGAATGTCGACGATGATACCCGTGGCAACCGCGACCAGCAGAATGTCGTTGCCCGCGATGATGCGCTCGTAGCCCGGCCGGGGAGGCAGCCCCGCCACAAGCTCGCCCGGCAGATAGCGCTTTGCGATGCCGGGCGGCAGCGGCTTGCCGCGGGCCAGATTCTTGGCGATGCCGGGCGGAAGCGGTTTCGCGTTGTACGGGTTGGCCACAAAATAATCCCGGATAAGACGTGTTTCTTCCGCACCGAAGGAAACCGATATGCCGGCGCCTATATCAAGCATGGGCCCGGCGCCAGACGGATTTTCCGGCTTTCCTCCCTTAGCCTGAGCCAGACCGGCCGGCAGGAGAAATGCCAGGGAGATCATGATTGCAACGGAACGGATGGGCATATCGGCCTCATTTCATGAATCGAACTCGTCCCATTCAGCCGCGGCCTTGTGGCGGCAATTTGACGCCGCAATGGATATCGCGCCGTCGCCGGACGCGTTACCCTGCGGGTATCGAAACTGAAAAAGCACAATAAATGGAGGGACTTTATGTCTGACATCAATCAGGACCTGTTTCAGCTCGCCATGTCGGAAAAGGCGCGGCCGCTGATGGCGGCGGTGCAGAAGCACATCGCCGAAAATGTGGAACCGATTACCGAAGAATTTTTCCGCCTGAACGACGAGAAGACCGACCGCTGGTCCTGGCATCCGCGCCAGCTCGAACTGCTGGAAGGCGCCAAGAACAAGGCGAAGGAATCGGGGCTCTGGAACTTCTTCCTGCCCGACTCCGAAATCGGCTCAGGCCTTACCAATCTCGACTACGCCTATATCGCGGTCGAACTCGGCAAATCGCCGCTCGCCTCCGAATCCCTCAATTGCAGCGCGCCCGACACCGGCAACATGGAAGTGCTGGAGCGCGTCGGCACGCCCGAGCAGAAGAAGAAGTGGCTGGAGCCGCTGCTCAACGGCGAAATCCGCTCGGCCTATGCGATGACCGAGCCGGATGTGCCGAGCTCCGACGCGAAGAACGTGCGCACCAGCGCCGTGCTCGACGGCGATGAATGGGTGATCAATGGCGAGAAGTTCTACATCTCCGGCGCCGGCGACCCGCGCTGCAAGATCATGATCGTCATGGTGAAGACGAGCCCGAATGCCGCCCCCAGCAAGCAGCAATCGCAGATCCTGGTGCCGAAGGACACGCCCGGCGTCGAAATTCTCGGGCCGATGAAGGTGTTCGGCAAGGACCATGCGCCGCATGGCCATATGCATATCCGCTTCAACAACGTGCGCGTGCCGAAGGAAAACATCCTGCTCGGCGAAGGCCGCGGCTTCGAGATCAGCCAGGTGCGCCTTGGACCCGGCCGCATCCATCACTGCATGCGCTCCATCGGCAAGGCTGAAAAGGCGCTGGAACTGATGGTGAAGCGCTCGGCCACGCGCGAAGCCTTCGGCAAGCCGATCGCGAAGCTCGGCGGCAATCTCGAGATCATCTCGCGTGCCCGCATCGAGATCAATGCGATGCGCCTTGCCGTGCTTCAGGCGGCGAAAGCGATGGACGTGCTCGGCAACAAGGAAGCCCGCGTCTATGTGAGCGCGGTGAAGGCGATGGTGCCGGAGAAGGTCTGCCTCATCATCGACCAGGCGATCCAGATGCACGGCGCGGCCGGCATCTCGCAATGGACGCCGCTCGCCGACATGTACACCGACATGCGCCATCTGCGCTTCGCTGACGGACCGGACGAGGTGCACCACATGGTCGTCGGCCGCGCCGAAGTGCAGAAGCACGGCCTCTGGTAAGACCGGCACCACCGGTCCATACCCGGCACATGACCGCCGCAGGGAACCTCCCTGCGGCGGTTTTGTTTCAAGGCAGCTACACCCCCGGGGAAAGAGCCAAAAACCGCCTTTACCGCCTCAAATTCTATGCTGCAGTGCAAAATATTCTTGCTTCCGCAGCGTCATATGCCAATGATCCGCCCCGGTGCGGCCCCCAGAACCGCGGAAACAAAGCCGAGCGAGGTTAAAGTCATGACGCAGATGGAAAAGAAGGATCTCTACGAAATCGGCGAGATCCCCCCGCTCGGCCATGTGCCGGAGAAGATGTACGCCTGGGCCATCCGCCGCGACCGCCACGGCCCGCCGCAACAGGCGATGCAGGTCGAGGTTCTGCCCACCTGGGAGATCGATTCGAACGAGGTGCTCGTTCTCGTGATGGCTGCAGGCGTGAACTACAACGGCGTCTGGGCGGGTCTCGGCACGCCGATCTCGGTCTTCGACGTCCATGACGTGCCCTACCACATCGCAGGCTCCGATGCGTCCGGGATCGTCTATGCCGTCGGCTCCAAGGTGAAGCGGTGGAAGGTCGGCGATGAAGTCGTCATCCATTGCAATCAGGACGATGGCGACGACGAGGAATGCAATGGCGGCGACCCGATGTTCTCGCCCACCCAGCGCATCTGGGGCTACGAG
The DNA here is from genome assembly GCA_019635955.1 of Parvibaculum sp. GTDB lineage: Bacteria > Pseudomonadota > Alphaproteobacteria > Parvibaculales > Parvibaculaceae > Parvibaculum. Next base: position 50,004 of record JAHBYL010000003.1, read on the forward strand.
ACGCCCGACGGCTCTTTCGCGCAATTCTGCCGCGTGCAGTCGCAGCAGCTCATGCCGCGCCCGAAGCACCTGACCTGGGAAGAGAGCGCCTGCTACACGCTGACGCTCGCCACCGCCTACCGCATGCTTTTCGGCCACCGCCCGCACATCCTTTCGCCGGGCCAGAACGTGCTTGTCTGGGGGGCGTCCGGCGGCCTCGGCTCCTTCGCCGTGCAGCTCTGCGCCACGGCAGGCGCCCATGCGATCGGCGTCATCTCGGACGATTCAAAGCGCGACTTCGTGATGTCGATGGGCGCGAAGGGCGTCATCAACCGCAAGGATTTCAATTGCTGGGGACAGCTTCCGAAAGTGAACTCGTCCGAATTCAACGACTTCATGAAGGAAGCGCGGAAATTCGGCAAGGCGATCTGGGACATCACCGGCAAGGGTATCGATCCCGACATCGTCTTCGAACATCCCGGCGAGTCGACCTTCCCCGTCTCCTGCATGGTGACGAAGCGCGGCGGCATGGTTGTCTTCTGCGCAGGCACCACCGGCTTCAACCTGACCTTCGACGCCCGCTTTGTCTGGATGCGCCAGAAGCGCATTCAGGGCTCGCATTTCGCGCATCTGAAGCAGGCATCGGCCGCGAACCAGCTCGTCATCGAGCGGCGCATCGACCCCTGCATGTCGGAGGTGCTCTCCTGGAACGACATTCCGCTCGCGCATGACAAGATGTGGAAGAACGAGCACCTGCCGGGCAACATGGCGGTTCTCGTATCCGCCGCGCGTCCGGGCCTGCGCACCGTGGAGGACGCGATCGAGGCGGGCAACAAGGCGGCGTGACGCCTTGGGCTCAGCCGAAGGCAAAAGGCCGGCGATATGCCGGCCTTTTCCTTTGCCGGGATCACCGCGCCCAGTAGTCCTTCGAGAACATGACAAGGACGGTCAGCAGTTCGAGCCGGCCAAGCAGCATGGTGAAGGCGAGGATGAGCTTCGGCCCGTCTGGAATGTTGGCGAAATTGCCGGAAGGGCCGACCTCGTGTCCGAGACCCGGGCCGACATTCGCGATTGCCGTGACGGCGGAGGATAGCGCCGTCACGAGATCGAGCCCGAAAGCGGCGAGAGCAAGCGCCACGACGAGAATCGACGCCAGATAGACGAACACGAAAAGCGCGACGGAGAACACGATCTCGCGGCTCACCGTGCGCTCGCCATAGCGCAGTGTCTGCGCGACATGCGGATAAAGCGTCTGGCGAATCTGGCTCTTGAAAAGAATTCCGAGTATCTGCAGCCGGAACATCTTCATCCCGCCGGAGGTTGAGCCGGTGCAACCGCCAAGGAACATGAGGATGAAGAAGGCCATGATCGCGAACGGACCCCAGAGCGTGTAATCCGTGCTGGCAAAGCCCGTCGTCGTGACGATGGAGGTAACGTTGAAGGCCGTGAGCGTCAGCGCCTCGAAGAAGCCGTAGTCGCCGCGCGCCGCAAGCCAGAGCGCCATCACCACGGAAACACCCGCCAGCATCGCCACGAAGCTCCGCACTTGCGGGTCGTCCCACAGCGTCTCACCTGCGCCACGCAGCGTCTGCACGTAGAGCGCCAGTGGCAGCGCACCGGAAATCATGAAGACGACCGCCGTCCAGTGGATGAACGCATTGTCGAAATAGCCGAAGGATGCGTCATGCGTGGAATAGCCGCCCGTCGAGATGGTCGCCATCGCATGGTTCATTGCGTCGAAGGGCGACATGCCGCCAACGATATAGGCAAGCGCACAGAGCAGGGTGAGCAGCAGATAGACTTCGCCGATGGCAACTGCGATCTGCCCGGGGCGCGGCAGGACCTTCTCGCTTCTGTCCGAACTTTCGGTTCGGAAAAGCTGCATGCCGCCGACGCGCAGGAAGGGCAGAATGGCCACCGCTGTAAGAATGATCCCGACACCGCCCATCCATTGCAGCAGCGAGCGCCAGAGAAGAAGGCCGGGCGGCGTCCGGTCAAGCCCGACCATCACGGTGGACCCTGTGGTCGTGACACCGGAGACCGCCTCAAAAAAGGCGTCCGTATAGTTCATGTCCACCAGCGAAAAGACGAACGGGAGCGCCGAAAACGCGCTCACCGTGAGCCAGCCAAGCGACGTCACCATGAAGGTGGCGCGGTGATTAAGGTCGCGGCTTTCCGTCTGGTTGGAGAGCATGAGCACGCCGCCGACAAAGGCGGTTATGACGGCGGAAAAGAGAAAGGCTTCCCAATCGCCCGTCCGGGCGACGATCTCGGCAAGAATTGGCACCAGCATCAGCACGGAAAGCGTGACAAGCAGCGCCCCGATGACGAGCCCGACAACCTTGGTGCTGTCGGTGGTTTCCCTGGCCTTGACGCCGCTTCCGTCCATTGCCGCCCCTGTGGTCCCCGTTTGCGAATCGTCCTCCGGCTGGCCGGAGCCGGGGCTAAGAGATATATAGGGATTGAGAGGCAGGGGCTATTCCCGGGCGGCCACGCCGGGGCCCGCTGCTCGGTCCCGCCCCGGCCACACACGGCCCCGATTATAAGTCACACGAAGCGAGTTCTTTCATGAGCCAAGCCCCTGCCTCCCTTAGCGACCGCGGCGCTGCCGATATTCTTCTGCCCGATCTGCTGCCGCTCGCGAAACAAGCCGCAGACGCGGCAGACCGGCTTCTTGCCGCGGCGAAGCAGGCCGTCGTCGCGAAAGTCTCAAGGGACGGCAAGGTTTCGGCCGCGCTGATCGAGCGCGAGCAGTTCGCCGCGCATGGCCTTGCCTGGGCGGCGACCTATGTCGAGGCGCTGCGCCAGCTTTCGGCCTATGCGCATCGCATGAGCGAGGAAAAGCGGCTCGGCGAGTTCGAGGCCCTGATCGTTCAGGTGGCTTTCGGCGAATATCTGACCCAGATGACGGGTGGCATTCCGATGAGTCAGGGCGAAACCGTGCGCCCGCGCGACCTCGGCATTGCGGAGGCCGACATCGCCGCTTTCGAAACCACGCCGGCCGTGAAGACGCTCACGGCGGCGGGCAACACGGCGGAGGTCCGCGCGCGGATCGCGGAGTTCATTGCCGCCAATAGCGGCGCGGCCACCTTCGGCGATGCCGGCCTCGAAGACACTTATGAGGCGATCCGCGACCAGATGCGCAAATTCGCCGATGCCGAAGTCATGCCTCATGCGCATGAGTGGCACCTGAAGGACGACTACATTCCGCTCGAGGTGATCGCGCAGATGTCGGAGCTCGGCGTCTTCGGCCTGACCATCCCGGAAGAGTTCGGCGGGCTCGGCCTCGGCAAGGAGTCCATGTGCGTCGTCTCGGAAGAACTGTCGCGCGGCTATATCGGCGTCGGCTCGCTCGGCACGCGCTCGGAAATCGCAGCGGAGCTCATTCTCGGCGGCGGCACCAGGGACCAGAAGGACAAGTGGCTGCCGAAAATCGCAAGCGGCGAGGTGCTGCCGACCGCGGTCTTCACCGAACCGAACACGGGCTCCGACCTTGCGAGCCTGAAGACGCGCGGCCGCCGAGAGGGCGATGTCTACAAGGTGACGGGCAACAAGACATGGATCACCCATGCTGCGCGCGCGGACGTAATGACCCTTCTCTGCCGCACCAATGACGAGCCCGGCTACAAGGGCCTTTCCATGCTGCTCGCCGAAAAGCCCCGCGGCGGCGACGAGAACCTTCCCGGCGGAAGGCATGACGGGCGGCGAGATCCAGTGCTCGGCTATCGCGGCATGAAGGAATTCGAATCGGCCGACAATTTCGAGGTCAGGCCGAAGCTGCTCGGCGGCGAAGAGGGCGGGGGCTTCAACGGCTGATGCAGACCTTCAACGCGCGCATCGGGCGGCGGCCCGCGCCGTGGGCGTCGCTCAATCGGCGCTGGAGCTCGGCCTTCCCCCATGCTGGGAACGCATCCAGTTCGGCAGCCGATCTTCACCTTCCCGCGCGTCTTCAGGCTGATGATGGCCGTCGAAATCATGAGGCGCGCCAGCTCACCTATTTCGCCGCGCGCGAAGGACAGCGGCGGAAGGCGCTGCGACCTCGAAGCCGGCATGGCAAAGCTCCTCGCGGCGCGTGTCGCCTGGGCAGCCGCGGACAATGCGTTGCAGATCCACGGCGGCAACGGCTTCGCGCTTGAATATCCGGTGAGCCGCGTGCTTTGCGACGCGCGCATTCTCAACATTTTCGAAGGCGCGGCCGAAATCCAGGCGCAGGTCATCGCGCGCCGGTTGCTCGAAGGCGGGAACTAAGACCATGAACGATATTTTCACCTGGGCAGGTCCCATTGCCCTTCTTGCCGTACTAGCGGTCCTCATCCTCGGGCTCTGGAACATGATGCGCGGCGGCTCTGCAAGCCGTTCCCAGACATTGATGCGCTGGCGCGTCGGCCTACAATTCCTTGCCCTCGTCATCATCATGACGGGACTCTATTTTGCTTCGCGCTGACATTGCGCTGCCCGGCGGGCGGCGCCAAGGGAGGAGCGATCATGGCGGACAGAACTATATCGGCGGCTGAACTGCCGAAGAAACGCGTCACCATCTCCGGCCGCCACATGGCCTATGCGGAGATGGGCGAGGGCGATCCGATCGTCTTCCTGCATGGCAATCCCACCTCGTCCTATCTCTGGCGCAATGTGATGCCGCATCTGGCAGATCAGGGCCGCTGCATCGCGCCCGATCTCATCGGCATGGGCGACAGCGAGAAGCTCGAGCCCTCCGGCCCCGAACGCTATACGTTCCGCGAGCATCGCCGCTTTCTCGATGCCTTTCTGGAAACGCTTGGTATCGTGCGGAATGTCACTCTCGTCATCCATGACTGGGGTTCGGCGCTCGGCTTCGATTGGGCGAACCGCCATCGCGGCGCGGTCGAAGGCATCGCCTATATGGAGGGGATCGTCCGCCCCCTGACATGGGACGAGTGGAACCAGGATGCCCGCCGCATCTTCGAAGGCTTCCGCTCGGATGCCGGTGAAGAGATGATCCTAAAGAAAAACCTCTTCATCGAGGCGGTGCTTCCGGGATCGATCCTGCGGAAACTCACGGACGAGGAAATGGCGGTCTATCGCCGTCCCTTCGCCGAAGAAGGCGAGGCGCGCCGCCCGACTCTCTCATGGCCGCGTCAGATACCGCTCGATGGCGAACCCGCAGACATGGTCGAGATCGCCGGCGACTATGCGAACTGGATGTCCCAGAACGATCTGCCGAAACTTTTCGTGAACGCAGAGCCCGGCGCGATCCTTATCGGTGCGCAGCGGGAATTCTGCCGCAACTGGAAGAATCAAACCGAAGTGACCGTGAAGGGAAGCCATTTCATCCAGGAAGACAGCCCGCACGAGATCGGCGAGGCGATTGCCGCCTGGCGCAAGGGCTGGAAGAAGTAGGGCAACTAACCTCTTGCCACGCACCACGCCGCGGCATCCCAGCGCCACGAGGACATACCGCCGATCTCCACGCCACCGAGCCAGCGGGGCGGCGGATCAAGCGAAAGATAGTCGCGCCTCCCTTCGAGACAATTCCGCCCGGCCGCCGTGATCGAAACCATGCGCCGTGGCCACTCTTCTCCCGGCTCGATCAGAAGCGGCGGCTCGCCTGCCCTGCTCATTTCGTGCACGCCGTGCCAGAACATGAGATCGCCGAGCCATGGAAGGGGCTCATGGTCTCGCATCAGTTTCGAGAATATGCGGCCGGCAGGCATGGGCCCATGCTCATGGAGCACGGTCAGGATGATGCGCTGCGTGAGAGACAATCCTGCGGCAACATCCGGCAGTTCCTGCAGATGACGAAAAAGAGCGCGGGAGAGAAACGGCAAGTCTTCGGCGCCCCCCTCCGCTATGACCCACAACTCCCTGGGATCGGGCGCACGCAGCGCATCCCACGCACGCGCGCCCAGCTTAAACTGTGCTTCCGTAACCGGCCTTCGCCTCTCCCAGAGAAGACGGAGCGCTTCCGGCGGCAATTGCCCAAGCCCCCAGAAGGGAACGGCACCGGGAAAATCGCCTGTCGCGACGATTTCGACAAACGGGCGGCCCGAACAATCCGCCAGATGGGAAAGCAGACGGATGAGGATCAGCTGATCGTAGCTGTCATGCTCGAACCAGAGAGCAACGCGTCCATAATCCGAGACCCGCTGCAAGGCAGCTTCCTCCGCCTCGAGCTTCGCCCGCGTTTCCCTTTCTCCTTCTCCGCGCCATCTCGCATAGGCATCGGCGACGAAATGAATGCGCCGTTCGAGCCAGTCGGCGCCTGAGACGACGGGCCCGTCGCACAAGGGATTTGAATATTCGAGGAAGGCGCCTGTAATCCCGGCGCTCCGCAAAGGCAGGGCGATATCGTTGCCGCAGCGAATGTGGAGTGTCGGCATGTCGCCATCGGGTGCCGCAGAACTCTTGATCGCGGCCTCCGCCTCGTCCAGCGACGTTATGTGCGCCTTGAGAGCAGGCCAGCTTGGAAGCTTGAGCTCGCGCGCGATCACCCATTGAGCATCGGCAAGTTTGAACGCGTCGGGATCGCCGGCCAACCTGTCATTAAGCGCGGCGACGCGGGCAAGAGCCAGAGGATCGCCGGCGGCAACCGCACGGCGCAGTTCCTTGGCGCGTTTCTTCTGCTGATCGAGATTGGGACGAAAGGGATTTGAAGCCGCACTGCGGCTGTCATAGGTCATGGCCGTTTCCTCTTCATCGAGCGTCCGTGTCCGCCTGTCAGACTGAAAAGGAAACCGTGAAACGGGTTTTCACTTCTCTGGTCGTGGGCGCAGCCCTTTCCGCGGACATGGAGGCATCGACCAAGCCTTCAGAGAAGGCTTGCCGATTCAACGGCCAGGGTCAAGCCACCCGTCGATCTTGCCCCCCTGCATCTCCATATCCCGCTTGATGCTTGATCTCCCGCGCCGTTCGGGCGAGTCTCGGAAACCGAGACAAGCCGGGGGAGACCGAGACCATGAAGGACACCGTTTCCGTCAATTCGAGCTTCAGCACCTCTATGAAAAGCCTTCATTGGGCAATCGCGGTGCTTGTGCTGCTGATGATCTATGGCGGCTTCACGCTGAGCCGCGAAACGGCGACGCTGCATTTCGGTATCGGCATCGTCATTCTCACGCTGATGGTGATCTGGCTCGCCACCAAGAGCCGCTCGCCGCGCCCGGCCTATCCGCCCATGCCGCGCTGGCAGGAGATCGCTGCGAAGGCCGTTCATCACAGCCTTTATGCGAGCGTGACGCTGCAGCCGGTCTTCGGCCTGATGATGGTCACGACCTCGAAGCGCGATCCCGTCGCCTTCTACGTCATTCCATTGAAGATCGCGCAGAACGACACGATCAATGCCATCGGCCACACGCTGCACGGCATCAATGCATGGATTCTGACGGCGCTCGTCGCCGTTCATATCCTTGCGGCGCTCTATCATCACTTCTTCCTGAAGGACAATGTGCTGAGGCGCATGCTTCCCTTCGCGAAACCCTGACCGGACAACATGGTCACGCTGAACAAGATCTATACGAAGAGCGGCGACAAGGGCACGACGGCGCTGGCAACCGGCGAGCGCGTACCGAAACATGCGCTCAGGATCGAAAGCTACGGCACGGTGGACGAGACCAATTCCGTGATCGGCATGGCGCGGCTCCACACCGCCACCCTGCCGAGGCTCGACGCCATGCTCGGCCGCATTCAGAACGAGCTCTTCGACCTCGGCGCCGATCTCGCAACGCCCGCGAAGGACGAAACGCTCGGCTATGAGCCCCTGCGCATTCTAGACAGCCAGGTGAGCCGCCTCGAGGCGGAAATCGACGAGATGAATGCGGCGCTCGCACCGCTCAACTCCTTCATCCTGCCGGGCGGTACCCCGGCCGCCGCCCATCTCCACCTTGCCCGCACCACCTGCCGCCGGGCCGAGCGGCTCGTCACTGCCCTCATGGAGGGCCCGCATGAAATGGTGAACGAGGCAGGCTTACGCTATCTGAACCGCCTCTCCGACTTCCTCTTCGTCGCCGCCCGCCACGCCAATCTGGGCGAGGATGGTATGGGCCCCGGCGACGTCATGTGGGTTCCCGGTTCCACACGCTGAAGCGGCGCTTTGCCTCGAATCCCTTTCGTTGACAGGGAGGGGGTCTGCCACTAGGTTCCCGCACCGCAACAGCAGCTATGTGGCAGCGGGCGGTTTTGGCATCGTTTTCCCAAGAAAACAGCCGTTTTCAAGGCAGTGAGCCGCCGTCCAGACCTACACCAAGACCGGCGCCGAGGTTTCCGTGAGGCCCCGGGGGTTCGCCCCTTGAGTTCTCGCCGCCAAGGCAACGCGCAGGGAGTCCGCCTCGATGAAAGTCCTCGTTCCGATCAAGCGAGTGGTCGACTACAACGTGAAAATCCGCGTGAAATCGGATGGCACGGGCGTCGATCTCGCAAATGTGAAAATGTCGATGAACCCGTTCGACGAGATCGCCGTTGAAGAAGCGGTGCGCCTCAAGGAAGCGGGCAAGGCGACGGAAGTCATCGCCGTGTCCATCGGCGCTCAGCAAGCCACCGAAACCATCCGCACCGCGCTCGCCATGGGCGCCGACCGCGGCATCCTGGTGAAGACGGACGACACGGTCGAGCCGATCAACGTCGCCAAGATCCTCAAGGGCATCGCCGACGCCGAGAAGCCGGACCTCATCATTCTCGGCAAGCAGGCGATCGACGACGATTGCAACCAGACGGGCCAGATGCTTTCGGCGCTACTCGGCTGGGCGCAGGGTACCTTCGCCTCCAAGGTCGAGGTCGATGGCGGCACGCTGAATCTGACCCGCGAAGTCGATGGCGGCCTGCAGACGCTGAAGCTCAAGATGCCGGCGGTGATCACCACCGACCTCCGCCTCAACGAGCCGCGCTACGCCTCGCTGCCGAACATCATGAAGGCGAAGAAGAAGCCGATCGACGAAAAGGCGCCGGGCGATTTCGGCGTCGAGGTGAAGACCCGCCTCGAAGTCGTGAAGGTGAGCGAGCCGCCGCAGCGTTCCGCCGGTGTGAAGGTTGAAACGGCTGCCGAACTCGTATCGAAGCTCAAGGAAGCGGGAGTGATCGGATGACGACGCTTGTTATTGCAGACCACAACAACAAGGCGCTAAACGACGCGACCGCGAAGACCGTCACCGCTGCCGCAAAGCTCGGCGGCGATGTCGTCGTGCTCGTCGCCGGCCAGGGCTGCGACGCCGTGGCCGAAGCCGCCGCGAAGCTAGACGGCGTGAAGAAGGTGATCGTCGCCGACGACGCACTTTATGCGCATCCTGTCGCCGAGCCGCTTGCCGCGCTCGTCGTGAGCCTCGCCGGCAGCTATGACGCGATCGTCACCGCCGCCACCACCGTTGGCAAGAATTTCATGCCGCGCGTGGCCGCGCTTCTCGACGTGGCGCAGGTCTCGGAAATCACCGCCGTCCAGGGCCCGGACACGTTCGAGCGTCCGATCTATGCCGGCAACGCGATCCAGACCGTGAAGTCGACTGACGCGAAGAAGGTCATCACCGTCCGCACCACCGCCTTCCCGGCGGCGGGCCAGGGCGGCTCGGCCCCGGTCGAAAAGATCGGCGCTGCCGAGAACCCCGGCCTGTCGGAATTCGTGGGTGAAGAGCTCACGAAGTCGGACCGTCCGGAACTGACCTCCGCCAAGGTCATCATCTCGGGCGGCCGCGGCATGCAGAACGGCGAGAACTTCGCCATGCTGGAAAAGATCGCCGACAAGCTCGGCGCTGCCGTGGGCGCCTCGCGCGCGGCAGTCGATGCCGGCTTCGTCCCGAACGACTACCAGGTCGGCCAGACCGGCAAGGTCGTGGCGCCGGAGCTCTACATCGCGGTCGGCATTTCCGGCGCGATCCAGCATCTGGCGGGCATGAAGGACTCGAAGGTCATCGTCGCGATCAACAAGGACGAAGAGGCGCCGATCTTCCAGGTCGCCGATTACGGCCTCGTGGCCGACCTCTTCAAGGCGGTCCCCGAACTCGAAGAGGAGCTCGGCAAGGCCGGTCTCTGACCGATAGCGCCGAAAGGGCCGAAATCGAAGCGCCGCCGGGCTTTCCGGCGGCGCTTTTTCTTTACGCTGGCAGCCTTACGCGCCATTCTTTGTGAAATTTCGGGCAGATGCCCCGGCAGGGTGCGTCCAGGGGGGCGCGCCACCAATCCACGGGTTTCGAGTAATGAAGTTTCGCAAGGTAGGCGTCATCGGCGCCGGACAGATGGGCAACGGTATCGCGCATGTCTGCGCGCTCGCAGGCTATGACGTCGCGCTCTACGACATTTCGCGCGACAGGGTCGAGGCGGGCCTCGCCACCATCGACGGCAATATGGCGCGTCAGGTTTCAAGCGAACGCATCACGGTGGAACAGCGCGATGCAGCCCTCGCCCGGCTTTCTGCTGCTGAGTCCATGGAGTCGTTCGAAGATGCGGATTTCGTCATCGAATCCGCCACCGAGAACGAAGAGGTGAAACGCAAGATCTTTGCCGAACTCTGCCCGCATCTGCGCGACGACGCGCTTCTCGCGACGAACACCTCGTCCATCTCGATCACACGGCTCGCCGCCTCGACCGATCGCCCGGAGCGCTTCATGGGGCTCCACTTCATGAACCCCGTGCCGGTGATGGAACTTGTGGAACTCGTGCGCGGCATCGCGACCGACGATGACACTTATGAAGCGGTACGCGTCTTCGCGGATTCGCTCGGCAAGAAGATCGCGCAGGCCGAAGATTTTCCGGCCTTCATCGTCAACCGCATCCTGCTGCCGATGATCAACGAGGCGGTCTATACGCTTTACGAAGGCGTCGGCTCCGTTGAGAGCATCGACAAGGCAATGAAGCTCGGCGCGAACCATCCGATGGGACCGCTGCAGCTTGCCGACTTCATCGGACTCGATACCTGTCTTTCCATCATGCAAGTGCTCTATGACGGTCTTGCAGATTCGAAATATCGTCCCTGCCCGCTTCTCGTGAAATATGTCGAAGCGGGATGGCTTGGCCGCAAGACACAGCGCGGTTTCTACGATTATCGCGGCGAAAAGCCCGTACCGACGCGCTGAGGCATCGTTTCGTTAGAGAAACGGAATGCTGCCAATTCCTTAACCGGCCCATGCCAGACTGCGCGCCATGCGGTGAGGGACGCATGGGGTTGGAGAAGATGGCCGGAAGTTTCGGAACGGGAGAGCGTGCGAGGGAAATCACGGAAGAGCCGCAAATTGTTGCGCTTCCGGAGCATCCTTCGATTATCGAACTGGCGGCCTATCTGGAGAGGCTCCGAGGCGACCGCGAGATGGCCGACCGGGGCGATATCAGGCCTTCCGAGATCGCCCGGCTCCTGCCGAACATGATCATCGCCGAGGCGGTGAAGGGCGGAGAGGATTTCCGGGTCCGCCTTTTCGGCACGGCGCTGGTGGAATTGCTGGGCGAAGAGAGAACGGGAAAGCTCCTCTCCGAATTCGCCGAGGAAGGGGCCGCCTATTCCCACAAGAATCCGGATGCCGTACAGCGCCGCTGGCTCTTTATCACGCAGAAGGCTTTCTTCGGCCGCAAGCCCGTCTTCGTGAAGGTGCCCTTCGCGGCCTCGGGACGGCTTTATCTTATTGGCCATTGCCTGTCGGTGCCGTTGACGGCGGGCAGCAGCGAACCCACCCAGACGGTGGGCGCCATGTTCGTGACGCGGGCCGACTCCGCCTAGCCCGACAGCATTTCAGCTATTCGGAGAGAGCCCGTAAAGGCTGAGCGCCTCGCGGATCAGCCCCTTCGCGTCCTCGCTCGCCCAATTGGCAGGGCCCGCCATGCGGCCAATTTCGAGCCCCTCCGGCGAAATCAGGATGGTGGTGGGCAGCCCGAAGGCTGCCAGGGTGAAATTCGCCCGCGCCGAGGGGTCGTGATAGAGCGCGAGATGCCCGACGCCGATTTCGGCGAGAAACGCAGCCCCGACTTCCGGCCCCGCCGAATCCACGCTCAGCGCCAGAACCTCGAATGCCTCGCCCCCGAATTCGGCCTGAAGCCGGTCGAGTTCGGGCATTTCCTCCCGGCAGGGCGCGCACCAGGTCGCCCAGAGGTTCAGAAGGACGAGTTTGCCCTGGAAATCGGCAAGGCTCGTCTCCCGCCCCTCCCCGTCCCTGAAATTGACTGCGGGCAGCGGCACCGGCGCCGGCTTCGGCACGAAATTCGCGACCTCGCCCTGCGCCGCCGCATCGAGCGCGGCTTGGGCCCGGCCACTCGCCGGGTTGCCGCCCCCCTGCCCGATCAGATATACCCCCCCGGCGATCAGGAGGGCCGCTCCGGCGAGCATGGCGAGCAGTTTCGGGCTTGTCTGGGGCATTCCTTACTCTCTAATCGGCGTCCGAAGGGGGCGAACAGGCCTTCGCCCCGGAGAACAACAATGAGCAACAAGATGTGGGGCGGCCGCTTCGGCGAAGGCCCCGACCGGATCATGGAGGAAATCAACGCCTCCATCGGCTTCGACCAGCGCTTCTTCGCCCAGGACATTGCGGGCTCGAAGGCGCATTGCCGCATGTTGGCCGAAAAGGGAATTATCTCAAGGGATGATGCCGACAAAATCGTCGCAGGCCTCGATGCGGTATTAAGTGAGATCGAAAGCGGCAAGTTCGAGTTCCGCCGCGATCTCGAAGACATCCACATGAATGTGGAATCGCGGCTTGCCGATCTGATCGGCGCGGCGGCAGGAAGGCTTCACACGGCACGCTCTCGCAATGACCAGGTCGCGACCGACTTCAAGCTCTATATCCGCGACACACTGGACCATCTGGACGAGCAGCTCAGCGATTTCCAGCTCGCGCTCGTCACGCGCGCGGAAGAACATGCGGCCACCATCATGCCGGGCTTCACGCATCTCCAGACCGCGCAGCCCGTGACCTTCGGTCATCACTGCCTCGCCTATGTCGAAATGGCGGCGCGGGACCGGGGGCGGCTTGCCGATGCAAGGAAGCGCCTCAACGAGAGCCCGCTCGGCAGCGCGGCGCTCGCCGGCACCTCCTTCCCCATCGACCGCCATATGACGGCGAAGGCGCTCGGCTTCGACGGCCCGACACGGAATTCGCTCGATGCCGTCTCCGACCGCGACTTCGTGCTCGAAACGCTGTCGGCGGCGGCGATTGCCGCAACGCATCTTTCCCGGCTTGCCGAGGAAATCGTCATCTGGTCGACGCCCGGCTTCGATTTCGTGCGCCTGCCGGACAGCTTCACCACCGGCTCCTCCATCATGCCGCAGAAGCGCAATCCCGATGCCGCCGAGCTCGTGCGCGCGAAATCGGGCCGCGTGATCGGCGCGCTCACCTCTCTCCTCATCGTGATGAAGGGCCTGCCGCTCGCCTATTCGAAGGACATGCAGGAAGACAAGGAGGCGGCCTTCGACGCGCTGGACGCGCTCTCCCTGTCGCTTGCCGCCATGACCGGCATGGTGCGGACGCTGACCGTCAACGAGACGGCCATGCGGGCCGCTGCCTCGCGCGGCTTCTCGACCGCGACCGACCTCGCCGACTGGCTGGTCCGCCGCCTCGGCCTTCCCTTCCGCCAGGCACATCACGTGACGGGTGCGCTGGTCGCCATGGCCGAGAAGAAGGGCACCGATCTCGATGGCCTGACGCTCACCGAAATGCAGGAAGTGGAGCCCGGCATCACGGATGAGGTATATTCCGTGCTCGGGGTGGACAATTCGGTCGCAAGCCGCACAAGCTTTGGCGGCACCTCGCCCGAAAATGTTCGCGAGGCCGCAAAACGCTGGCGCGAGGCTCTGGAGACAGGCCGATAGGGGGATAGTGCGAATGATGACGCGAGGAACGAAAGCCGCCCTTCTGGGCCTCATTCTCGTGACGGCGCTCGCCGCCTGCGGTCGCAAGGGCGAGCTTGAACCGCCACCCGGCGCGGCACCGCAGCCCGTTGCCGAGACGACCCCGACCGCCGAGGAAATCCTCGGCGACGAGCCGCCTATCGACGCCCGTCCGATCGAAAAGGATTTCGACGAGATCGCGCCGCGCCGCCGCGTCGACAGCTACAACTACTGAGCGTTCTCCGGCGGAGCGCACCCAACCGGACGCCGACATGCACCATTTCGACTATCAAGGCGGCATTCTCCACGCCGAGAATGTAGCCATACCCGAGATTGCGGCCGCTATCGGCACGCCCTTCTATTGCTATTCGAGCGCCACGCTTGAACGGCACTACCGTGTCTTTGCCGATGCCTTCAAGGGCCAGCCCGCGCGCGTCTGCTACTCGGTAAAGGCCAATTCAAACCTCGCCGTGGTGGCGACGCTCGCCCGGCAAGGCGCCGGCGCCGACGTCGTATCGGAAGGCGAACTTCGCCGCGCGCTCGCGGCCGGTGTGACGCCGGACAAGATCGTTTTCTCCGGCGTCGGCAAGACCGAAGGCGAAATGGCCTTCGCGCTCGAAACCGGCATCGACCGTTTCAATGTCGAGTCGGAACCAGAACTCGAACTTCTTTCGAAGCTTGCGTCGGAGCGCGGCGTGACCGCCCATGTCGCCATTCGCGTGAACCCGGATGTCGACGCGAAGACGCATGAGAAGATCGCCACCGGCAAGGCGGAAAACAAGTTTGGCATTTCCTGGAAGCGCGCGCCCGCCGTCTATGCCCGCGCGCGTGAGCTGCCCGGTATCGAGGCGGACGGAATCGACGTTCACATCGGCAGCCAGCTTACGGCGCTCGAGCCCTTCGAAGCGGCATTTGCGCGGGTCGCCGCCATGGTCGAGGCGCTGCGAGCTGAAGGTCACGCCATCGCCCATGTGGATCTTGGCGGCGGCCTCGGCATCCCCTATCGCGGCGACAACGATATTCCTCCGCATCCAGATGAATATGCCGCCATGGTGAAGCGCACCATGGGCCATCTGGGCTGCGAACTGACATTCGAACCGGGTCGCCTCATTGCCGGCAATGCCGGCATTCTGGTCAGCCGCGTGATCTACGAAAAGCAGGGCGACGACAGGAACTTCCTGATTCTCGACGCAGCGATGAACGACCTCATCCGCCCGACCCTTTACGACGCCTTTCACGAGATTCGTGCCGTCGTAGCGCCGGGCGACTCGGAACGCACCGTCTACGATGTCGTCGGCCCGGTTTGCGAAACGGGCGATTTCCTCGCCAAGGGACGGGAGCTGCCGCGCCTGAGGGCCGGCGATCTCGTTGCCATCATGTCGGCGGGTGCCTATGGCGCCGTCCAGGCCTCGACCTACAATACGCGGCCGCTGGTGCCGGAAGTCATGGTGAAGGGCGCGGAGTTCCGCGAGGTCCGCGCGCGCCCCAGTTATGACGCAATGCTGAAACAGGATATCATTCCCGACTGGCTCGACAGGGCGTGACGTTTCCGCTCCGGGCCTGCAGTGAACCGCTTTGGGGCGAGAGGCGTTGACCGGCCCGGACGACAGAGAAGCCAGACCTACCGGCACCGCGAAAGGCAATGATTCGGCGCAAGCGCCGAAGCTGCCGAAGCGCGTCGAACGGCGCGTGCGCGTCGCGCGGGCTCTGCTCGTTTTCGAGGCGCTGCTCCCCGCCATCTGGCCGGCGGCGGCGCTTGCGGGACTTTTCGTTTCGCTCGCCCTGTTCGGCTTTTTTGCGCAGCTCGGCAGCGGTGCTCACTGGGTCATGCTCGCGGGCTTCGGCGCGGGCTTCGTCTGGCTCGCCTGGCGCGGCTTTCGCGGCTTTCGCTTGCCGGGCCGGGAGGAAGCGCTCCGCCACCTCGAACGATCGTCGGGCCTCTCTCATTCGCCTCTCTCCTCCTATGAGGACGTAGCCGCCGCCGAGACCGGCGACCCGGCGCTTTGGGCCGCGCACAGGCGCTGGATTGCAGATCGCATGGCGCGGCTCCGGCTCGGGCTACCCGCATCGCTGCTCGCAGCCCGCGATCCATATGCGTTGCGCGCTGCCGTGCTTCTGCTCCTGGTCATCGCCCTTGTCGGCACCGGCCCCGGTCATCTCGCCCGCATCGGCGACGCGCTCCTTCCCGGCACCGCCACGGCGCGCGCGGCGAGCGTCGAAGCCTGGGTGACGCCCCCTGCCTATACGGGCAAGCCGCCGCTCTATCTCGAAAAGCCGAATGCCGAGGGCATGGGCCGCAGCGAGCCCGTGACAGTGCCCAAGGGCAGTACGCTCTCGATCCGCGTCCACGGTGTCAGGAACGCCCCGGTTCTCGAGCGGCATGACAGCGAGCGCGAGCGGCCCGAGGAACTGAAAGCGGCGGGGAGCGGCAACTTCGCCCTCGACGCCAGCCTCATGGAAAGCGGCGAAGCGGTTCTCACCGAGGGCGGCCGCATGATCCGCGGCTGGCGCTTCGAGGTAATGCCCGATGCCCCGCCGGAGATCGAACTCACCCGGGCGGTTGCGCGCTCCGCTTCCGGCGCCCTGCGCTTCTCCTACCGCGTCACTGACGATTTCGGCGTTGCCTCCGGCGAGGTGCGGATCGAACTTGACCGGAGCGGCATCGCGGGCGATGAGGAGAAGATCAATGCGCCGCAGCCGCGCGTCACCCCGCCCGGCATTCCGCTCAACCTGCCCGCCCGCCGCCCGCGCGAGGCGGAGGGAGAGACCTACGCCGAGCTCACGGCACATCCCTGGGCTGGCCTTCCCGTCATCATCACCCTCGTCGCACGGGACGACATCGGCCAGGAAGGACACGCCGAACCCGTTGCAATGGTGCTGCCGGAGCGCGAATTCACCAAGCCGCTTGCCCGCGCGATCGTTGAGCAGCGCCGCCGCCTTGCCCTCGATCCGCGGTCCAGCGGAAGCGTTGCGCGCTTCATCGATAATTTCACGCAGGATGCCGACCGCTATATCGACGACCGCGTCGTCTACCTCACCTTGCGCGCCGCCTATTGGCGCCTGACCGACGCGACCCGCGATACAGACCTCACCGGCATATACGACCTGCTCTGGTCGATCGCACTCCGGATCGAGGACGGCGACCTCTCGCTCGCCGAACATGATCTCCGCAAGGCCCGGGAAGCTCTTGCCGAAGCGCTCGCTCAAGGCGCCGATGCCGAGGAGGTTGCGCGCCTGATGCAGGAATTGCGCGATGCCTTCTCGCGCTACATGGAGGCGCTGGCGGAAATAGCACCGTTTGAAGATGCCGAAATGATGAGCGGCATGCCGGACGGCGACATGGAATTCATCGAGCCGGGCGAATTGCAGGCCATGCTCGACCGGATCGCCGAACTTGCAGCAAGCGGCGCGACCGAGCAGGCGCAGGCGCTGCTCGCGGAGCTGCAGAACATTCTGGAGAACCTCCGCCTCGCCGACGAACCGCAAGGCATGACGCCCGGCGAAGCCGCCATGGCGCGTGCGGTGGAAGAGATGGACCGCGTCATCGCCGGGCAGCGCGAACTGCTCGACCGCACCTTCCGGGAACTCGAACTACTGCGGCAGGACCCGGATGCGGAGCGCAAGCTGGGCCTGCAGACCCCGGAAAATCCGCTGGACGACCTGGCCGGAGATCAGGAAGAGCTGGCGAAGGAACTCGACGGCATCCTGAAGATGCTGGAAGAGAAGGATGAGGAGGTACCTGACGCGCTGATGGAAGCGCTCGCCGCCATGGAAGACGCGAAGGAACGGCTTGATGCGGCGCGTGCCGATCGCGCCATGGCATCGCAAGGCATGGCGATCCAGAAGATGCAGGAAGGCGCCCGTGCGCTCGTGGACAAGATGATGGCAAGCCGCTCCGCGCGAGGCCAGGGCCGCGGTCAGGCGAAATCCGACCCCTTCGGCAGACCGTCACCCGGCAGCGGCCAGGGCCGCGGCCTCGGCGAAAGCAGGGGCGAGGCCGTGCCCGACAATATCGACATCCAGCGCGCGCAGCAGATTCTCGAGGAACTGCGCGAGCGCGCGCGCGAACTTGGCCGCCCGCAGATCGAGCTGGATTATCTCGAAAGATTGCTGCGCCGGTTCTAGTCCGGCCCACCGTCGAGCACGGTCTGGACGCGCATGACGAGCTCATCGAGCGTGAAGGGCTTCAGCAGAATATCGTGGATGATGGCTTCGAGCCCATGCGCTCGCTCGCGCTGATCCGAATAGCCGGTCATGAGCATGATCCGGAGCGCGGGGTGATTGCGCGAGGCAAGAAGCGCAAGTGAGACGCCATCCATCACCGGCATCAGAATATCGGTAAGCAGCAGGTCGTGCGGACGGCCCGCCTGCCCGGCGCGCGCAAGCGCATCGAGCGCATCGCTGCCATCGCCCGCACCCTCGACCTCATGCCCGGCGCCCCGCAAGGCGCGTACGACAAAGGTGAGAACATCCGGCTCGTCTTCGGCAATGAGGATGCGCGCCATCGGCGTCAATGCTCCACATAGCCGACAAAGGGAAGCTGACGCCAAGCATGGGCGACATCCATGCCATATCCGACGACGAAACGATCCGGACATTCGAAGCCGGTGAAATCGGCCTTCATGCTCACCGCAAGCTTGCCCGGCTTGTCGAGCAGCACGCAGCTGCGCACCTGCCGCGCGCCGCGCGCCATCATCAGGTCTTTTGCAAAGGCAAGCGTGCGGCCGGATTCGAGAATATCGTCGACGAGAAGCACATCGCGATCCCTCACCGGCGCTTCCATGTCGCGCAGGATGCGCACTTCGCCGAGCGATTGCGTGCCTGCGCCATAGCTCGACAGGCTGATGAAATCCATATCGGGCTCGACGCCCGCCTCATGCAGCGCACGCAGCAGATCGGCGGCGAAGATGAAACTGCCCTTGAGAATGGGCACGATCAGCGGGTCGCGCCCCATCGTCGCGGCGATTTCCCCGGCGAGCGCCCGCACTCTTGCGGCAATCTCGTCTGCGGTGAAGAGGACTGCGATCTTTGCGCCCTGCGGCGCGATCCGGCTCATGCCCTATTCGCCTGCGGACGCGGCAGGCGCATCCCGCGAGACATGTCGGTCCGCGGAGGCAATATCTGTCGTGTCGGCAAAGCGGATTTCGATGTCGCGGGATTCGGGCGGCGGACTCGAAAGCCTCGTGATGAAGGCCGCCGCTTCATTGGGCGGAAGCGCCGCTTCCTCAAGCGCAAAGGTCCAGTGATAAAGCTCGACCTGGTTCTGGTCGCGCAGGCCGACGCGAAGCCGCGGCAGCGCCATCCGCTTGTCGGTGATGTTGAGCACTTCGCCAGTGATTGCGAGGACGGGAAGTCCCTCTTCGGTCTGCCGCTCATAGGCGACGTTCCGGAACTCGAGGCCGCGCAGGTTGATCTCCTCGCCCGCGGCCGCATAGACCTTGGCCGTGGCAGGCCACCAGGCGGCAATCTCATGGCGCCAGGCATAGCCGGAGCCGAGCGTGCCGGCGACGAAGAGGGCGAGTACCGCCCATCCGGCGGCGATCAGAAAGCGGCCCCGGCGCATGGAGGCGGCACGGCGCACTTCGCGCCGGAACCTGTTGCCGATATCGGCGGCAACGCTCATCCGCGATACAGGCGCGGCTTCCACTTCCGATTCCGGTGCGGGATCGGCAAACGCGACATCCTCTGCTTCCGCGGTGGGTGCGGCTTCCGGGGCAGGTGATTCCGGCTCCGCCTTCGCTTTCTCGCCAAACATCTTTTTCCGTCCGCCCGGCGCCATGGCACCGGCCAGGGGCTGCGGCGCGGAAGCCGCCTCCGGCTCCTGGTGCCAGCTGTGGCCGCATTTCGCGCAACGCACCTTGCGTCCTGCCGGCGCGAAGGACGCGGCATTGACGGGATAGCGTGACGAACAGGACGGGCAGGTGATGATCATCCAGAGAAGTCCGGCGGTTCCGATCTGTCGGCGAGACGTCCCCGGCGCAGCAAATTGCGCCCGGGTTTCTGCAGAGCCTATTGAAAGTACGGGCGTGGTTAAAGCCACGTTAAAAGCGCGCGCGGTTTCGCGGAAATCCGCCGGAAAAGCGCATCCCCCAGCCCGCGGGCGCCGCCCCGGTACCGCCGGATCGTGATACCGTCGCAGCATGATTCGCTTCGAGAATGTCGGAATGCGCTATGGCATGGGACCGGAAGTCCTGCGCGATGTGAGCTTTCACCTCGCGCCGGGCTCGTTCCATTTTCTCACCGGCCCTTCGGGCGCCGGCAAGACATCGCTCCTGAAGCTGATGTTCCTGGCGAACCGCCCCTCGCGGGGCCTCATCACCATGTTCGGCGAGGACGTGGCCACGCTGCCTCGGGCCAAGCTGCCTTCGCTCCGGCGGCGGATCGGCGTCGTCTTCCAGGAATTCCGGATGCTCGATCATCTGACGACCTATGAGAACGTCGCCCTGCCCCTGAAAATCCAGGGCCGCAAGGAAGAGACCTATCGCGCCGATGTCGAGGAACTGCTCGCCTGGGTCGGCCTCGGCGACCGCATGAACGCGAAGCCGCCGACACTGTCGGGCGGCGAGAAGCAGCGCGCCGCGATCGCCCGCGCCGTCGTCGCACAGCCCGATCTCCTGCTCGCCGACGAGCCGACAGGCAATGTCGACCCCGACATGGGCCAGCGCCTGCTGCGCCTCTTCGTGGAACTGAACCGGCTCGGGACATCGGTTCTGATCGCAACCCATGACCGTGCGCTCGTGGAAGCGGCGGGCGCGCCCGAACTCGTATTGCGAAACGGGGGGCTGACCATCCGTGGCTGATCCCCGCCGCCAGCCTCTCCGCCCGCGCCCCGCCATAAGGCCTTTCGAGGAAGAGCGGCAGGGGTCCGGCCTTGCATCGCTTCTCGTCGAAACGCGCAGCGTGATGCCGGCGGCGGGCGCAACCGGCGTGCCGCTCCTGCTGGTCGTCGCCGCAATGTGCTTTCTCGCGAGCCTTGCACTGGGCGCCGCGCTGTCGGTGACGGGCAAGGTCCAGGAATGGAACGCCGACATTTCCGGTTCGCTCACGGTGGAGCTCCGGCCGGCGCGCGACATGAGCGCCGACGACCAGATCGATGCAGTAATGTCCACGCTTGCCGGAACGAACGGTATCCTCTCGGCGACGCCGCTCCGGCGCGAGGACACGGCCGCCCTTCTCGAACCCTGGCTCGGCACGGGCGTCGTGAGCGACGACCTGCCCCTCCCCACCCTCATCGATATCCGCATCGACGAGAAGAGCCCACCCGATCTCGCGCAACTCGCGATCGACGTTGCCGCCGCCGCGCCTGGCGCCTCGCTCGATACACACCGCCAGTGGCAAGGCGAATTGATGAGCGCCGCGCGCTCCGCCACATGGCTCGCCTATGGCGTGCTTGCCGTCGTCGCGGGCACCACCATTGCCATCGTCGTCTTCGCCACCCGGGCCGGCCTCTCGGCCAACCGGGAAGTGGTGGAAGTGCTGCACCTCATTGGCGCGCGCGACAGTTTCATCGCCTCGGAAGTGCAGCGCCATTTCTTTCATCTGGGGCTTCGCGGCGGGTTGATCGGCGCGCTTGCCGGAGCGGCAGCCTTCTTCGCCCTGGGGCTCGCCGGCGGCACGGGAGACATGTTTCTCGTCGCGGCCTCGGGTCTTGCACCGGAGCATTATCCCGCGCTCCTCGCGATCCCCGTGGCGGCGGCTCTCGTGACCTTGATGACGGCGCGGATTACCGTTTTGAGCACCCTCGAACGCATGTTGTGAGGCGCTTTAACTTCCCCTCGGGCGCACCTATCATGGAACCCTTGGGCGTGGGTCAAGGGACGGAACCGGCAATGGCGGCGAAGGAAACGCTGCGGCAGAGAATGGAGCAGCGTGTGACCCGCATGGTCGTCGGCATTGCGGCGCTGCTGGCCGTCATCTATGCCGCCGGGTTTTTCATCTTCACGGCCACGCTTGAGCGAACACCTCCATCCGAAGTGCCGGTGGCAGACGGCATCGTGGCGCTGACGGGCGGCCCGGACCGCATCTCCGTCGCCTACCGCCTGCTCGAGCAGGGCAAGGGCACGCGCCTTCTCATCACCGGCGTCAATCCGGACGTGACGGTCGCCTCTCTGAAGAAGATCGTTCCCGGCGAAGCGGTGAAGTTCGATTGCTGCATCGATATCGGTTACATGGCCGCGAACACGGTCGGCAATGCGGCCGAAACCGCAGAATGGGTGCGGGAGCAGCGCTACCGATCGATCATCCTCGTCACCAGCACCTATCACCTGCCGCGCGCCCGGCTCGAACTTGGCCGCGCCATGCCCGGCGTCGAAATCACGCCCTACCCCGTCTTTCAGGACACGCTGCACCTCGACGGCTGGTGGGCCTATCCGGGCACCACGCGGCTGCTGATTTCCGAATACACGAAATTCCTGCTGACGCTCGCCTATGGCCGCGCGTCGATGCAAGGCTAGCGAGGGAAGGAACCCTTTCGTGCTGCTCTTTCTCCGCTCCGCTGCCTTCAATCTGTGCTTCTATGCCATGTCGGTCGTCATGGTCCTCGGTTGTTCGCCGCTTTTCTTCCTGCCGCGGCGCTTCACCTTCAAGGCAATGGCCCTCTGGTCCCACGCAACCCTCTTCCTGCTGCGCGTCATTGCCGGCACGAAATACGAGATAAGGGGCGAATTGCCCGAGGGACCTGTTCTCATTGCCTCGAAACACCAGTCCATGTGGGACACGGTAGTGATGACGGCAATCCTCAACCGTCCGGCCATGGTGCTGAAGCGCGAGCTTCTCTGGATTCCCTTCTATGGCTGGTACGCGCAGAAATCGCGCATGATCGCCATCGACCGTGGCGCGGCATCGGCCGCGATTCGCCGCCTCGTCGCGCAGGGCAAGGCCGCAGTCGCCGATGGGCGGCCGATCGTGATCTTCCCCGAAGGGACGCGCTCTGCCCCCGGGGCGAAGCTTGAATACAAGCCCGGCATTGCCGCGCTCTACCGTCAGCTCGGCGTGGCCTGCGTGCCCGCCGCCGTGAACTCCGGTCTCTTCTGGGCCCGGCGCGGCTTCGCCCGCAAGCCCGGCACCATCGTCATCGAATTCCTGGAGCCGATCCTGCCCGGCCTCGACCGCAAGAGCTTCATGGAAACCCTCGAAACCCGCGTGGAAACGGCGACGGCCCGCCTGGTCGGCGAGGCGGGCGGCCCATCGGCCGTTGCCACCGGCCCTGTGGAAATCACCCGCCCCTGACCTGTGGAAAACGGGGACAGGTATAATTATATCGTAATTTCAGTCGGTTAGACTTCATCTGCCCGGTGATATGTCGGGCACAAAATAGGAACATGCCGCACGCGCACCCGTGCTACAATTTCCGCCTGCCAAGCCTGAAAGAGACCCGATGCATCCGATCGCCGAACAGATCTGGGATATGAAGTACCGCCTCCATGCCGAGGACGGGACGCCGCTCGACCTGACGGTGGCGGACACATGGTCCCGCGTGGCGAAGGCGCTGGCTGAGGCGGAGACCCCAGAGGCGCGCACGCATTGGGAAGCCCGTTTCCGCGAGGCGATGGAGGGTTACCGCTTCCTGCCCGCAGGCCGGATCATTGCGGGCGCCGGCACGGGCCGCGACGTGACGCTCTTCAACTGCTTCGTGATGGGTGAAATCCCGGACACGATGGCCGGCATTTTCGACGGCCTGAAGGAAGCCGCCCTCACCATGCAGCAGGGCGGCGGCATCGGCTACGACTTCTCGACGCTGCGCCCCAGGGGCGCGCCGGTGAAAGGCGTGGGCGCGGACGCCTCCGGTCCGCTCTCCTTCATGGATGTCTGGGACGCGATGTGCCGCACCATCATGTCGGCAGGCTCGCGCCGCGGGGCCATGATGGCGAC
The DNA here is from genome assembly GCA_019635955.1 of Parvibaculum sp. GTDB lineage: Bacteria > Pseudomonadota > Alphaproteobacteria > Parvibaculales > Parvibaculaceae > Parvibaculum. Next base: position 73,618 of record JAHBYL010000003.1, read on the forward strand.
CATGCGCTGCGACCACCCGGACATCGAAGCCTTCATCGAGGCGAAGCAGGAGGCCGGACGCCTCACCATGTTCAACCTCTCGGTGCTCGCAACCGATCCCTTCATGGAAGCGGTGAAGAAGAACGCGGACTGGGACCTCGTTTTCGGCGGCACCGTCTACAAGACGCTGAAGGCGCGCGCGCTCTGGGACCGCATCATCCATGCGACCTATGACTATGCCGAGCCGGGCGTCATTTTCATCGACCGCATCAATGCGCGGAACAATCTTTATTACGCCGAGACGATCCATGCGACGAATCCTTGCGGCGAGCAGCCGCTGCCGCCTTATGGCGCCTGCCTGCTCGGCTCGATCAATCTCGCCGCGCTGGTAAAAGAGCCCTTCACCGAAGCAGCTCATGTCGACGAAGCCGAACTCGACGAACTCGTGCGCATCGCTGTACGTGCGATGGACAACACGATCGACGTGTCGCGCTTCCCGCTGCCCGAGCAGCGCCACGAGGCGCAGGCGAAGCGCCGCATCGGCCTCGGCGTGACGGGCCTCGCTGACGCCCTCATCATGTGCCGCGCGCGCTATGGCTCCGAAGACTCTCTTGCGCTTATCCGCCGCTGGATGAAGGTGCTGTCGCGCGCCGCCTATCTCGCCTCCGTCGAGATCGCGAAGGAAAAGGGGCCCTTCCCGCTTTTCGTCGCCGATGCCTATCTCGCGGGCGAAACCGTCTCCGGCCTCGACCGAGATATTCGCGAGGCGATTGCCGAACACGGCATCCGCAATGCGCTTGTGACTTCTATTGCGCCGACCGGCACCATCTCGCTTTTCGCGGGCAATGTGTCCTCCGGTATCGAGCCCGTCTTCGCCTATGCCTATACGCGAAAGGTTCTGCTGCCCGACGGCACGAGGCGCGAGGAGAAGGTGCGCGACTTCGCGGTGGACCGCTTTCACGACAAATTCGGCTCGGAAACCGCGCTGCCCGACTATTTCGTCAATGCGCAGGAACTCACCCCCGCCGAGCATATTGCCGTGCAGGCCGCCGTGCAGGACTATATCGACAGCTCGATCTCGAAGACGATCAACGTGCCGGCCGATATTGCCTTCGAGGACTTCAAGAGCGTCTACATGGACGCCTATGAAAGGGGCCTCAAGGGCTGCACCACCTATCGCCCGAGCGATGTGCGCGGCTCCGTCCTTTCCATCGACGAAGTTCCCGCGCCCGCCGAACAGGCGGCCCTGCCGCTTGCCGCGCCGGCCGCGCATGGCGAACGCTACGAGAAGGACGGCGTCGTCTACATGTCGAGGCCGCTCGAGCGCGAAACGGTGCTGCCTGGCTTCACCTACAAGCTGCAGTGGCCGGAAAGCGACCACGCAATCTACATCACCATCAACGACATCATGCAGGCCGAAGGACAAAACAACAGGCGCCGTCCCTTCGAGATTTTCATCAACTCAAAGAACATGGAGCATTACGCCTGGACTGTCGCACTGACCCGCATGATCTCCGCCGTCTTCCGCCGCGGTGGCGATGTGACTTTCGTCGTCGAAGAGCTGAAAGCCGTCTTCGACCCGCGCGGCGGCTCGTGGATGAAAGGCCGCTATGTGCCGAGCCTCCTCGCCGCCATCGGCGAAGTGATCGAACAGCACATGATCGATACGGGCTTCATTGCCGCGAAGGATGGCCGCCCGGTAACGGAAGCGCTCCGCGCCGTCGCGGGCGACCCGCCCCCGCCTCCGGGAAGCGCCACGGCTCTGAAGGGCTGCCCGCGCTGCGGCGAACGCGGCATGGTGCGGCAGGAAGGCTGCGAAACCTGCACCTCCTGCGGCTACTCGAAGTGCAGTTGAGTTCATCTCCCTCCATTCAACGGAGCCTCGAATGACAGCACGGGATTTTGCGCGCCTGCTCATCAAACTGATGGGGCTCTTTGTAATCGCGATGACGCTGGTGAATCTCACTCAGGCCATCTCCTATCTGCCTGCATATAGAGATCAGACGTCCTTTGTCGGCGCATTGTTTCACTTCCTTGTTCCACTGCTGGGGAGCGGCCTGATTGGCTGGCTGCTGTTCAGATCGGATCGTCTGATCGCCGACAAGGTCCTGTTCACAGACGAAGGAAACGCTGCCGTAGGAAGCCTCAGCTTCGAGAAAGTCGAGGAAGTTCTGCTCTCGGTTCTCGGTATATATCTCACAGCCTATGGGCTGATCGGGCTGATGCGGACCCTCGGATTTGTTCTGTCTTACAGGGCGGACGAGTCGCTGGTTTCTTCAGATGTTTTCTGGAACACATTTCTGATCCCGTCTCTCGCCCAGATCGCCGTCGGCCTGCTTGTCTTCCTGTCGAGCCGCGGGATCGTCGTCCTTCGCCGCCGCTTCCTCGATTTTCGCGACATGGCGAGGGAACTTGGAACGGACAAACAGCGTTAATACCATTGGCTGGTTCTATCGGGCGGCGAGCCGTTCGGCATCGGGATCGCAATGGACGAATTAAGGCCGACATTGGGCGTTGGGTCTGCGGCTCCCCTTCGCCTCTTGCTGCTCGAAAACCCGAACAGTGGCGGCGGCAAGGATTGGGATACGGACCGCTTCATCTCGGCGGCGCGCGAGCTCGGCATCGCCATACGTCATGAACGCCCGGACGGCGCCGATGCCTGCCGTGCCCTCTTCATGGCAGCAGGCGAAATCGACGCCGTGGCGGTAGCAGGCGGCGACGGCACCATCAATCCGCTGATCGAATGCCTGGTGGAGCGGCAGGTGCCGCTTCTCGTGCTCCCGGCGGGGACCGCGAATGATTTCGCCCGCTCCCTCGGCCTGCCGCGCGAGCCTGAGGCCTTGGCCTGTCTTCTGCAGGAATGCCATGTCGGCACCGCCGATGTCGGCTATGCGAACGGCAAGCCCTTTCTCAATGCAGCAAGCATCGGCATGACGAACGCGATCAGCCGGTTGCAGACGAAGGAACGCAAACGGAAATGGGGCGTGCTGAGCTACGCCTTGAGCGCGTTGCAGGCAGCGCTCGAACCCCGCAGCTTCGTCGCGCGCTTCGAGGGCGGAAGCGAGCGCGGCGACCTGCGCTGCATCCAGCTTCTGATCGGCAATGGCCGTTTCTATGGCGGCGGCATGACGGTCCACGCCGATGCAACGCTGACCGACGGCACGCTCCATCTCTATGCGGTGGTGCCGCGCTCCGTCTTCGGACTTGCGGCGCTGCTGCCCTTTCTCCGCTTCGGCCGGGCCGATCTTGCGCCGGAAGTTCTTTGCGACAAGGGCCAGGAGATCTCCATCGCGACCCGTCCGCAGCGGCACGTCTTTGCCGATGGCGAGGAACTGACCGAGACGCCTGTGCGTTTCAAGGTGAGGCCGAATGCGCTCAAAGTGATCCTGCCACGGGAGAAGGACGAATGACGGAATTGCTGCTGACGGATTCGGAAGCGGCCTTGAAGGCGCTCGGCGTCGCCTGCCAGTCTGCAAGCCGCTATTACGAGACCGCCGCGGGTGTCACCCATGGCGAATGGAGCGAGCATGCCGCAATGCGGAGCTTTGCCTGCCGTGAAATGAGCAAGCGCATTGCCGATCAGCTGAAGCGCGAGGATGTGCTGCCCGGCACACCGGATGAGGACCTTGAATGGCTGAAGGAAATCGCCCTGCGGGCCCAGACGGCTCTCACCGGCGACGAGGAGGGCGCGCTGCTGAAAGGTTATGCCCATGCGGAACGGAAAATCTGGAAGGCGCTGGGCGATCTCGGCGTGGCGGGCATAAGCCGCGAACAGGCGGACATTGCCCGCAAACTCGCCGCCGATCTTGCCGACGCTTTTCTCTGGCTCGGACGCGAAAAAGAGGCTTTGCTGAAGCAGGACGGCAACTGACCTGCTTCGGACCTCATGCGCGGCTTCATCCACCATCTCGATCTGACGGTGAAAGACCCTTGGGCGTCCGCGCCCTTTTATGACGCCGTGCTCGGCTTCATGGGCTATCGCCGCTGGTCGGAAGATACGGACGGCATCGACTGGGAGCATGCCACTTCGCGCGACTTGCTACCGACTATCGGCATCTTCCGCGCCCGCGGGCCGAACGCCGCCCGCGGCCACGACCGTTACTCTCCGGGTCTCCATCACGTCGCCTGGATCGCCGGCAGCCGTGAGGATGTGGACCGGCTCCACGCGCTGCTGATCGAGATCGGCGCCACCGTGCTCGACCCGCCTGCGGACTATCCCGAATATGGCGAGGGCTACTACGCCGTCATGTTTGCCGACCCCGACGGATTGAAACTCGAGTTCGTCTATGAACCCCGAGCCTGAGGTCCGGCTTCGGCGAGCGCCCGCCATGCGACTCGGCTAGACTCGCCGCATGAGCAAACTCGAAATCCGCAACGCCGATGCGCGCCGCCTCTTCCTCGATCATCATGCGCTGACAGGCGAAAGCGCTTCGCCCCACGAGACGGCCGAGACGCTGGCACTGGTTCGCCGCCTCGGTTTCGTTCAGCTCGATTCCGTCAATGCGGTCGAGCGCGCACATCACATGATTCTCTTCTCTCGCGCGCCGTCCTATCGCCGCGAACATCTCCATTCCCTGCACCATGAAGAGGCGTCGCTTTTCGAGCATTGGACGCATGATGCCTCGCTGATCCCCATGGAATTCTACCCCTATTGGCGGCATCGGTTTCGTGCCGCCCGGGTGAAGATCGAGGCAAACCCGCGCTGGCAGGAACGCTTCGGCCCCGAAGGCGAGAAGGTGCTGCGCAATGTGCGCCGCAGGCTCCGCCGGGAAGGCGCCTTGATGGCGCGCGACTTCGAGGACAAGGGGGCCGGAGGCTGGTGGGGCTGGGGCCCCTCCAAGACGGCGCTCGAACTGCTCTGGCGTACGGGCGAGGTCGCGATCGCCCGGCGCGAGGGCTTCGAAAAGGTTTATGACCTTGCCGAGCGCGTGATCCCGAACGAATACCGACTTGCAAGACCGTCCGAAAGCGCAATGAAGGACTGGGCCTGCCGCGCCGCGCTCGATCGGCTCGGCTTTGCCACCGCGCAGGAGATCGCCGCCTTCTGGCACTTGGTCTCCATTGCCGACGCGAAGGCCTGGACCGCAAAAGCGCTGAAGCGGAAGGAGATTGCCGAAGTCTCGGTCGAAGGCGCGGATGGCTCGTGGAAGACCGCCTTGGCACCGACAGACATCGAGGCTCGCCTTGCCGCCGCCGAAGAACCGCCCTTGCCCATGCGCCTGCTGTCGCCCTTCGATCCCGCGATCCGCGACCGCAAGCGCGCCATGCGCCTTTTCGGCTTCGACTATCGCATCGAAATTTTCGTGCCAGAACAGAAGCGCAAATATGGCTATTACGTTCTGCCGCTGATCGAGGGAGACCGCTTTGTCGGCCGCGCCGATCTGAAGGCGCATCGCGCGGAGGGCCGCCTCGAAGTGAAGGGGCTCTGGCTCGAGCCCGGCATGAAACTCGGCAAAGCGCGTCAGAATGACATCCTGCTCGCGCTCGAAAATCTCGGCCGCTTTACGGAAGCGCCGGAGATCGATGCAGCCGCTGCTCTACGGCGTGCCAGAGCCGGGTGAGCCCTTCATCGGCTATGCCCGCCTCGTCGAGATGGCGCACCGTGCTTTCGAGATAGTCCGGGTTCCGACCCGACTGGCCCTCGCCCTCGGCGATGAGCTGCACCTGCGTATCGAAATCGAGCCGTCCCGCATATTGCGAGTGTTTGCGGTCGACCACGAAGCACAACGCCTCGACGGTTCCGCCGCCATCGACAAGTTCCACCCGCTTCACGACATCGCGATAGACAAGCGTGACCTGTTCGCGCGCCTGCAGGTAGCGCTTCGTCTCCTCGGCGCGGTCGGCTTCCACCCGGAAGGCGACGCCGCGGCAGGCGCCGCCCGCATCGAGCCCGAACACAAGTCCGGGCTTCTCCGGCGTGCCGCGATGGACATGGCTATAGACGCAGAAGGAGCGGTGGTAACCGCGTAACAAGGCGGGACGGCGTTCCTCATGCTCGAATCCCGGCCGCCACATCAGCGACCCATATCCAAAGACCCATAAATCCTTCATTCTGGCACCCCTTCGCGCGGCCACTATAGTCATGAGCGCGAGACACAGGCAAAGAAGGACGATCTGACAGGATGACGCCTGAGAAGATGACAGATGTGACGGAACCCAAATCGGGTATTCGCTGGGGCATCGCCGGGCCGGCCTTGGCGCTGCTCTTTCTTGTCGCCGCCTATACCGTCTACTGGTTCATCGTGACGGACGAAATCCGCAAGCAGGTCGAAGCTTTTTCCGCCAATCCGCCGAACGGCCTTGTGACAGGTTGGAGCGATTTCTCCATGCGCGGCTATCCCTACCGGATCGAAGCAGATTTCCGGCATCCCGCCTTGAGCGCCCCCGCCGCGCCGGAACAATGGGAATGGCGCTCGGACCGCGCCGCCGTCGCCCTCCTGCCCTATAATCTTCGCCACGCCGTGCTGACTTTCGGACAGGAACACGCGATCACCTATCGCGACATCCGGAACGGCCACACAAATGAAATCCGCGCCACCGTCGAAAAGGCGCAGGCGAGCTATGTCGATCTGAAGGAAATGCCTGTCGGCCGTATCGCCGTCGATGTGAACGATCTCGATGCAGGGCACAGCCGCGCAGGGCGCGACAGCGAGCGGCTTCGCGTCACGCGACTCCAGCTTCACGCTCGCCCCGCCCTGACGGAAGAGGAAGATGTTCTGCCCGCGGCTTACGATTTCGCGCTGCGCACGGAAGGCGTCGAGGTCGAGGGGGCGCAGCGCCTGCCGGTACTGGGGAACAGCATCGAGCATCTTCTCATGCAGGCGCGACTCCGGTCCGTGCCCGATACGCCCCATGTGAGCGCTGTCGAACTGCTCGACGCCTGGCGCAACAGCGGCGGCACGCTGGCAATCTCCGATCTCATCGTGAAATGGGGCCCGCTTGATCTCACCGCGAGCGGCGAACTCGCGCTCGACCGGCGAAACCGCCCCGAAGGCCAGCTCAATGCGCGCGTGAAGGATTTCAGGGGCCTTCTCGACGCGATGGAACGCGAAGGCTTTGTGAAGGAAGAGGAAGCACGCCTCGCGCTTGCGGGGCTCACGCTGGTGTCGCAGTTCCAGGGCAATCGTTCGGACGAGGTTCAGGTCCCCGTCATCATGCGCGAGGGCCGCCTCTATCTCGGGCCGCTCGCCATCGCCGAGCTTGAACCGCTTTACTGATCCTGCTTGCCGCCCGGCTGCGCATGCGTCGGGTTACGGCCGAAATTCGGTGCGGCAATGTCCTGGCCCGCATCCACGATGGAACGGCGGATCGCGCGGGTGCGCGTAAAAAGATCGAACAGCTTGTCGCCGTCGCCCCAACGGATTGCACGCTGCAGCGCCGTCAGATCCTCGGAAAAACGCCCGAGCATTTCGAGGATCGGCTCCTTGTTGTTGAGGCAGATATCGCGCCACATCGTCGGATCGGAGGCCGCGAGCCGTGTGAAATCGCGGAAACCGGATGCCGAATATTTGATGACTTCCGATTGCGTCACCGTCTCGAGATCGCTCGCCGTGCCGACGATGTTATAGGCAATGATGTGCGGCAGATGGCTCACGATCGCAAGTACGAGATCGTGGTGCTTCGGCTCCATCACATCGACCTTCGAGCCGCAGGCCGTCCAGAAGGCATTGAGCTTGTCGACTGCCGCCTGATCCGTGCCCGGCACCGGCGTCAGAATGCACCAGCGCCCTTCGAACAATTCGGCAAAGCCCGCATCCGGCCCGCTCTCTTCGGTGCCCGCAATCGGATGGCCTGGAATGAAATGCACGCCTTCCGGCACATGCGGGCCCATATCGCGAATGACGGCGAGCTTGACCGAACCGACATCGGTGAGGATCGCACCCTTCTTGAGATGCGGTTCGATTTCCGCTGCGACCGGCCCAAGCGCGCCGACCGGCGTACAGACGACGACAAGATCGGCATCTTTCGCAGCCTCAGCGGCGCTCTCATGCACGCTGTCGACAAAGCCGATCTCGAGCGCGCGCTTTCGCGTCGCCTCTGAACGGGCGTGCCCCGCAATATGGCGCGCAAGCCCCGCCCGCTTGACGGCATGGCCGAGCGATCCGCCGATCAGGCCGAGGCCGACGATCGCCACGCGCTCGAAGTGGAATGCGCCGCTCATGCCGCGCCTGCCTTCCGTCCCACGAATTCCGCAAGCGCCGCAACCACAAGGCGGTTCGCCTCTTCAGGCCCAACGGTGAGGCGCAGACAATCCGGAAGCCCGTAGCTCACCATCTGCCTCAGGATGAGCCCGCGCTTCATCAGGAAGGCGTCGGCGTCACGCGCCGTCCTGCCCTGCTCCGTCGGGAAGCGGATCAGCAGGAAGTTCGCAACGCTCGGCGCCACCTCGAGCCCGAGCTTGCCGATCTCTTCGGTGAGCCAGCCGAGCCACTTGTCGTTATGCGCGCGCGCCTTCTCGACATGCGCCGTATCGAGGATCGAGGCGACACCCGCCTTCAGCGCCGGGATCGAGACGTTGAAGGGTCCGCGAATACGGTTCACCACATCGCAGATATGCGCCGGCGCATACATCCAGCCGAGCCGCAGCGCCGCGAGGCCATAGATCTTCGAAAAGGTACGCGTCATCACGACATTTTCGCAGGTCGCGACGAGCTCGATTCCCGCTTCGTAATCGTTCCGGCCGACATATTCGCTATAGGCCGCATCGAGCACGAGCAGGATGTCCGGACGAAGACCCGCCTGCAGCCGGCGCACTTCGTCGGACGGCAGATAGCTCCCCGTCGGATTGTTCGGATTGGCGATGAACACGATCTTCGTCTTCGCCGTCACGGCGGCGAGGATCGCGTCCACATCCGTGCGGAGGTTCTTCTCCTTCACGATGATCGGCGTCGCGCCCGCCGCCTTGGTGACGATCGGATAGACGAGAAATCCGTGCTCCGTCGAAATCGCCTCGTCGCCCTCGCCGAGATAGGCCTGGGCGAGAAGATGCAGCAGCTCGTCTGAGCCCGCGCCGCAGACGATCCTGTCCGTCGCAAGCCCGTAGCGCTTGGCAATCGCGCTCCGCAGTTCTTCTGCGCCACCATCCGGATAGAGCTCCAGGCTTTGCGCCGCCGCAATGAATGCCTCGCGCGCATGCGGGCTCGGTCCCAGCGGCGTTTCATTCGCCGAGAGCTTGTAGACCTTGCCCGCTCCGTCCGCATTGGCGCGGCCGCCGACATAGGCTTCGATTTCGAGAATGCCCTTCTGAGGCTCGGGACGTTTCATGATTTTCTCACTCGCCATCGCGCTCGATATGCAGCGGATTGGCATAACCACCGAGAAGCCGCGCATCGGTCACAGGCTCTGCGACCATCGCCCGAAGCCGCTCGTCGCCGTCCTCGATATGGTACGGAAGCGCGAGAAGATAGAGATGCGACGCCGAACCATTTTCGACCTTCGCGCTCGCAATGCGGCGCCCCTCGAGCCCAGCGGCTTTTGCCAGCGCGGCCACGCGCGTATCGCTGAGGCTTTCCGTCGAGGAAATAGCCACAAGCGCCGTGTCGTCGCCCGTCCTGTCGAAGTCGCTATGCGCGAGCACCAGCGCACGCGCCGCCTCGGCATCTTTTTCGAGCTCCACGAAAGGAAGACGCGCCACGATCCGCATGCCGGTCACACCGCCCGTCGCAAGTCCCACCCACCAGTGGTCGCCATCCCCGGCTTCGGGCTCCGGCAGGACGCCGACCGCGGAGCGGTCCTGCGAGACGCGGCGCAGCACTTCGCGCGCTTCGCCATGAAGCTCCATCGGCGTGGTCGAGCCGTAATAGTTCCGCGCCAGATCCCAGAAACCGAGCGCCTTGCCCTCGCCGCCATGGACATCGACCCGGAACGGCCCCTGTATCCGCGTCATGGCCGACATGATCTCGCGCCAGAGCCGCACCAGCACGCGGAGCGGCAGCCGTCCTCCATGGCGCGCCGCGAGCCGGCGCAGCACCTCGGCCTCCCGGCCCGGCCGGAAAGCCACGAAACTCCCCTCGCCCGCCTCGCTGGCGGCGCGTGCTTTAGCCTCGGCCACGGCGACGACGAGCTCCGTCCGCTTGAGCAGCAGGTCATGCAGCGCATCGTCGATGGCATCGATCTCCTTGCGGACATCGGCCAAGGCTTGCTGGGGCGTGGTCGTCTCGCTCGTCATTCTGCTTCACCGGACGAAATTCTGGTCCGCAAGACGAGCCTCTTGCCCTCCCCGCGGGAGGGCTATTCATACGAGGGCAACCCATTAAAATCAAAAGAAAACATTGACATTTCGGGGGGTGCATCCCTAGCTATGCAGCCTGTTTGGCGGGGGCCTGAGCGCCCGCTCCGGGGCCGCACAGCCGCCCTCAAGGGCCCAGAGGCGCTATGAACACGATCGGCAAGGCCGGGCGCCCGGAGGGCGATTCCGGCCCCTACAGCACAGAGTTCGAGGAGGCCGGAATCCGGGTGCGGCGCGCACTGGCGACATTCGGCCCCGCCGAGCCGCTGGCGCTCGATTGCGGCGTGGAACTGAGCCCCTTCACCATCTCCTACGAGACCTATGGCGAACTCGATGCCGCGAAGTCGAACGTGGTCCTCGTCTGCCACGCGCTGACCGGCGACCAGTACGCCGCAAGCACCCAGCCCCATACCGGCAAGCCCGGCTGGTGGACCTCCATGATCGGCCCTGGCAAGCCCATCGACACCGACCGCTTTTTCGTGATCTGCCAGAATGTCATCGGCGGCTGCATGGGAACGACCGGCCCCCGGGATATCGACCCGTCGACGGGGCGCCCCTACGGCCTCGATTTTCCTGTCATCACCATTGCGGACATGGTCCGCGCCCAGGCCATGCTGCTCGACAAGCTCGGCATCGGCGAGATTTTCTGCGTCATCGGCGGCTCCATGGGCGGCATGCAGGTGCTGCAATGGGCGGCTGCCTATCCCGACCGCGTCTTCTCCGCGATCCCGATTGCGACCGCCGCGCGCCATTCGGCCCAGAACATCGCCTTCCATGAAGTCGGCCGCCAGGCAATCATGGCCGACCCGGAATGGAAGCAGGGCGCCTATCTCGCGCATGGCACGAACCCTGCGAAGGGCCTTGCCGTCGCGCGCATGGCCGCGCATATCACCTATCTCTCGGAAGCGGCGCTGCACCGCAAGTTCGGCCGCAACTTGCAGGACCGCGACAGCATCACCTATGGCTTCGACGCCGATTTCCAGATCGAAAGCTATCTGCGCCATCAGGGCTCGACCTTCGTCGACCGTTTCGATGCGAATTCCTATCTCTACATCACCCGCGCCATGGATTATTTCGATCTCGCGGCCGATTTCGGCGGCGTGCTCGCGAATGCCTTCAGGGGCACGAAGTCCCGCTTCTGCGTCGTCTCCTTCACCAGCGACTGGCTGTTTCCGACGTCGGACAACCGCCAGATCGTGCATGCGCTGAACGCGGCGGCGGCGAAAGTGAGCTTCGTCGAGATCAAGACCGACAAGGGTCATGATGCCTTCCTGCTCGACGAGCCGGAAATGTTCGCGACCTTGCGCGGCTTCATCGGCAGCGCCGCGCGCGCAAAGGGCATCGGCGCATGAGCGGCATGTCGGGGCATGTCGATGGCCGCATCGACCTCGATCTCATCGCGGAGATGATCGCGCCGGGCTCGCGCGTGCTCGATGTCGGCTGCGGCGATGGCGATCTTCTTGCATTGCTCCAGTCGAAGAAGAATGTGGATGGCCGTGGCGTCGAACTCAGCCAGGAAGGCGTGAACGCCTCGGTGACGCGGGGCCTTGCCGTGGTGCAGGGCGACGCCGATACCGATCTTGCCGACTATCCGGACGACGCCTTCGACTATGTGATCCTCAGCCAGACCATCCAGGCGACGCGCAATCCGAAGGAAGTGCTGCGCGCCATGAAACGCATCGGCAGGCGCGTCGTCGTCTCCTTCCCGAATTTCGGCAATTGGCGCGTCCGCCTGAAGCTGCTCTTCGACGGCCGCATGCCGGAAACCCGGTCGCTCGGTCATAGCTGGTATGACACGCCGAACATCCATCTCTGTACGTTGCTCGACTTCGCCGCCCTCTGCGACGACCTCGGCCTCGATATCGAGGATGCGGTGATCCTGACCGGCGACAAGGCGCGGCGGATTTCAAATCCCGGCACGCTGGCCAACCTCTTCGCAAGCGACGCCGTCTTTCTCCTGTCGCGGCGGAACTGAGCCTCAGCCCTTTTCGAGCGGCGTCACGCGCGGCGCGGGCACAGGCGCCGGCATCGGCGCGATGGCCCTCACCCGTGCCTTGGCGCGCGCGGTGAGGGAAGGCTGCGAGGCGGCATAAATCTGCTTTGTGGCTTCGACCAGGATAACGCCTGAAAAACGCGGCCAGAGCACTTGCCCTGCCCTTTCCCATGCAGCGGCGGAGCGAACGAGCGGGCGCCAGTCGAAAGGCGGCGCGAAAAGCGCAACCTCCCAGGCGGATGGCGAGAACATGGATTCCCGCAGGAGCTGTGTGAGCTGCCCGCGCGAGAACGGCTGACCGTGACCGAACGGCGTCGCATCGCGCCGCGCCCAGAGACCCCGCCGGTTCGGCACCACGATGAGCACGCGGCCCCCCGGCGCGAGCACGCGCCAAACCTGCCGCAACATGCCGCGCATCGCCTCGCTCGCCTCAAGCCCATGGATAACGAGTACACGATCCATGCTCTCTTCGGGAAGCGGCAGTTCGAGCTCATCGACAAGGCCGGTGAGGCATTTTCCTTCCGCCGGCCAGCGCATCACGCCCTGCCGCGCCGGCATGAGGCCGATCACGCGCTGCGCCTCCCCGAGCCAGGGTGCAAGATAGGGCGTCGCGAAGCCGAGCCCGAGCACATTGAGCCCGCGCAGATTGGGCCAGAGCTTTGCGATACGCCCGGCAATATGCCGCTGCGCGACACGCCCCAGCGCCCGCCCGTAAAAATCCCTGAGGTCGATCACGTCCATATGCATGGGCAGAGTCTAGCAAATTTCATTGGTGCGTGCCGGGTTCACGCGGGGGGTGAAGCGCACTAGGTTAGTCGGATCACGCTAAAGAACCGGAAATGAAGACGGCGCGGAGGACTTCCATGGCCAGGCTCGAAATCCACCAGTTTCCCTGTCTGAACGACAATTACGGCTATCTCGTCCACGAACCTTCATCGGGCGCGACCGCGGCTATCGACACGCCGGACGTGAAGCCGATCCTCGATGCGCTGGCGGCAAAGGGCTGGAAGCTGACCCACATCTTCAACACGCATCACCATTTCGACCATGCGGGCGGCAATCTTGAACTCAAGGAAAAGTCCGGCTGCATAGTGATCGGCCCGAAAGGCGAGCAGGATAAAATCCCCGGCATCGACCGTGCCGTCGGCGAAGGCGACATCGTCGAGCTCGGTGCCGCGCGCGCCCGTGTGATCGACGTGCCGGGCCACACAAGCGGCCACATCGCCTACAGCTTCGGCGATGAGCACATCGCCTTTGTCGGCGATACGCTCTTCGCGCTCGGCTGCGGCCGCCTCTTCGAAGGTACGCCGCAACAGATGTGGACCTCGCTCGGCAAGCTCATGGCGCTGCCGGACGACACGACCGTCTATTGCGCGCATGAATACACGCAGTCGAATGCCCGTTTCGCCCTCACGGTCGAGCCGCAGAACGCAGCGCTCGCTGCCCGCGCAAAGGAGGTCGACGAGAAGCGCGCCCGCGGGGAATGGACGGTGCCCACAACCATCGGCCTCGAAAAAGCGACCAATCCGTTCCTCCGCGCAGCAAGCCGCGATCTCCGCCGCACCATCGGCCTCGAAGGCGCATCGGATGTCGAGGTCTTCGCTGAAACGCGGAAAAGAAAGGACAACTTCTGATATGCCCGGCCTTCCCGGAGACCTGAGCGCGGACGCCATCGTCGACATGCTGGACATGCAGCCCCATCCCGAAGGCGGCCATTTCGTGGAAACCTTCCGCGATGCGGGTGGCGGCACCCGCGCTCATTCGACGGCGATCTACTACCTTCTCCGGGAGGGCGAGCGCTCGCACTGGCACCGTGTCGATGCGGCCGAAGTCTGGCACTGGTATGCGGGCGGGCCCCTCGCCCTCTCGCTTTATGAAGAGGGCGCGGCCCTGCAGACGCGCCTGCTCGGCCAGAACCTCGAGGCGGGCGAACGGCCGCAGATCGTCATCCCGCCGCAGATATGGCAGGCCGCCGAGCCGCTGGGGCTCTGGACGCTGGTCGGCTGCACCGTTGCCCCGGGTTTCGAGTTTGGCGGCTTCGAAATGGCCGAGCCTGGCTGGCATCCCGGCCGCTAGGGTCCATTTTCCTCTGAACCTGTGGCAGGCGCGCTCTGGCCGCCTCGGGGCGGGCGGCTAGACTGCGGGCAGACACACCAACGGTCCGTGGGGGGCTTCGAGGTGAAACCGGTTCTCGCCATTGTGGCCTTTTGCGCCGCGCTCGCCTGCGCGAGCCTGCCTGCGGGCGCCGTCGAGACCTGCCCGGGCGATCCCACCGCGCCTGCAGATACCCCCGCAATCCGCATCGATACGAAGGGCGGCCCGGCGCTCGGTGCCATGCAATACCCCCGAACCGCGCCGCTCGCCGCCAAGCAAGTCGCCTTCACCTTCGACGACGGCCCCAATCCCGATACGACGCCCATCATCCTCGATATTCTCGACCGACATTGCGTGAAGGCGACCTTCTTCATCATCGGCATCTATGCCGAGCGTCACCCCGAGATCGTCCGCGACATCGCCGCGCGCGGCCACACCATCGGCACGCATACCTGGTCGCATCCGAACAATCTGCGGCACCTCTCGCTCGCCAGCGCGCAGCGCGAAATCCGCCGTGGCTTCGAGGCTGCGGAACAGGCGCTTGCGCCCGCCTCGGAGGAAAGCCGTTTGCGCCTGCTGCCCTTTTTCCGCTTCCCCGGCCTCAACGACAGCCCGGCGCTGATCGGCTGGCTCGGCGCCCGCAACATAGCCACGCTCTCCTGCGAATTCGGCTCCGACGACTGGCGCCAGATCGGGCCCGCCGAGGTGAAGCGCCGCACCATGCGCAACATCGCCTCGGTCGGACGCGGCATCCTCATCATGCACGACACGAAGCCCCGCACTGCGGAAGCGCTCTCATCGCTGATCGTCTCGCTCCGCCAGCAGGGCTATGAAATCGTGCAACTGGAAGCAGGCGACGATGCGCGCGAGCTGGCCGCCGCCGTGCCCGACCCCTTGCTCGGCGCCATCAGGCGCGCGGAGGCGCCTTCCGCGCCTCTGTCCGCCGCCCTCGCGCCTTTGACAAATCCTTCGCTTGAGACGGCGGAGAGCCTCCGCTAGCCTTTGCCCATGACCGGAACGCGCAAGAAAACGCCGAAGCCAAGCCGCCGCGATGTCCTTCATCTCGGTGCGGGCGCCGCTGCGCTCCTCGTCCTGCCCTCGATCGCCATGCCGTCGATCGTCCGGGCCGAGACGCCCTACAAGAAATCGCTCCGCATGCAGAGCCTGAATTCCGGCGAAAAGCTCGACATCACTTTCTGGACGGATCAAGGCTATGATGCGGATGCGCTGAAGCGTATGTCATGGTTCATGCGAGATTTGCGCACCGGCGAAGTGCATGACGTCCATCCGGGGCTGCTCGACCTTCTCTGGGAGATCGACAGCCACACGCGCTCGAAGAATCCCATCTACACCATGTCGGGCTATCGCTCGCCGAAGACGAACGACTGGCTGAACAAGCGCGGCCATGGCGTCGATCCGGGCAGTTTCCATATGCGCGGCATGGCGATCGACGTGACGCAGAATTTCGCCGATACGGAAGAATTCTACCGCGTGGCAAAGAAGCTCGGCAAAGGCGGCGCGGGCTACTACCCGACAAAGACGCCTTATGTCCATGTCGATATCGGACCGCTCGACAACTGGGTCTATCCCGGCATGCCGCGCCCGGACCGCGACGAGGAATACGACCTGCTGCAGTCCGTCGCCGAAACGAAGGAAAGCTGAAATGAAAACGCCCCGGAAATTTTCCGGGGCGTTTTGCTATCCATGCAGGCGGGATCACCCGGCAATATATTGCGCGCCGTTCGCCGTGATCGTCGCGCCGGTGATGAAGCCCGCCTTCTCGTCGGCGAGGAAACTCACGCAATGCGCGATCTCCTCCGCCTTGCCGAGGCGGCCGACGGGAATGGTCGCGATAATGCCGTCGAGCACTTTCTCCGGCACGGCTGCCACCATATCCGTGTCTATATAGCCGGGCGCGATGCAGTTTACCGTGATGCCCTTCTTCGCCACTTCCTGCGCCAGCGCCTTGGTGAAGCCGATCACACCGGCCTTCGCCGCCGAATAATTCGTCTGGCCCATCTGGCCCTTCTGGCCGTTGATCGACGAGATATTGATGATCCGCCCGAATCCGCGTTCGCGCATCCCGTTGATGAGCGGCTGGCACATGTTGAACATCGAATCGAGATCGACGGCGATCACCTCGCGCCATTGCTGCGGCGTCATCTTGTGGAGCATCCCGTCCCGCGTGATGCCCGCATTGTTGACCAGCACATCGACGGGGCCGAGTGCGGCTTCAACTGCCGCAATTCCCTTCGCGCAATCGTCGTAGTCGCCGACATTCCACTTGAAGGTCTCGATGCCGGTTTCCTTTGCAAAGGCCGCAGCCGCCTCCGCATTGCCGGCATAGTTCGCCGCCACCTTGTATCCCTTGTCGCGTAGCGCCAGGGAAATCGCGGCGCCGATGCCGCGCGTGCCGCCCGTTACGAGCGCAACCTTGTTCATTGTCGAAAGCCCTTATTGCTGAAGTTCAAACGCGCGGAGCCCCGCGAAGAGGTCTCCTCCCTCCTGCCACCTCGGGCCTTTTCAGCCTCTTTCGACGCAAAGAGCGATGCCCATGCCGCCGCCGATGCACAGCGTCGCAAGGCCCTTCTTCGCATTCCGCTTTTCCATTTCATGCAGCAGCGTCACGAAGACGCGCGCGCCGGATGCACCGATCGGATGGCCGATGGCGATGGCGCCGCCATTGACGTTCACGATGTCGGGGTTCCAGCCGAGATCCTTGTTGACTGCGAGCGCCTGTGCCGCAAAGGCTTCATTCGCTTCGACGAGATCGAGATCGTCGATAGACCAGCCGGCGCGCTTCAGCGCGAGCCGCGAGGCAGGAATTGGCCCCGTGCCCATCACCGCCGGGTCGACGCCCGCATGCGCCCAGGAAACGATCCGCCCCAGCACCTTGCGGCCTTCCTTTTCCGCCCGCGCCGCATCCATCAGCACGACCGCCGCGGCGCCATCATTGATCCCGGAAGCATTCGCCGCCGTCACGGTGCCGCCATCCTTCTGGAAGGCCGGTTTCAGGCCCTTGATGCCGTCGAGCGTCACGCCATGCTTGATATATTCGTCGCTGTCCACAACCGTATCGCCCTTGCGTGTCTTGATCGTGACAGGCGCAATCTCGTCCTTGAACTTGCCCGTCTTCTGCGCGGCTTCGGCCTTGTTCTGCGAGGCGACGGCGAATGCGTCCTGCTCGTCGCGGGTGATCTGCCAGCGCGCGGCCACATTCTCCGCCGTCTGGCCCATATGATAGCCGTGGAAGGCGTCCCAGAGACCGTCCTTGATCATCGTGTCGACGAAATCGAGCGAGCCCATTTTCTGTCCGGCCCGCAGATACGCGGCATGCGGCGCCTGGCTCATGCTTTCCTGACCGCCGGCCACCACGACCTCGCTGTCGCCGTTGACGATCGCCTGATAGCCGAGCGCCACCGCGCGAAGGCCCGAACCGCAAAGCTGATTGACGCTCCAGGCGGGCACTTCGACCGGCAGGCCGGCATTGACCGAGGCCTGGCGCGCCGGATTCTGCCCCTGCCCGGCCTGCAGAATCTGCCCCATCACGACTTCCGACACCGCCTCCTTCTCGATGCCCGCACGCTCGAGGGCCGCCGAAATCGCCACCCGGCCGAGTTCATGCGCCGGCAGGCCCGCAAATACGCCGTTGAACGCGCCGACGGCTGTGCGCGCCGCGCCGACAATGACCACCTCGGTACCGGATTTGCTCATGGCTCTGCTCCCTGGAACCGGCCCGGGCGTCGGGCCGCATGATATTGGCCGCGCGGCCCGGCGAAACACCGCTCTCCTCTTCCCGGCTTCATGGAATGCCGGGACGGCTGTTTTCGGTGCATCGCAATGCGGGACTTGCGCAGCGCAACAATACCGCGTCACAATGCCGAAAGACAGGGGCAAGGAACCCGCCGGCAATGCAAATTGCCAGATCTGAGGGGATAAGGGTTCCGCCGGGTATAAGCTCTAGCGAGAGAGTGGGAAAGCCGTGGCAAAAAAGACTTCATCCACGGACGATGATGTCATCGTTATAAAGAAATACGCGAACCGCCGCCTCTACAACACGGCGACGTCGAGCTATGTGACGCTCGACCACCTTTGCGAGATGGTCAAGCAGAGCAAGGAATTCGTGGTTCGCGACGCAAAGACCGGCGAAGACATCACGCGCTCCGTGCTGACGCAGATCATCTTCGAGGAGGAAGGCAAGGGACAGAATCTCCTGCCGATCAATTTCCTCCGCCAGCTCATCCGCTTCTATGGCGACAGTCTGCAGAGCTTCATTCCCTCCTATCTCGAAATGAGCATGAACAGTTTTTCCAAGGAGCAGGAAAAACTGCGCCACCGCGTGACGAGCGCGCTGGGCGGCCGCGAAAGGCTGACTCAGTTCGAGGACCAGATCCGTCAGAACCTCGAAATGTTCGACAATGCCATGCGCATGTTCTCGCCCTTCTCGCGCCCTTCCACGGGCCGGGGCGAGCCGAAGGATCAGCCGAAGCCGGAAAAGGCGGAAGCCGAACCCGGCAAGACGGGCGGCGAACTCGACGAATTGAAGAAGCAGCTCGCGCAGATGCAGGCGCAGCTCGAAGCGCTGTCGAAGAAATAACCGGTTCGCGAGATCAGGCGGTGCTACGGCTCGAAACCAGCGCCGGGCCGCTGCGCGGCAGCGCCATGACCGGCTCGCCGAGATAGAAGCCCTGCATGTACTGGACGCCGAGATTTTTCAGCATCTCGACCTCCTCAGCATTGCTGACCCATTCGGCGACGGTCGGCAGGTTGAAGTTGCGCGCGAGGTCGACCAGCGTCCGCACGAAGAACTGGTTGTCCGGATTCGTCGCAAGATCGATGACGAAGGAGCCGTCGATTTTCACGAGATCGACGTCGAGCATCTTCAGGTTGCGGAACGAGGTGTAGCCTGCGCCGAAATCGTCGATCGCAATCTTGCAGCCAAGTCCGCGGAACATGGCGACGAATTCCGTAAGTTCCACCACTTCGTGAATGGCGACCGTTTCCGTGATCTCGATAACGAGCCGCCGGGCAAGATCGCGATCTGCCTGCAGATAGGAGGCAAGCGTCTCCCGCCACAAACGATCGGCCGTCGTCCGGCCCGAAACGTTGAGCGAAAGCGTGACATCGGGGTGGCCGCGCAGCGCCTCGACCGCGAGTTCCATCACGCGGTAGTCGAGCAATCCGATAATGCCGAGCTTCTCCGCCACCGGCACGAAATGCCCGGCCGAAACGATGCTGCCATCGGGCTGCTCCATGCGCACCAGGCACTCATGCAGCGCCGCCTTCCCGGTCATCGTGTCGATGATCGGCTGGAAGGCAATGCGGATGCGCTTGTCGTTGAGCGCGGTTATCAGTTCGTCGGCGACATTGATGTTGCGCAGCCGCGTCTTCTCTCGCTCGCGCGACGGCGTATAGACGACATGGCTGTCGCGAAGTCTCTGCTTCGCGGAGATCAGTGCCTCCTCGGCGCGCGCCAGCGCCTGATCGACGCTGGACGCATGGCCCGGAAGCGCAATCGAACCTGCCGAAACGGTAACGGCCACCGGCCCGCGGGCGGTAAGCACCACCTTGTCGCGCACTTCCGCAAGAAGCCGTTCGCAGACGCCGCCAAGACGTTCCTCGTTGCAGTTGCGGAGCACGAGCCCGAACTTGTTGCCCGCATAGCGCCCAAGCGAGTCGCCGCGCCGCGCAAGCGAGCGCAGCCGCTCGCCCACATTCACGATCACCTCGTCCGCGACGTCGAAGCCGAAGGCATCGTTGATCAGGGCAAGATTGTCCACCGCGATCAGCAGGAAGGCGGAGTTCTGCCGCCCGCGCTGCGACGCGATCATGGCTTCGGTCAGCGCTTCCTTGAGCCTGACGCGGTTGAGAAGGCCGGTCAGCTCATCAAAGGTGGAAAGCCGGATGAGTTCGGATTCGCGCTTGTGGCGTTCGTCGATCGCGCGGAGCACGCCCACGGCGACGGCAGGCGCGCCATCCGCGCCGCCGAACCAGCGGCCGCGATCCTCGACCCAGCGCATGCCGCCGAAATCGTCGCAGATCTGATATTCGAGTTCATAAGGCACGCCATTGCCCGTATCGCTCTCGCGCGACCGGCAGATGAGCTCGTAGCGGCTCGGACCTTCGGTCACGAGACGGGTTGCGAAATCGCGATGCGTGGAAAGTCTGGAAATGTCGGGAACGCCGAGCAGAAATTCGGCACCGGGGCTCCAGGAAAGCGAGTCGTCGTCGATCGACCAGCGGTAGGCGGCATCGCCCACAGCCGTGACCGCGCTCTTCAACACGTCTTCCGATTGCGCTTCCATGATACCGAAGCCATACGCAACATCGACTCTGCGCGCTTCCTGCGTCTTCGAGTCCACAACACCGCTCCTGCCGCGTTCGTTAACTCGAGGCCCAATGCCCCATTCAAGGCGCTGTTCTGGCGCCCTTGACTGCATCATCGCTTTCAAGCTGTTAAAATTTCGAGAAGCCGCGTAACCACTAAACCTTTAAATAGTTTGGTTAATTCGCGATTCTGTGCCGTTGCGAAACATGAACGCGGCTTTCCGCTCTCCAAATCACCGCAGACTCATGGCAGGCTTCTTGCTGCTGCGTGCAACAGATTGAACGCAGCACCGTAGATGGGATCGCGCGGGCGGCGCGGACCATTCGGGGGACAAGACATGTCAGGCATATTGCCGGCACAAGGAATAGGCAGAAATCTTCCCGCGCTGAGGCGGAGGGAAGAAGCGACGCGCGCCCAGCGCAGCGGGCAGGCGCCGCTGCCCGACTTCGAAAGCATCTCCACCGCCGCACTTGGCCGCCCGCACCTCACCTCGACGCGTCCGGTCGCCTCCTTCCTCGCCCAATATGTCGACCAGCTCGGAAACCTCGGCCGCTCGCAATACCGGAAGGAAGAAAGGCGGCAACAGGCGACCGCTGCCTATATCGAGGCCGACATGTTGCCCGACCTCCTGACCGAGACGCTTCGCCCGCGCCGCGAACGCAAGCTCTGACGGCTATCAATAGCCGATGGCGGCGCCGTCCTTGCGCGGACCGGAGCCGCCGACCAGTGTTCCCCGCTCGTGATCGATGAAGATCGCCTGGCCGCCGCCATGCGGCAGGAAAGTCTCCTTGATCTTGTGCCCGCGCGCCGCAAGACCCTCCCGTGTTGCCGCGGACAAGCCTCGCTCCACATCGAGCGCATCTGCGCCGGGAAAGGCACGCGGACTGTCGAGTGCTTCCTGCACATCCATGCCGTAATCGAGTATATTGGTTGCGACATGCACATGGCCGACCGCCTGATAGGCGCCTCCCATGACGCCGAACGGCATGACCGCGCGGCCCTTCTCCACCATCATGGCCGGAATGATCGTGTGAAGGGGGCGCTTGCCGCCCTCGACGCAGTTCGGATGTCCTTCCTCCATCACGAAGCCGGAACCGCGGTTCTGGAACATGACGCCCGATTCCGGCGCGAGAATGCCGGTGCCGAAGCCGAAGAAAAGCGAATTGATGAAGGAAACGGCGTTCCGGTCGCGGTCCACCACGGTCAGACAGACCGTGTCCCGATTGAGCGGATCGCGCAGCGAGGAAAGATCCTCGATCCTGCGATCCGGCATGATCCGCGCCGCAAGTTCATCGGCGAGCTTCTCCGACAGCATCCAGTCCACCGGCACATCGGCAAAGCCCGGATCGGCGACATGCCTGTCGCGAATGTCATAGGCAAGCCTCGCTGCTTCCATCTCGAGATGAAAACGCTCCGGTCCGTGCGGATCGAGTTTGCCGAGATCGAACCGCGCCAGGATGTTCAGCATGAGGAGCGCGGTGATGCCCTGCCCGCTTGGCGGAATTTCGCAGATTTCCCGCCCGCGATAGGCGGTGCGGATGGGCGTCACATAGTCGCCGCGGTGCGAAGCGAAGTCTTCAGGCGTATGGAAGCCGCCAAGCGAGCGTAGCTTCTTGACCATGTCGTCCGCGATGGCGCCTTGATAGAAGGCGTCGCGGCCCTTCTCGCCGATGGTACGCAAGGTTCGGGCGAGCACGGGCAGGCGGAACCTGTCGCCCGTATCGGGCGCCTTGCCGCCATTCGTATAGTGCGCCGTCGCATCCGCATCATGGGCGAGGTGCTCTTCCAGAAACTGCCACTCCTGCGCAATGCGCGGCGCAAGCGCGAAGCCCTCTTCGGCGAGCCTGATCGCGGGTTCGAAGATGCGGCCAAGTTCCATCCGGCCGTGATCCTCGACGAGCCGCGCCCATGCATCGATCGCGCCGGGAACTGTCACGGAATGAACGCTGTTGAGCGCCAGCGTACCGCCCGCCGCCTTCAGCTTGTCGAGCGTCAACGCCTTCGGCGCCCGGCCGGAGCCGTTGAAGCCGACAATGTCGCCGCTGCCGCCCTTCGACAGCAGCACGAAGCAGTCGCCCCCGATCCCCGTATTGTAGGGCTCGACCACGCAGAGAACCGCGCTCGCCGCAACCGCCGCGTCCATGGCATTGCCGCCCGCGCGCAGAATGGAAATGGCCGCCTCCGCAGCCAGCGGCTGCGATGTGGCGCACATGCCGTTGACGGAATGAACGGTCGAACGGCCGGGGAAATGAAGATCGCGCATGGAACTGCTCAACTGGTGCGTGTCGCAAGAATGAGCGACTGGAGATCGGCAATCGCCCGTTCGATCCGGACGAGGCGCGCCTCCATCTCGGCGAGCCTGGCCATCACCGCGGCATCGCCGGATTGCGGTGCCGCCGGAACGGGCGTCGAAACGCCCGCCTTGTTCGCCACCGCCGCCGGCGCCTCGCCGAGAAGCCCCGCGAGAATGCTTACCTCCTGCGGCGCGAGCTCGCGCTGGTCTTTCCAGATTTCATCGACCTGGGCGCGGGCAAGCCGGAGCGCCGCCGCGACATCGTCGCGCGTGCGCCCCGCCGCCTTCAGCTTCGCGTCGAACCATTCCTGATCGAAGAACAGCGCCATGCCCGGTGTCAGCGTCCCTTGAATTCGGGCGCACGCTTTTCAAGGAAACTGCGCACGCCCTCGCGATGATCTTCCGTCTGGAAGAGCTTACCCAGTGTGCCGCTGACCCAGCTACCGATTTCGCGCAGGTCGCCATAAGAGGTGCGGCGAAGTCCCTCCTTCATGTAGCGGAGCGCCAGCGGCGGATTGACGGCTATGCGCGCGGCAAGCGCCTTCGCCCGCTCCATGAGCTCGCCATGCGGCACAACCTCGCTGACAAGACCAATACGACCCGCTTCCGCCGCATCGATCACGTCGCCTGTGAAGAGAAGTTCGGCGGCCTTGGCGGGCCCCACGATCGCCGGCAGCCGCCACAGCCCGCCTACATCGCTGACGAGGCCGCGTTTGATGAATATCTCGCCGAATTTCGCCTGTTCGGAGGCGATGCGGATATCGGCGAACAGCGTGAGCTCCATGCCCCAGCCGACGGCGGCGCCATTGACCGCCGCGATCACCGGCCGGTCGCACTCGAGCGCGGCAACGGCGGCGGGCGTCGGCTCCGGCCTGACGGAAGTGAGCCGCGTCACGCTCGCATCGTGCTGCTCGCCGGTCATCATTTCCTTCACGTCCTCGCCCGAACAGAAGGCGGGATCGGAGCCGGTCACGATCACGCAGCGCACCTCCGGATCGGCCGAGGCGGCACGAAACGCCGCCTCCACCTCGTCATAGGCGCGCCGGTTCAGCGCATTGCGCCGGTCCGGGCGGTTGATCGTGACGATGGCGACATGGTCGCGCACCTCGTAGAGCAGACAGGTGAAATCCGCCGGAGCGATCTTCGGTGCCTGGGCCATATCCTCTCCTCCCTCTATTTCTTGTCTGTCGTTATTTGAAGTCCCCCAGTGCATCGCCGCCCGCATCGCCGAGCTTCGAGCCGCCATCGCAATCGACGATGGTGCCGGTGATGTATTTGGCATTGTCGGTCGACAGGAAAAGCGCCGTATCGGCAATATCGGTCTTGGTGCCGTAGTCCCGCATGGCGATGCGCGACTTGATCGCCTTTTCCATTTCCGGCGTCGGCGCGAGCCGCGCCATGCCTTCCGTGTCGGCGATGGGGCCGGGCGAGATCGCGTTGACGCGGACGCCTGCCGGGCCCCATTCCATCGCAAGGCACTTCGTCAGCATGTTGATGCCGGCTTTCGCCGCACAGACATGCGCCTGGAAGAGCGATGGATTTACCGCCTGCGGCGCCGTGATGGAGATGAGCGAGGCGCCCGGCCGGTTGAGATACTGGAAGGAGGCACGCAGCACGTTGAAGGTGCCGATCAGGTCGATATCGACCACCGTCTTGAAGCCGTTGGACGACATGCCGAGCGCAGGCGCCACGAAGTTGCCAGCCGCACCGGAAATCACGATATCGATATTGCCGAACTGCTGCTGCGTCGTCGCGAGCGCCTGATCGACCGAATTGAAGTCACGCACGTCGGCGGCGAGGCCAATCGCGTCGAAGCCTTCATCCGTAATCGTCTTCGCCGCCGCCGTGATCTTCTCATGGCTCCGGCTGATCAGCGCAATCTTCGCGCCCGCCCGCGCAAAATGCTGCGCGATGCCGAGATTGATCCCGCTGGACGCGCCGGCGACGAAAGCCACCTTGCCCGCCAATACCTTTTCCTTGAATGCATCAGCCATTTTCATCTCCCTGACCTGCCGCGGCTACGCCGCTTTTGCCCGCATCAAGCCTGCATTTCCGCGTGCCCGCAACCCTGCGCGGGCAATTGTGGCCGGACGGGCGAGGCACTAGACTGCGCCGGCAACGGCCTTCCGCAGGGGAAGGCTCCGGCGAGGACAAAACGGCAATGGTGCCCGGTTCATGACCTATGTGAAGGCAGTCGGCGTACTTCTCGCAGCGATCGCGCTCATCATGCTGATGAGCTATTGGGCGGCTGGCCGCGCGCGCGCCGCGCTCGACGCGGACGCCCGGGAGAAGCTCCTTGCCGACGGCATCGCCTACAGCTTCATCGACCTGCCGGACGGCACCGTGCATTACCGCCTGGAGGGACCGGAGAACGGCCAGCTCGTCGTGCTCATCCACGGCTTTGCAACGCCCTCGGTGATCTGGGCGGATTATGTCAAGCCGCTCACCGATGCGGGCTACCGCGTTCTCGCCTTCGACAATTACGGCCGCGGCCTCTCCGACCGCCCGGCGACGATCTATGACGCCGACCTCTTCGACCGCCAGCTTTCCGGCTTGCTCGACGCAGTGGGCGCAAACCGCCGCGTCGACATTGTCGGCTATTCCATGGGTGGCGCCATCGTCACCGTCTTTGCCGCGCGCCACCCCGAACGCATCCGCTCGATGACGCTCATCGCGCCGGCGGGCCTCGGCAAGCTTTCCAACGCGCGCACCGAAATGCTGATGCGTCCGGTGATCGGCGACTGGATCATCCGCCTCTTCGGCACAAAGATGTTCTATGCGGCGGCGGCCCAGGAAGCGAAGAACATTCCAAATCCCGGCCCCCTTCTCGCCGCCGTGAACCGCCAGCTTCAATATCGCGGCTATGGCGACGCGCTGCTCTCGACCATGCGGCATTATCCGCTCGAAACGGCCGACACCTATTATTCCGCGGTGGGCGCCTCCTCCCTGCCCGTCCTTGCGATCTGGGGCGAGGCGGACGAAGTGGTGCCTTACGCGCATGCGGAGCGCCTGATGGAACTCGTGCCGCAGGCGCAGCTCCGCTCCTATCCGGGCATGGGCCACACGATCGGCGTGGTCGACCCGAAACTCGTGGGCGGGCTCATCCTGCGCTTCCTCGGTGAACAGGAAGCGCGGCTCACCTCTCCCGGCGCCGCGGGAAAACCGCGCGGCCCCCTCGCCCGCATGGAATCGCGCCGCTGCAAGAGCTGCGGCACCGATCCGGCGGAAACGAACTGACGGCAGAAGAAAGTCCGACCCGAGATGAAGCCGCTCGTCGAAGAGCTGGAATGGATATTGCCGCATGAAGTTTTCGCAAACTTCGCGCAGGAACCGTTCGCGCTTCTTCTCGACAGCGCGACCGCGGGGCCGGGGAAGGATGCGAGCCTCCATGGCCGCTGGAGCTTCATCGCCGTCTCGCCCTTCGATACGCTGACGCTTCGCGTCGAGGAAGGCGGAAAGCCTTTCGACTTGCTGAAGCGGAAACTCGCAGAGCTTCCCGCTGCCGGCCGGTATGAGAGCCTGCCGCCCTTTGCCGGCGGAACCGCGGGCTTTTTCGGTTACGGCCTCGGCCGGACGCTCGAGCGCCTGCCGCCGGAGATGCCTCCCTTCGCCACGGACGACCAGCACCTGCCGGACATGGCGCTCGGCTTCTACGACACGGTGCTCGCATTCGACATGATCGCGCACCGTGCCTTCATCGTCTCGACCGGATTGCCGGAAAGGAACGAGGCGAAGCGCAAGGCTCGTGCCGCCGAGCGGCTTGCCGATATCCGGGCGCGCATCGCCCCGCCCCGCCGCAGCATGACCGCACTTCCCGCCGCGCCGCGCCCGCTTCGCTCGAACTTCACTCGCGAAGAATATGAAAGCGCCGTCGCCCGTGTGATCGAGTACATCCATGCAGGCGACATCTTCCAGGCCAATCTTTCGCAACGCTTCGAAACGGAACTCGCCGAAGGCGACACGCCCTACGCGCTCTATCTGCGGCTGCGTGCGGCGAGCCCCGCGCCTTTCGCCTCCTTCTTCAATTTCGGCGACGGCGCACTCATCTCGTCCTCGCCGGAACGCTTCCTGTCGCTTCATGACGGACATGTCGAGACGAAGCCGATCAAGGGTACGCGGCCGCGGGGCGCGACGCCGGAGGAAGACCGGCGCCTCGCCGCCGAACTTCTCGCCTCGGAAAAGGACCGCGCCGAAAACGTGATGATCGTCGATCTCCTTCGCAACGACATCTCGCGCGTCTGTGAGGACGGTTCCGTCATTGTCGAAAATCTTTGCGCGCTCGAAAGTTTCGCCAATGTTCATCATCTCGTCTCCACCATCCGGGGAACCTTGCGCGACGGCATGAATGCCGCCGATCTCCTCGCGGCCTGTTTTCCCGGCGGCTCCGTCACCGGCGCGCCGAGGCGCCGCGCCATGGAAATCATCGCCGAACTCGAACCCACGACGCGCGGGCCCTATTGCGGCGCCATCGGCTGGCTCGGCGCGGATGGCGGCATGGACAGCGCGATTGCGATCCGCACCATGGTGATCGCGGGCCGCCGGATCACCTTCCAGGCCGGCGGCGGCATCGTCGCGGATTCCGAACCCGGGGCCGAATATGAGGAAACGCTCGCCAAGGCGCGCAGCATGCGCGAGGCTCTCGGCCACACCGATGCCGCGCCACGGCTGCTTGCGGGAGAAACCGCATGATCCTCGTCATCGATAATTTCGACAGCTTCGTGCATAACCTTGCCCGCTATATCGGCGAACTCGGCCATGAACGCCGCACCGTGCGGACCGACGAAATCTCCATCGCGGCGGCGCTGGCGCTCGAACCCCGGGCAATCGTGCTGTCCCCCGGTCCCTGCGGCCCCGACAAGGCAGGCATTTCCGTCGGCCTCGTGAAGGCGGCGGTAGCGCATCGCATCCCGCTTCTCGGTGTCTGCCTCGGGCATCAGGCGATCGCGGCGGCCTTCGGCGGCGAGATTTCGCGCGCGCCGCGCCCGGTCCATGGCAAGGCATCTTCCATCCATCACGATGGCAGCGCGCTTTTCGCCGGCATGCCGAGCCCCTTCATGGCGGGCCGCTATCACTCGCTCATCGCCGGGCTGCCGGAAGGCGGGCCGCTCCGCCTCACCGCACAGACGGAAGACGGGGTGCCCATGGCACTCGCCCATGAGACGCTGCCGATTTTTGGCGTTCAGTTTCATCCGGAATCGATCCTCACGGATTATGGACACAGGCTGCTCGGCAATTTCCTCGATCTTGCTCCCGCCGCGCGCCTCACCGAAGCGAGGCGAAGCGCATGAAGCTCTGGCTCAACGGCGAAATTGCCGATGCAGGCGATACTCGCATCGACCCGGCAGACCGGGGATTACTTCTCGGCGACGGTCTCTTCGAAACCATGCTGGTGCGGCGCGGAACCCCGGTTTTCTTCGAGGAACATCTGCTCCGCCTGATGAAGGGCGCGGAAATGACGGGCATGCTCATGCCCTATGCGCCCGACGCGATCCGCGATGCGTGCCGCGACCTTCTGAAGGCGAACGGCCTTGGAGACGCGCCGCGCGCCTCGCTCCGCCTGACGCTGACAAGGGGCACCGGTCCCCGCGGCCTCGCCCTGCCGCCGGAGCCGAGACCGACGGTCCTTATCGGCGTTGCGCCCGCCGGCTCGCCGCCCGAGCGCCTGTCGCTCGCCATCGTCTCGCCGCGGCGCAACCCCTGGTCGCCCTCGGCGCGCCTCAAGGCGCTGACCTATCTCGACAATGTGGTGGCGAAGGAAGAGGCGCGCGAGAAAGGGGCCGACGATGCCCTGATGCTCGACACGGGCGGCATGGTCGCCTGCGCGAGCGCCGCCAATATCTTCCTCTGGGAAGGCAACCGCCTGATCACCCCGGCGGACCGCGGCGCGATCCTGCCGGGAATCACGCGCGCGGCGCTGCTCGAACTTGCGCCCGGCATCGGCATAGAAATGCGCGAGGAAGACATTGCGCCGGAGCGGCTTTCACGCGCCTCCGGCCTCTTCCTCACCAACAGTCTGATGGGGCTCGTGCCCGTGTCGCGGCTCGACGGCGCGGAAGTGTCCGCCCATCCGATGACGGCGCGGCTCGCCGCGGCATATGAGCTGCTGCTCGATGCCGCGGCAGCCGGCTATTGATCACTCGCCGACGGTGAAGTCGCGGCGCGCCGCCGTGATGGTGACGGTGAAGCCCGCGATCACATCGAACAGCGCGAACATGACAAGGGCGAAGAAGGTCGAGGTGCCGAACTCCGGCAGCACGATGAACTGCACTAGCGCGATCAGCAGCACGAGCATGGAAAGCCCGTGATTGACGATGGTCGAGGTGCCCGTCTGCGTCGAGCTGACGAGTTCGAGGAACAGGAGCAACAGACCGCTCAGGACGAGCAGGTCGCCCACAGCGATGGTCCATATCGCGCCCGAGATGAGCGAAACCGAGAACACCTGCGTGTCCATGGACAGGCCGGTCAGATAGACGATGATGTTGTAGGCAATGATGGCAAACGCCATCAGCGGCAGCGTGCGAAACATGTCAGACTTCCCTTCTTGCCCCCGAGATCCGGCCTCTTCTGTGCCACTCTAGCACAGTTTCCGGTACCATAACCCGCTTCCGGCGGCCGGGATCCCAAGTTTCAATGACGGTTAACGACAGGACGGCAGAGAACACATGACGGGCGCAGCTGAACATTTCTCCCGGTCCTATGAGGAGGCGAGGCGGAAGTTCCTTGCCGCCGCCGGCGCCGCAGGGGCGGCGATCCGCCACCATGTCCACCCCCTGAAAGGCCCCTCGGGCGGGGAACTCGCGACCGATGTCGCACGCTTCGGCCCGGACAATGCCTCGCGGGTACTCGGCATCGGCTCGGGCACGCATGGCGTCGAGGGCTATTGCGGTTCGGGCATCCAGACCGTGCTGCTCCGCGAGGGCTTCGCCGCGACCCTGCCGGACGACATGGCGGTCGTCTTCATCCATGCGATCAATCCCTACGGCTTTGCCTGGGACCGCCGCGTGAACGAGGACAACGTGGACCTCAATCGCAACTTCGTCGATCACACCAAGCCATATCCGGCAAATCCCGGCTATGAGGAACTGGCGGATGCGATCAACCCGCCAGACCTGTCGCCCGAGACCATGGCGAAATGCCGTGCACGGATGAAAGCCTATGCCGCAGAGCACGGGCCCCGCGCCATGCAGCATGCGCTGAGCGCCGGGCAGTACACGCATCCCAAGGGCGTGCAGTTCGGCGGCCATGGGCCCGTCTGGTCGAACCGGACGCTGCGCGCGATCATCCGCGCCGAAATGGCGGCGGCGAAACGCGTGGGCTTCGTCGATCTGCACTCCGGCCTCGGGGCGCGCGGCGCGGCGGAAATCATCTGCACCGAGCCCGAAACGAGCGGCAGCTACCGGCGCATGGTCGAATGGTGGGGCCCTTCCGTGCGTTCCACGGTGGGCGGCGGCTCGATCTCTTCCGATGTGCCGGGCTCGATCCCGGTCTGCTTTGCCGATGAACTGAAGGGCCGCGAGGTGACCTCCTGCGGCCTCGAATTCGGCACGGTGCCGATTGCCGAGGTGACGGTGGCGCTGCAATCCGACAACTGGCTTCACCAGAATGGCGGGCACGACAATCCGCAGGCCGCGGAAATCGCCAAGCTGATCCGCAATGCCTTCTATGTCGATGCCGACGACTGGAAGGAGCAGGTGACGGAGACGGCGCGCTGGACCTGCGCCCGCGCGCTCGCCGGGCTCTCTGCCTGAAAACCGGGCAAAGGAAAACGCCGCTCCCGGAGGAACGGCGTTTCAAAACTCTCGACAGAAGTGGAAAGGCTTATTCGCCCTTCGGCTTCAGGATCTGCTTGCCGCGATACATGCCGCTCTTGAGATCGACGTGATGCGGGCGATGAAGCTCGCCCGAATCCGGGTTCTCGACATAGGCCGGCTGCGACAGCGCATCGGCCGAACGGCGCATGCCGCGCTTCGACGGGGTGGTTTTCCTCTTGGGGACGGCCATGGGCTTCGCTCCGATTGCTCCGCGAGCGGTCCGCCGGAGGCGAACCCCTGCCCTCGCGAAAAAGGCTTTGAAAACAGGATAATGGCCGTAACCGGCTGATGCCGGTACGGCCTTTGGCGGGCCTTATACAGTGAAACCGGACGGAAAGTCCATACGGGCCCTCAATTGAGGTGGATCACCGCGCATTCATCTGCCGGAACCCGGGCCCGGGCGCAGGAGGCGCGGGCCGCCCGTTCCTCGGCGAAGGGGCCCATCCGCACCCGGTGAACCTCCTCGCCGGACACGCGCACCGTATCGATGGACACGCGCTCCTCGCCCTGGAGATCGGGCTCGGCGGTCAGAATGTCGAAATAGCGCCGGCTTGCCCGCTCGATGCTCGAATAGCTGCCGACCTGGGCATAGAACCGGCCGGAGGGCGCGGTGGCGGCGCCGAGAGAGGCAACCTGTACCGGCGTCTCGCCCCGGCGGGGCCGGGCAAGCGGGCGCGGCGCGGAGGCCATGGAGGCAATGGAGCCGGTGGTGAGCCCGGCATGGGGATCCTCGTCCCAATAGACATATTGGGCCTGCGGCCGCGACTCCGGGCGTGACTGGGGCCGGCTAGAGGCCGGATCGCGATAGGGAACCTCGATGGTCCGCTCGACGAGACGGTCCATGCCGCCCCGGTCGTAGCTCCGCGTTTCCGCCACGCGCGGCGCGGGATCGACAAGCCCCCGCTCCTTCTGGATCACGAAAAGCCCGATCAGCACGGCGCCGAGCACCAGCCAGAAACGGTCGCGTTGAGCCTTTTCGAACATGGCAAGCCCCCTCATTCCTCCCCGCCCTTCAAGGGGCGGATGAGAGGAGACTCGCGCGATATGGTTAATCTCGATTTAAAACTGGCTCACACTGGCACAATTTTCGGCCCTCAGGCCGCCAGAACGCTTGCCGCCTCGCGGAAGGGAACGCCGAGCGCCTCGGAAACGGCGCGGTAGGTGATTGCGCCCTTGTGGACATTGAGCCCGGCGAGGAGATGCGGATTGTCGGTGAGCGCCTTCCGGTAGCCCTTGTCGGCAAGCGCGAGCGTGAAGGGCAGCGTCGCATTGTTGAGCGCAAAGGTGGAGGTGCGCGCCACCGCGCCGGGCATGTTCGCCACGCAGTAATGCACGACGTCATGCTTGATATAGGTGGGCTCGGCATGGGTCGTCGGATGGGAGGTGGCAAAGCAGCCGCCCTGGTCGATGGCGATATCGACCAGCACCGAGCCCTTCTTCATCTTCTTCACCATGTCCTCCGTCACGAGCTTGGGCG
Organism: Parvibaculum sp.; assembly: GCA_019635955.1. Taxonomy (GTDB): domain Bacteria; phylum Pseudomonadota; class Alphaproteobacteria; order Parvibaculales; family Parvibaculaceae; genus Parvibaculum. The sequence goes on from JAHBYL010000003.1 coordinate 105,821, forward strand.
CGGCGGCGCCCGGCACGAGCACGGCGCCGATGACGAGATCGGCGCCGAGCACATGTTCCTCGATCGCATCGACCGTCGAATAGATCGTGTTGAGGCTCGGCCCGAACTGCATGTCGAGCTCATAGAGACGATGCAGGTTGAGATCGATCACCGTGACATGGGCCTCGAGGCCCATGGCCATGCGGGCGGCATTGGTGCCGGAGACGCCGCCGCCGAGAATGACGACTTTCGCCGCCGGCACGCCCGGCACGCCGCCAAGCAGCATGCCGCGCCCGCCCTGCGCGATCTCGAGACAATGGGCGCCCGCCTGGATGGACATGCGGCCCGCAACTTCCGACATGGGCGCAAGCAGCGGCAGCCCGCCGCGCGCATCCGTCACCGTTTCATAGGCGATGGCGACGCAGCCCGATTCCACCAGCCCACGCGCCTGTTCGGGATCGGGCGCGAGATGGAGATAGGTGAAAAGGATCTGCCCTTCTCGAAGCTGCTTCCATTCGGAGGGCTGCGGCTCCTTCACCTTCACGATCATGTCGGCGGCAGCGAAGATTTCCTCCGCCGTATCGGCGATCCGCGCGCCGGCGGCGACATATTGCTCGTCGAAAAGGCCGAGCGCGAAGCCTGCGCCCTTCTGCACCGTGACCTCATGCCCGTGATGCACCGCCTCGCGCACGGCGGACGGCGTCATGCCGACGCGATACTCATGGACCTTGATTTCCTTGGGGACGCCGATACGCATGGGGATTGCCTCGTCAGGGGTGAGACTTCGGAAAAAGTGTAGCGCGGCCCGGTTGCCCCTCCAAGGCGGTGGAGGGGGCCAATCGAGGCTACATGTTCAGGATATTAAACGGACAGGGAACGGTCTGAAATTGCCCCACTCCGCACTCGTCATTGCGAGCGAAGCGAAGCAATCCAGGGCGTCATATACGGAGTTTTCCGCCCCTGGATTGCTTCGTCGCCGCTTGCGCAGCTCCTCGCAATGACGGTATGGGGCGGTCGATGGACAAGTTTCCAGACCCTCCAAACGATTGCCGGACGCGAGGCAACCAACATCGGTGTAGCTTATTTTAAACAGGCACAAAATCGCCGCCCCATGCGAAGATGGGCGGCAAACGGGGCGGCCATGAGTTTCATTTTCGACGACAATCTGCGCGGCGGCGTCAGCGAAAGACTGACGCGCTTCACGCGCGAGGCGCGCGCGGCGCAAGGCCTGAAACATGCGGCCGTCGCCATTACGCTTGTGCCCCATGAGACGGAAGCGGCATTCCTGCTGACGCGGCGCGCGCCGAAGATGAACGCCCATGCCGGCCAGTGGGCGCTGCCCGGCGGGCGGATCGACAAGGGCGAGACGCCTGTCGAGGCGGCCTTGCGCGAGCTCTCCGAGGAAGTGGCGCTCGAGGTGCCGCCCTCGCAGGTGCTGGGGCTCCTCGACGATTACCCGACGCGGTCCGGCTATCTCATCACGCCTGTCGTGGTCTGGGCGGCGGATCTGTCAGCCATGCATCCGAACGAGGCGGAAGTCGCCTCGATCCACAGGATCGCGCTCCGCGAACTGGTGAGGCCCGACTCGCCCGTCTTCCTGACCATCCCGGAAAGCGAGCGGCCGGTGATCCGCCTCCTCATCGGCGACGATCACATCCATGCGCCGACGGCGGCGCTGCTTTATCAGTTTGCCGAAGTGGGCCTGCGGGCGCGGGAGACGCGCGTCTCGGACCTCGAGCAGCCGGTCTGGGCCTGGGGCTGAGCGGCCTCAGGCGGGCTGATACGGCCCGCGAAAGCCGAGGCGCCGCGCCGCCCTTGCCGGCCAGCGCGCCCAGGCCTTCTCATGGAAATAGAAGACGACCGTGTTGACCGCAGGCTCGATCAGCGCAACGCCGGCCGCGATCGCCACCTCGCCCGTCAGCGCATAGGTGACCCCGAACCCCACCGCGAAGTGGAGCGTGCCGTAGCTCAGGGTCTTCATCACATCGCGCATTGTCCGGGTCCTTCCTTGGCCGCTATTGCGACTTATTCTTATTTAAAACAATGAAAGGGGATGTCAAGGGGTAAAGACTTACGGGTGCCGCACCCCTCACCCTTCCGCGGGCTTGCGCCCGCTCCCTCCCTCTCCCCGATGGGGAGAGGGAAGGGGCCCGCCGTCGCGAAGCGGCGGTGGGAAGGGTGAGGGGTGCGGCAAGTTCAGGGCAAACGAAAGGCACCGCCGGAACGCGCGGTCCGGGCGGAGCATCGATAAAATTCTGGAGATGGAAATATAGGTGGGAAGGAGCGTCACGCTTATCAAGGGGCGGGCGGAAACATTCCGCATGCGGAAATAGCGGGAAAACTTATCCCCGGTTTCGGGCGGGATGATGATTCGGTTTTCGGGTAAGGCGTTTGTTCGGGGCCCACCCTCCCCCTGAGGGAGGGTCGAAATTTGCGAGCGCCAGCGAAGCGAATTTCGGGGAGGGGGTCTCCGCTGTCTGCGGATGGCGCGCCTTCCGTTTCCCTCGCTTACCCCTCCCCTAAAAATCCTGACGGATTTTTAGACCCTCCCGCAGGGGGAGGGTGGTCCAGATGGATGGGCCTGCGGGCGGGATTGCTTCACCGTTTCGCTCGGCACCCTCAAGGCAGCGTCAGGATCACCGGGCCGTTCTTCGTGGCGACGAGGGAATGTTCGTATTGCACGGTCGGCGCGACGGGATCGGCGAGCAAGGTCCAGCCGTCGCCCGCTTCCGCCGCCATCTCGCCACCCATCGAGAGGAAGGGCTCGATGGTGAAGACGAGACCTTCGCGGATGATGCGCCGGTCGGAGGGGTCCGCCCAGGTGGCGATGCCTTCGGGCTCTTCATGCAATGAGGCGCCGACGCCATGGCTCGCGAGATTGCGGATCAGCGAATAGCCGCCTTTCTGCGCAAACCGTTCGATCCTCTCGCCGATGGCATTGAGCCGCCCGCCGGGACGCACCGCGCGGATGCCCTCCCACATGGCGCGCTTGCCGTCGCGGCAGAGACGGTCGACATGCGCTTTCACCGGCGGCACGGGAAAGCTCGCGCCGGTATCGCCGAAATAGCCGTTCTTCTCCGCCGAGACATCGATGTTGACGAGATCGCCCGCGCGGATGACGCGCTCGCCGGGAATGCCATGCGCGATCTCTTCATTGACGCTGATGCAGGTGGCGCCCGGGAAACGATAGGCGAGTTCCGGCGCCGAACGCGCGCCCTCGCGCTCGAGCATCTTGCGGCCCATATCGTCGAGCTCGCGCGTCGTCATGCCGGGCTCGATGGCGGCGCCCATGGCGGCGAGCACCTGCGCCACGATGCGGCCGATGGCGCGCAGTTCCTCGAGATCGGTTTGCGATGTGACGGTCATGGGGGGAGTTTAGCGCGGGCGGGACGGCCATGCGCGGTAAAATAAAAAGGACGTCATGCCCGGGCTTGACCCGGGCATCCAGGGGCGGCGACCGGACCAGAGTCGTTTCAAGACGCCGCTCACGCGGCTACTGGATTGCCGGGTCACGGACTGACGTCCGGCCCGGCAATGACATTGGTCTTGGTGGCACGCCTACCGCTGCAATATCTTCGCGGCCTCTTCGGCGAATTTCTTCGCGCCCTCGCCATTGCCCTGCTGGAGTGCCGCGAGATCGACGGGGACGGTCACGCCCTTCTGCGCGGCGGGGCGGGCGGCGATGGCGTCGAGCCAGCGCTGCAGATGGGGGAGACCTTCTGTCTCCACGCCGGACCATTTATGCGTGCGGACCCATGACCAGTTGGCGATGTCGGCAATCGAATAATCGCCGGCGAGATACTCGTTTTCCTTCAGATGCCCGTCGAGAACGGTGAAGAGGCGGCGCGATTCGTTCTGGTAGCGGTCGATGACGGACTGAATTTTTTCGGGGAAGTAGCGGAAGAAGACATTGGCCTGACCCATCATCGGGCCGACGCCGCCCATCTGGAACATGAGCCACTGGAGGACGCGCGATCTGCCCTTTGCATCGGCGGGCATCAGCCTGCCCGTTTTCTCGGCAAGATAGATCATGATGGCGCCGGACTCGAAAACCGCGAAATCGCCATTGTCGCGATCGACGATGGCGGGGATCCGCCCGTTCGGATTGATGGCGAGGAAGGCGGGCTCCTTCTGCTGGTTCTTCTGCAGCTCGATCGCATGGACCTCGTAGGGCAGGCCGAGTTCTTCCAGCGTTATCGAGGCTTTCCAGCCATTGGGCGTGGAGGCGGTGTAGAGATCGATCATGGGGCTGCTCCTGTGTGGCCGGCGGGCCGGCACAATCTATTGGCGCTTAACGTGCCATTTTATTGCCCGGGCGGCCAGCGCCATGTGGGGCGGGCGCCGGGAGGGCGCAAGCCCCGCCGTGCCGAATTATTTTGCAGCGCACATGGGAGTCCGCCGCCCCGCGTGAATTTTTTGTCATGTGCAGCGCCGCCCGGAAAAAGACGCAAACCCCCGTTTAAGATTCTCGACGCCGGGGTGAGGCAACATGCCGGGTTTGCTTGCGCTTACGGAAAAACCATTGAACACTGACGATCTCGGCCGCTCGACCTCAACGGCAGGGGCTGGACGCAAAATCTCAATCGGAGGATCACATCCATGAACCGCAAAAGAGGCATGTCCGGGCTGATCGGAGCGCTGTCGCGCCGCCAGTTCGTGACGGGCGCCGCCGCCGTCGGCCTGACGCTGACCGCAAAGCCGAAATTCGCATCCGCGCAGTCGCGCAATGTCGTCTTCGCCAACTGGGACACCTATATCGGCGAAACGACGCTGGCGGACTTCACCGAGGAAACCGGCATCGGCGTGACCGTGGACACCTTTGCCGACGTGTCG
>JAHBYL010000030.1 GCA_019635955.1 Parvibaculum sp.
TCCGGATCGCGGCCCAGCACCTTGCGGCCGATGAAGTCGTTCATGCTCTTGTTGGCCTGATGCAGCCACATGCGCTTCAGCTCTTTCGGGTCGAGCCCTTCATCGGCCATGTGGTCGAGAATAAGCTGCGATACCATCGGCACCACTTCCTTGAAGACCTTGCGGCCTTCCTGCACGAAGAGCTTGTCCTTCGCGCCCACGCCTTCAGGCGTCGCACGGTTCAGGAAGCCGAAATTGTTGCGGATATTGTTCGAGAATTTGGTGATGAGGCGCGTGCCGATGATTTCCCACGCGCCTTTCGCCGTGCAGGTGTCCTCGCGCTCCACGATGATCGCGGTGCATACGTCGCCGAAAATGAAGTGGCTGTCGCGGTCGCGGAAGTTCAGATGACCGGAACAGATTTCGGGATCGACGATCAGCACGCATTTGACCGAACCCGAACGGATCATGTCGTAGGCGGTCTGGATGCCGAATGTCGCGGACGAGCAGGCGACATTCATGTCGAAGCCGAACCCCTCGACGCCGAGAAGATCCTGCACCTCGACGGCGATGGCAGGGTAGGGGCGCTCTAGATTGGAGCAGGCCACCAGCACCGCGTCGATATCGGCCGGAGTCTTGTTTGCGCGCGCCATGGCCTTCTTTGCGGCCTCCACCGACATTTCGGCAAGGATCGAAGGTTCGTCGTTCGAGCGCTGCCGAAGCCGCGGCGCCATGATTTCGGGATCGACGATGCCCGATTTGTCCATCACATAGCGTGCCTCGATGCCCGAAGCCTTGACGATGAACTCGACGCTCGATTCCGCCAGCGCCTCCACCTCGCCGCGCTCGATGGCGGCGGCATTGTCGGCGTTGAACTTGCGCACATAGCTGTTGAAGGCTTCAACGAGTTCGGTATTGCTGATGGAGTTGGGCGGCGTAAAAACGCCCGTCCCGCTGATGACGACTTTGGTCACTGTTCACCTGACGGTTCTTGATATCGCCGCCCGTCCGCCCGGCAGTTTGTCGTTTTGTCCGGAACGGCGGAGCGGCATTCCCCTGGGCCACTACACGTAAAATAGAACAGCCCTTCCGGCGATGCTACAGCGGAGGGAGAGAGAAGACCGGGGCAAGGAGAAGAAGATGGAATGGACGCGCACAAGCCTGCCTGAGGCGCCGCTCGAAAAGGAGAGGCTCGACAGACTTTCTCTCGCCGAAATGGCGGGATTTGTCGCTGCCATGCTCGCTGACGGGCTCGAAAACCCCGGCTCTCCCCTGCGTAAACCGGTTCTCGCTACCCTCGGCGCGGCGGGCGCGCCTTCGCTTCGGACCGTCATTTTGCGATCGGTCGACCTTCACGCCCGGCGCCTCGGCTTTTTCACGGATGCCCGTTCGCCAAAGGTCGCGGAACTGGGGCAGGATCCTCGTGCCTCGGTCCTCTTCTACGATCCGCGGTGTGACCTTCAGATGCGTTTGTCGGGCAGGGCGGAGGTCCGGGTTGGCGATGAAGCGGCCTGGGCGAGCGCGGCGCCGCCGTCCCGTCGGGCCTATCTTGTCACCGCGCCGCCGGGCACGCCGGCGTCCGGGCCGGTTTCCGGCCTTCCCGCGGATGTCGATGGCATCATTCCCCCGCTCAAGCGGCTGGAAGAAGGCCGCCCCAACTTCGCATTCGTGGAATTCAGCTTCGCCGAAGCCGATATCGTCCTGTTTTCGCGCGCGGGCAATCGGCGCGCCCGCATCCGCCATGAAGCGGAGGCAGGGCACGCCGAATGGCTGGTGCCTTGAGACGTCAGATCATCGAGGCGGTCCGGCCCTGCGTCTGGCTGCCGGCGTTTTCGGCATCGGCCTTCTTGTCGTCCTTGCCATTCGCGGCGAGACGCGGCGTATCGGCCTTGTCCTCGGCATCGGCAGCGCGGATTTCGCCGCTCACCTGGCCGCCCTGTTCGACCTTCAACTCGCCGTAACGCACCTTGCCGGTCACGCGGCCCGATGAATTGATCGTCAGGCATTTCTTCACGGTCAGCGTGCCGTCGAACTTGCCGTTCACTTCCGCTTCATCGACCGTGGCATCGCCTCGCACATCGCCGCTTTCCGTAATCGTGAGCGTGCCGCTTTCGATGGTCGCCTGCACATCGCCCTCGATCACGAGCGAGTCGCAGGATTGAATCTTGCCTTCGAGCTTCAGCCCGCGTCCGACATGCAGATTGGCGGCAGGAGTAGGGCTCGACGGAGAGTTTGCCGGAGAAGGCTGGAGAGTTCGCACAGGCGGCTTCCTTGCTTGATAGGATGGCGTGATGGCGCGCGTTCCCGCGACTTCCGTCTCGGAAGTGCGGGCGTCCGCGGGCCGTGGCTCTTCGGACGGCGAAGCGCTTTCGCCGTCGTTGCGCGTTGCCGGCGTCGATGGCGCAGGTGGTTGCGCGACGTCGGAAACACCTTTGGGGCGCTTGAACATTTTTGAGATCCCCTCCACTGACTTGGAACGGACGTGAAACTATGCGCGCAACATGGCTCGCATGTGCCGACAATGTGGCGGAACATTGATTGCGCACGCACAGCAGCGCATAACGGCGCTTAATTATTGGTTTTGATTTCGCGCCATTGCGGAGCAAGTCTTGTGGCGTGGACACGTCACGAGATGATCGTTGACGATGCCGACCGCCTGCGCGAAGGCATAGACGATCGTCGGTCCGCAGAATTTGAAGCCGCGCTTCTTCAATTCCTTCGACATGGCGATGCTCATCGGCGTTTCCGCCGGCACATGCGCAATGCTCTTCCACTTGTTCTGAACCGGCACGCCGCCGGAAAAGCTCCAGAGAAACTCCGAGAAGCTCTCGCCGCTCTCCTTCATCTCGAGCCAGGCTTTCGCATTGCCGATCGTTGCTTCGATCTTGCCGCGATGCCGGATGATGCCGGGGTTCTGGAGAAGTTTCTCGACCTTGGCGGGCTTGTAGCGCGCGATCACCTCGGGCTCGAAGCCGTCGAACGCCTCGCGGAAGCTCTCGCGCTTGCGCAATATGGTGATCCAGGAAAGCCCGGCCTGGAACCCGTCGAGTATCAGCTTCTCGAAGAGCGCCCGGTCGTCATATTCGGGCACGCCCCATTCCTCGTCATGATAGGCGACATAAAGCGGGTCCTCGCCCGGCCAGGGGCAGCGTGTCGTCTCACTCGCCTTCGCCATCCGCCCCGCCCTCATTGCCGATATGCTCCGCGAGCCATTCCGGAATCTGCGGCATGATTTCCGCTTGCCCCGCTTCCAGCACCGCGCCGTTGAGAAGATCGAGCCGAAGAAGTGCTAAGGCGCGGCCGTTTTCTTCATCGGTGGAGAAAATCGAGCCGACCTCCCGCGCGCCGCCCTTCACGGGTGTGCCCGCCGCCGGCATGTCGCCTTCCACACGCACGGACAGAAGGCGCTTGCGCACGCTGCCGCGCCGTTTCGTGCGCGAGGTCACTTCCTGCCCGATGAAGCAGCCCTTGTGGAAGTCGATACCGTTAAGTTCGGCAAAATTCGCCTCGAGAGGAAATGTCCGATCCGGTTCAAAATCCCGCGCTGCATCGCCGATTCCAAGCCCGATGCGGTGGCGGTGCCACGCGCTTTCGTCAGCTTCCCGGGCGCCCGAAGCCCCGATCAGCGCATCGGCCTCCGCCGCGGGACAGATCGCCCGCCCCCCCATTGCCATATGGCGGGGGTCGGGCAGGCCCGGTCCATCCGGCACCGGGCTTCCATCCTCGTTCCAGAAGGCGGCCACGGCGAAGTCGCCGCTCATGTCCTCGATCTCCACCTTCGCCCGAAGCCGGTACATGGTGAGCCGCTTCACAAGCTCGCCCGCCCGCGCGCCATCGCAATCGAGCAGCACCGCTTCCGGGTCCGCCGGGTCGGCCGCCATGAAGAAGTCGAAGAGAAATTTGCCCTGCGGCGTCAGCAGCGCGGAATAGACGAGCCGCGTGCCATCCGCCGCATCGACATTATTGGTGACAAGCCCCTGCAAAAGGCCGCGCGCCTCCGCGCCGCTCAGCCTCACTATGCCTCGCCCCGTCAGCACCGTGGCCAACAGCCCGTCTGCCGCTCCCGCCATAGCCGCCCGTTCCTTGTGTCAGGCCACAAGATGTAGGCCCGCCCCCCTCGATCCGCAAGAACCGGCTTCCAGAGGGGCAACCTTGGCTTTGACGTGCCGCGCCCCTATAACCGGCCTCAACGACAGGGAACGCCCGGCCGCCGGGCCGGATGAGCACCGCAGCCGGAAGTCACATGCGCATTCTCTTCATTGCCTCGAACCGGATCGGCGACGCCGTCCTTTCCACAGGCATCCTGAACGGATTGATGCAGCGCTATCCGGAGGCGGAATTCTGGATCGCCTGCGGTCCGCTGGCCGTCGATGTCTTCCGCCACGCGCCGCGCGTCACCCGCATCATCGTGATGCGCAAGGCCAAACGCGCCGGCCATTGGCGGCAACTACTCAAAGCCGTTGCTTTCCGCCGTTTCGAGGCGGTGGTCGACCTGCGCGGCTCCGCCACGGCATGGCTCACCTTCGCCCGCAAGCGCCACATTCTGAAGCCCGATCACGCGCTTCACCGCGTCGAGCACAATGCGGGCGTGGTCGGCATGGTGCCGCCGCCTGCGCCGGTGGTCTGGCCGGGCGCGGAAATGCGCGCAAAGGCCGCGCGCACCATTCCTGACGATCTGCGGGTTCTCGCCATCGGACCGACCGCCGCCTGGCCGGGCAAGATGTGGCCCGTCGAACGCTTCGCCGAGCTCGCCCGCCGCCTGCTTGCCCCCGGAGCGCCGCTGGAGGGCGCGAGTCTTCTCGTCACCGGCGGCCCCGGCGAACAGGAAAAATGCCGCCCCGTGCTTGAGGTCGTGCCGCCTGAGCGCCGGATCGATCTTGTCGGCGCGAGGATCGACGAGACGGCGGCCTGCTTCGAGCGCGTGGCGCTTTATGTCGGCAATGATTCCGGCCTGATGCACCTGGCCGCCGCCGCGGGCGCGCCCACGCTCGGTCTTTTCGGGCCGACCGCCGACGCCATCTATTCGCCTTGGGGACCGAAGGCTGTCACCGTCCGTGTTCCCCGCTCCCATGAAGAGATCAAGGCGGAAGAGGGCGGCGAGGTCACCTGGCAAGTGAGCCGTAACCACATGGAAGACCTCGGCGTCGAGGCCGTCGAACGGGCAGCGCGCGGCCTTCTGGAGAAACTCGGGTCCGGCGCCTAGTGAATCGCCCCCACGAAGTCCGCGCGGCGGAATTCGCTCGGGTGAATCAGTCGCTTCGTCCCAACGCGCACGGAGTGGATAGGTCCCTCGAGCTCCCTGTTCCAGAAGTCGAGGAACTTGGTGAGCGCCGGATATCTCGGCTCGAGATCGTAATCCTGCCAGATATAGCTCTGCAGGAGCTTCGGATGATCCGGCATCCGGTAGAGAATTTCGGCTGTCACCAGCCGGTAGCCATCGAGGAGCTTCTTCAGTTCCGAAACCTGTCTCACGCTTCAACCTCCAGATCGAACAATCCAGACGACAACGCCGCACTCACGGGGCCTCGTAACGCGAGAATCGTAGTCGCGAAAAATTCACGCGTCGATATTGACAAAACTGTTTCAAGGCCGATTCGTTCAATGAAAACAAAGCATTAGCACTCGTCGCTCGAGGTGAGTGCCAGCCGGGCGCGGCGGCGCTGCCCCCTCGCTTGACCGAAGGGCGGATTTGGGTTCGTTTGTCGGCCAACAGGCATCGAAAAAGCCATCAAGGCATCAAACAGAAGTCAGGACGGGAAATGACAGGGACGTTCCGCGCCATCCGCGCCTCGAAGGGCGAAAAGGCCCCGCAGATCGAATTCGCAAACCTCACCGAAGCCGATCTCATGGAAGGCGATGTCACTGTCGCCGTTGAATATTCCACCGTGAACTACAAGGACGGCCTCGCTCTCACCGGTGCCGCCCCCATCATCCGTCATTGGCCACTTATCCCCGGTATCGACTTCTCGGGTAAGGTCGAGAAATCCGACAATCCGAACTTCAAGCCCGGCGACCGCGTCGTGCTGAACGGCTGGGGCGTCGGCGAGGGCCATAATGGCGGCTATGCGCAGAAGGCGCGTGTGAAGGGCGACTGGCTGGTGAAACTTCCCGATGCAATCTCGAACGAACAGGCCATGGCGATCGGCACGGCGGGCTATACCTCGATGCTCTCGGTCCTGGCGCTGGAAAAGAACGGCGTGAAGCCGGGCTCGGACGTGCTGGTGACGGGTGCGGCGGGCGGCGTCGGCTCTGTCGCCATCGCCATTCTCGCAAAGCTCGGCTATCGCGTGATCGCCTCAACGGGCCGCGCTTCCGAAGCGGATTATCTCAAGGGCCTTGGCGCCGATGAAGTGATCGACCGCAACGAACTGTCGAACCCGGCAAAGCCGCTCGGCAAGGAACGCTGGGCAGGTGCCGTCGATGCGGTGGGCAGCCACACGCTCGCCAACGTGCTGTCCATGACGAAATATGGCGGCGCCGTTGCCGCTTGCGGTCTGGCACAGGGCATGGACCTGCCAGCCTCCGTCGCGCCCTTCATCCTGCGCGGCATCACGCTTGCGGGCATCGACAGCGTCATGGCGCCGAAGGAAAAGCGTGAAGAAGCCTATCGCCGCCTCGCCACCGATCTCGACATGAAGAAGCTCGAGGCCATGAGCTTCCGTGCCAAGCTCGACGATGTGCCGAAGCTCGGTCAGGAAATTCTGGCAGGCAAGGTGCGTGGCCGCGCCATTGTCGATGTAAACGCCTGACGGGAGCGCGACCGCCTTGGACCTCAATCTACCGCCCTTCCGCGATCCGAAATATGTCGAACGCAAGGTGGAGGTGGAGCGCCGCACCGACGGCTCCATCCTGCTGCGCAACCCGCATCCGCTGCGCGAGACGCCTGCAAACCTGATCGCACCGATCCGCAAATGGGCGGTGGAAGCGCCGGACCGCGTCTGGCTCGGCAAGCGGCTGCCCGCGAAAGAGGGCTTCGGCGAGTGGGACTTGCTGACTTACGCGCAGGCGAACGCGAAAGTGAATGCCATCGCGCAGGCGCTGCTCGATCGCGGCCTCGATCAGACGACGCCGGTGATGATCCTCTCCGGCAATTCGATCGAACATGCGCTGATGACCTATGGCGCGATCCTTGCCGGCGTGCCGGTCGCGCCGGTGTCTCCCTCCTACAGCACCATGAGCTCGGACTTCGACAAGCTCCGCTATGTCTTCGATCTCGTCGAGCCGAAGCTGATCTTCATGCAGGAGGCGGCGCCCTTCACGCGCGGCCTCGCCGCCCTGCCGCTCGAGGGCGTCGAGCTCGTCACCGTCGATGGTTCGATGGGCACGCCCTTCTCTGCGCTTCTCGAAACCACGCCGGGCGATACGGTCGAGGAGAGCTTTGCACGCCTCGACTACGACATGGTGGCGAAGTATCTCTTCACCTCCGGTTCCACGGGCATGCCGAAGGCTGTCATCACCACGCAGCGCATGATGTGCGTGAATTCAGTGATGCCGCGCAGCGTCAATGTCGAGGAGGAGGGCGACGAGCCCCCCGTGCTGCTGAACTGGCTCCCCTGGAACCACTGCTTCGGCGGCAATGCGATCCTGAACAACCTGCTCGTTTCCGGCGGCACTCTCTATATCGATGGCGGCCGCCCGGTGCCCGGCGGTTTCGCCGAGACGGTGCAGAACCTGCGCGAGATAGCGCCGACCGCCTATTCGAACGTTCCCGCCGCCTACACGATGCTGGTGGACGAACTCGAAAACGACGAGGCGCTGGCGAGAAACTTCTTCTCGCGTCTGCGCACGCTCGCCTATGGCGGGGCGGCGCTCAGTCAGGATCTCTATGAGCGCATCCAGCAGGTCGCGATCCGCGTTGCGGGCGAGCGCATCGTCTTTTCGTCGGGCTATGGCGCGACGGAAACCGCGCCGACGATCTGCAACGTCCATTGGCCGACCGAGCGCATGGGCCTTCTCGGCCTGCCGCTGCCGGGCGTGGAGCTGAAACTCGCCCCCGTCGGCGAGAAGCTCGAAGTGCGCGTGCGCGGCGACTGCATCACGAAGGGCTACCACAAGAACGAGACGAAGACGGCAGAGGCCTATGACGAGGAGGGCTTCTATCGCCTCGGCGACGGCGCGCGTTTCCTCGACCCGGATCGTCCGGAAGAGGGCCTCGTCTTCGATGGCCGCGTTGCCGAGGACTTCAAGCTCTCGACCGGCACATGGGTGAGCGCAGGCAAGCTCCGCGTCGATGTCGTCGCAAGCTCGAACGGCGTGCTGGCCGATGCGCTGGTCGCCGGTCTCGACCGGTCCTTCATCGGCATTCTCGGTTTCCCCAATATTCCCGCCTGCCGCAACATAGCGGGCGACCAGTCGCTCGCCGTGGAAGACCTCGTCCACCATCCGGCGGTGCTCGCGCGCCTCTCGGAAGGGCTCGCCGCCCACAATAAGGGCAATCCAGGCTCAAGCACGCGTATCGTCCGCGCGCTCCTGATGGTCGAACCGCCAAGCGTCGATGCGGGCGAACTGACCGACAAGGGCTATATCAATCAGGCGGTCGCGCTTGGCCGCCGCGCTGCGCTTGTCGAAAAACTCTATGCAGAACCGCCGGGCAATGATGTCGTGGTCGTCTGACGGGAAGGGCGGCTTGCGGCATGATTGATTTCGGCCTGGTGTTGAACGGCATTGCGATCGGTCTCGCGGTCGCGGCGCCTATCGGCCCCGTCAATCTCATCGTGATCCGACGCACCCTGCGCTTTGGCCAGTTGAACGGCTTTCTTTCGGGCGGCGGCGCGGCGGCGGGCGATGCGCTCTTTGCCACCATCGCGGCTTTCGGCATCACCGCCGCCATGGACTTCGTTCTCCGCTTCGAAACCGCACTGCAATTCGTCGGCGGTTTCTTTCTTCTGTTTCTGGGCCTGCGCACCTGGTTCTCCCGGCCGCATTTCAGCGAGGCGCCACCGGAAGTGCATACCGGTGCCATGGCCGCCGTTTTCATGACGACCTTCGTCCTCACCATCACCAATCCCGCGACTATGCTGGGCTTCATCGCCATCTTCGGCGGCGTCGCAGGGCTCACCGACGCTGGCGAGGATTACGGCCACGCCGCCACGCTCGTGCTGGCGGTCATGGCGGGCTCCGCGCTCTGGTGGGCGGGTCTTTCTGGCTTCGTCAGCCTCTTTCGTCACCGGATGAATGACGACCTTCTTCGCATCGTCAACAAGGTGTCGGGCATCCTTATCGCCATCTTCGGCGCCGTCGTCCTTGCGCGTGTCGCCAGTTCGTTTTTGTTCTAAGCTTCGTCAAACGGCAAAATAAGATCAGGGAGATCGGGAAAATGAACGGTGCGGAAAGCCTGGTACGCACGCTGGTGAACTCCGGCGTGGAAGTCTGTTTCTCGAATCCCGGCACCTCGGAAATGCACTTCGTCGCAGCCCTCGACAAGGTGGACGGCATGCGTGCGATCCTGGGCCTGTTCGAAGGCGCGGTGACGGGCATGGCGGATGGCTATGGCCGTATCGCGGAAAAGCCCGCTGCGACGCTTCTCCATCTCGGGCCCGGCCTCGCAAACGGCCTTGCCAACCTGCACAATGCTCGCCGCGCGCAGACGCCCCTCGTCAATATCGTCGGCGATCACGCGACCTATCACGCGCAGTATGACGCGCCGCTCGCCTCCGACCTTGCAGGCTTCGCGCGCCCCGTCTCGGGCTGGATCCATTCCTCCACATCGCCGAAAACCGTGGCAGCCGATGGCGCCCGCGCTGTACAGGCCGCGATGCAGCCGCCCGGCCAGATCGCAACGCTGATCCTGCCGGCCGATACCGCCTGGCTCGATGCCGAGCAGGCAGCACCGGCTCTCCCGCGCATCGCGCCCGCCGCTGTTTCATCGGAAGCGGTCGACCGCGTGGCGAAGGCGCTGAAGAACGGCAAGAAGACGGCGATCCTCGTTCGCGGTGCCGCGCTCAAGGAAAAGGGTCTCGCCGCCGCCGGCCGCATCGCCGCGAAGTCCGGTGCGCGCATCATGTGCGACACCTTTGCGCCGCGCCTTCAGCGGGGTGCCGGCCGCGTTGCCATCGAGCGCATCCCCTACTTTGCCGAACAGATTGTCGAGACGTTGCAAAGCGTCGAACAGCTGATCCTTGTCGGCTCGAAGCCGCCGGTCTCCTTCTTCGCCTATCCGGGCAAGCCGAGCTGGTGCACGCCGGAAAGCGCCGACATCATCTATCTCGCCCATCCCCACGAAGACGGCACGGCCGCGCTCGAAGCTGTTGCCGATGCCATTGCCGCGCCAAAGGAGCCGGCCGGCGTCGCGCCGCTGCAGAAGCCGGAGCTTCCGAAGGCCGGCGCTTCCTTCGACCAGTTCTCCATCGGCCAGGTCGTCGGCCATTTCCTGCCGGAAAACGCCATTATCTCCGATGAGGCGGCGACTTCCGGCATCGGCTCCATGATCGCAACGGTGAACGCCGCACCGCATGACCATCTCTCGCTCACCGGCGGTTCCATCGGCCAGGGCCTGCCGCTCGCGACGGGTGCAGCCGTTGCCGCACCGGACCGCAAGGTCGTCTGCCTCCATGGTGATGGCGGCGCGATGTACACGCTGCAGGCGCTCTGGACGCAGGCGCGCGAGAAGCTCGACGTCGTGAACGTGATCTTCGCCAATCGTTCCTACGCCATTCTGAATATCGAGCTGATGCGCGTCGGCGCGGAAAATCCGGGGCCGAAGGCGCTCTCCATGCTGGACCTCCACAACCCGGAACTGAACTGGGCATCGCTCGGCAATGGAATGGGTGTCGAGTCGACGCGCGTGGAGACGATCGAGGAATTCATCGACGTCTTCTCCTCCGCAGTGGTGCAGAAGGGCCCGCGCCTCATCGAAGTGCTTATTTGACCCGGGCGGCAGCCGGATTTTATTGACCTCACACAGACGTCCATTATGGTGAACGCACCATTTTTATTGTCTGTGTGAGGCGCCTATGAAGATGATTGGAGCGGCGGCAGTTCTGGCCGCCGCCTTGATGCCCGTTGCTGCATCCGCCAGCAAAGCCCCCGGTTGGACCGGCTTCTATCTCGGCCTCCATGGCGGGTATGATTGGGTCGAGACGGAAGACAGCGGGCTTTACGCCTACGATCACGACTTCGACGATCTTTCCGGCGGCATACAGGCCGGCTATGACCATCGGCTCGGCAACAATCTCGTGATCGGTCTTCTGCTCGATCTGGGCCTGTCCAGCGCATCCGGCTCGCGCAGCACGCTTGATCTGGTCGGCGGGCTGCCGATCGTCACGCAGGCCCGGACCGAGCTTGAGTCCTATGGTGCCGTTCGCGCCCGCCTCGGCTATGCTATGGGCGATGTCCTGCCTTACGTGACCGGCGGTATCGCCTGGGCTCGTTACGATGTCACCTACACGCAGGACTTTTTCGGCTTGGGCGGCACGGATATCCGGGAGACGAACGGGCATATCGGCTGGACGGCCGGTGCCGGTCTCGAATATGCGCTGACGCCGTCGTTTTCCGTGAAGGCCGAGTATCTATACGCAGACTATGGGTCGGATACTTACCGCGGCGATTTCCTCGGCTTGCCTCTCGCCGAAAGCATCGATCTGACGACCCACAATACGAGGATCGGCCTCAACTATCGCTTCTGAGGCAACCGGAAAGGGAAAAGCCCGCCGCTCCGGTCCGGAGGGCGGGCTTTTTCTCATTGGCGCTTGCGCGTATCAGTTCAGCGTGCGGTTCAGCGTGAACTCGCCCTGGCGCACCCGGTCGGCCAGGCCGTTCGCCATCTCGGCAACGGCTTCCTCGCCATAGGCTTCGACCATGTCGGACAAGGCAGCGAAAATGGCAGTGGTCGCGAGAATATCCGCATCGACGCCCTCGCCGAGCGACTCGTCCCAGGCGTCGAGAAGATTCTGGAGCGCCATGCGCCGCTGTTCTTCTTCGGTGAGTGGCGAAGCGTCGTGTCCGTCCTCATCGGCGAGATCGAGACCGGCAGCGTCTCTCGAATAATCTCCGGCCATCGGGTCCTCTCTTCCGGCGCTCTCACGCACTTGTTGCCGACCCGAAACAAGGGCCGATTTCCTTCTTTGTAACACAACGGCGCGGAAAGTCTCGACTTTCGTGAAAGAGAGGTTAACGGCTGTCACATTGACGCAAACACGGCCGGCATCTGCCCGCACCGCCAAATGGCGTTTCAGCGGCCATAGCCGCTTGCAGCAAGCTCTTCGGCGATTTTCTGTCCGTCTTGCATCAGCTTGTCCGACTGGCCGGCGGCCGTCGCGGTGCATTTCGGATAGGCATTTCGATAGCGGTAATAGGAATCGTTGAAATGCTTCACAAGCCGCTGACGTTCGGCTTCGGTGGGGCCCAGAACCGCGATCATCTCGATCATCTTGTTGCGCCAGAGCTGGCCTTCATTCGCGCCGCAGATGTCGCGAATGTGGTGCACAGCCCCCAGAATCTCGGCGAGCTGGACAGCTTTCGGCGGAAATGCGGCCGCAACGGGCGAAGGCAGAGCAAGCGCGAGCGCGAATAGCCCTGCAGCTATCCGCGCGCGGCATGTCCCGAATATGGACAGCGAACGTCCCATTTCGCCCCGAAGACCCTTTCTACAGCTCTGAAGCCATTGCTGAATGGTTCGGGCTGCAGGAAACGGGCCTTGGGGCAAAGGGGACTGGCGTGCCGGTCAGCCGAACTTCTTCAGCCGCTCGAGAACGGCCTCGGCTTCGGCCATCGTCTTTTCGACGATTTCGGCGGCGGTCAGCACGTCGTGAATGCCGCCGGCACCCTGGCCCATGGCGAAGCAGGAACGGTCGGGCTCGAGACCCTCGATCTGGCCGCCGATGCCGCCCATCACATTCGCCTTGGTCGAGATGATGGCTTGCTGCGGGAAGGGCTGGATGTCCTGCGGACGGCTCTCCCAGTCCTGCACGTAAGGATTGTTGAACACACGCATCGTCTTGCCTGAATAGCAGCGCGTGACGATCGTGTCGGTGTCCTTCGCATCGACGATCACCTGCCGGTACATGTCGCCTGCGTGGGATTCCTTCGCGGCAATGAAACGCGTACCCATCCACACGCCCTGCGCGCCGAACGCAAGCGCGGCGGCAAGGCCGCGGCCATCGATAATCGAGCCCGCCGCGATCACCGGGATCGTCTTCACAGCGTCCACCACCTGCGGAATGAGCGCCATGCCGGCAACCTTGCCCGTGTGACCGCCGCCTTCCGTGCCCTGCGCGATAACGGCGTCGAGGCCGGCTTTCTCGCCGGCGACGGCGTGTTTCACCGTGCCGCAGACATTCATCACCTTCATGCCGGCCTTGTGCAGCTTGTCGAGGATATTTGTCGGCACGCCGAGACCGGAGATGAAGGCCGTCGCGCCTTCCTCGATCATGATGTCGGCAGTGCGTTCAAGCGATTCCGGCACGGCGGCAAGAAGATCCACGCCGAACGGCTTGTCGGTCAGATCCTTCACCTTCTTCATCTGCACGCGGATTTCTTCCGGCTGCAGCCCCGCCATGCCGAGCGTGCCGAAGCCGCCCGCATTGGACACGGCCGCGGCGAGTTCCGCATAGGACACCCCGCCCATGCCGGCCAGCATGATCGGATATTTGATGCCGAGAAGGTCGCAAAGCGGTGTGCGGATCGCCATGAATAGTCTCCCTGCGCGGGCGCGGTTTCGGCCGCCCCTCCAATTGGTTCGGATACCTAACTAAAATCCCGATGGAGCCCGCCTGTCAAGCGGAGCGCTGTATGTGGAACGGGCGGCGGCCAATTTCCGGCGGGATGCTGCGATTTTTTCCCGGCCTTGCCATAATTTCGTCTCCTGCGACCGCGATTGTTCCCGCATGATTGCGCCTCGCCCTGTCATTGCTTCCAGTGTCGTGCTGGCCGCTGCATTCCTGCTTGCGGCCTGCACCACCGAGCGCCGCACCGCGCCTTCGCGCACCGCCTCCGAACAGTTGATGCTCTCCGCCGCCGTCGACAGGGCGGCGCAGAACCTCTCGCTCAACGTGCCGCATGGAACGCGTGTCTTTCTCGACGCCAGTTTTTTCGAGGGCACGGACAGCCGGTATGCCGTGGCCTCGATCCGGGAAAGGCTATTGCGCCGCGGCGCGCGCCTCACCGCGAACCGGGACGATGCCGACATGATTGTCGAGATCAGGTCCGGCGCACTCTCGATCGACGAGAATTCGCTGGTGGTGGGCATCCCGCAAATGGACGTACCCGTGCCGCTTGCTGGGAGTTTCGCCTTGCCGGAAATCGCGCTCTTCAAGCGCGACCGGCGCCAGGGCGTCGCGAAATTCGCCGCCGTGGGCTACGACGCCAAGACGGGGGAACTCATTTCCGTTTCGGATTTCGACATGGGCTTCTCCGAACAGACGCAATGGAATGCGCTCTTCGTCCTTTCCTGGACGACAAGCGACATCCTGCCCGAGGATCGCGGTCCTGTTCTGCGTCCGCCGCCCGATACACCGCCACAGGAGAGAAAGTAACGATGAAAAGGCTCGCCCCCTCGCTCACCATTCTCGCTGTCGCGGCTCTCATTACGGGCCCTGCTTCCGCCGAAACGGTCTCAACCGAAACGGCGAAAATCGAGGTCGAGACACTTGCCTCCGGCCTCAAGCACCCCTGGGGCCTCGCCTTTTTGCCCGATGGCAATTTTCTCGTGACCGAGCGTCGCGGCCAGCTCCGCCTCGTGACTGCGGAAGGTCGGGTACGCGACGCGATTTATGGCGTGCCCGAAGTCGTGGCGCGAGGGCAGGGCGGTCTGCTCGACGTCGCACTCGATCCCGCGTTCGAGGAAAATCGCCTCGTCTATCTCACCTATGCCGAGAAGGGCGAAGGCAACACGAACGGGACGGCGGTGGCCCGCGGCGAACTCACTGAAAGTATGTCGCCGCAACTCCGCAACGTCGAAGTCATCTTCCGCCAGCAGCCCAAGAAAGAGAGCGATCTCCATTTCGGGTCCCGCCTCGTCTTCGACAGGGAAGGGCATCTCTTTGTCGCGCTGGGCGAGCGTTCGCGCGTCGGCATGCGCGAAGAGGCGCAGGACCTCAACTCTCATCTCGGCAAGGTCATCCGCATCATGCCGGACGGGACGGTGCCGGAAGACAATCCCTTTGTCGGCAGAGACGATGCGCTTCCGGAAATCTGGTCCTACGGCCACCGCAACCAGCAGGGCGCCGCGCTTCACCCGGGCACGGGCGCCCTCTGGACGAATGAACACGGGCCGCGCGGCGGCGACGAGGTCAATATCCCCGAAGCTGGAAAGAATTACGGTTGGCCCGTTGTTTCACACGGCGTCGAATATAGCGGCGGGAAGATCGGCGCGGGTGCTTCGTCGGCGCCCGGCATGGAGGACCCCATCCATCATTGGACGCCATCCATCGGCGTTTCCGGCATGGCCTTCTACACGAGCGACGCTATTCCGGAATGGCAGGGTTCGCTCTTCGTTGGCGGCCTTGCGCGGCCGGGC
The DNA here is from genome assembly GCA_019635955.1 of Parvibaculum sp. GTDB lineage: Bacteria > Pseudomonadota > Alphaproteobacteria > Parvibaculales > Parvibaculaceae > Parvibaculum. The sequence continues at coordinate 15,434 of JAHBYL010000030.1, forward strand.
CTCTATCGCCTGACGCTCGACGGCAGGAAAGTCACCGGCGAGGAAAAGCTCCTCGCCGATATGGGCTCGCGCATCCGGGACGTGCGGCAGGGGCCCGATGGAGCGCTCTACCTCCTCACCGATGAGGAAGACGGCAAGCTGATCCGCATCACCAGGGCGAAGTAGGCGTCATCCCGGCGAAAGCCGCTTCGCGAAGAAGGCGAGAATTTCGTCCCGTGCCACGATGGTGGGCTGGCCCGCCTCATCGATCAGGTGTTGTGTGACGACGCTATGCGGGTAGGGCACGTGTTTGGCGAAAAAGGGCGATACATCGTCATTCGCCGCGCTGTCGGGAAGCGTCCGCCCGATGAAGCGCTCGCCTAGGGCCTCGGCATAGGCCGCGAAGCGTTCCGCGCGGCATATTCGGTCGCCTTCGAAACGATAGGCGAGCACCGTCAGGTTCTCCCGGTCCAGCCGTTCTTTCACCGCTTCAAGCTCGTCCGAAGCGATTTCGAGCCCGGCAGGCTCGTTCAGCAGCAGCGACGGTTGCGAAAGGACGGGGGCGAGCACCGAGCGTTCCAGCATCATGCTGAGGGCGAAATTGCCGGTGAAGCACATGCCGATCGCGCCGACGCCCGGCCCGCCGCATTCCTCATGCGCCAGCCGCGCCAGCGCGCGCAGCCACTGCGTGACGGGACTGGAGGCATTTGCGGCAAAAGCGCGAAACTCCGCGCTGACGCACACGCGTTGGAATACAGCCGCACCTTCCTCGGCCGTAGGTACCGCACCATCCCGCCCGAACAGCGAAGGCATATAGACGGTGAAGCCCGCCTCCCGCACCCAGCGGGCGAACCGTGCGACATGCGGGCTGATGCCCGGCATCTCCGTCATCACGATCACCGCCGGGCCGCCTCCCGAGACATAGACCTTCTTCGTTGCGCCATTTCGCGTGATCTCGCGCGGCGTGAAATCGGTCAGCGGATCGTCTTCCCTCAGCCCGTGCATGGTGGAGCCTCCTTACAGAGTCCAAAAAAAGGACTCAGGTGATATCAGGCTGGATACGGATTTGCAACTCAGGTAGGATGATCGCATGAAAGACGACGCTCCCGTCCGCCGGTCTCCGGTCGCCATGGCCGATTGCAACCTCTCCCGCAGTTTCGAGCTTGTGGGCGACCGCTGGACCCTGCTGATACTCAGGTCGGCGCTTTATGGCATCAGGCGCTTCGACGATTTCCAGTCCGATCTCGACATTCCACGCACCGTCTTGAGCAGCCGGCTCGCAGGTCTCGTCGAAAGCGGCATCATGGAAAAGCGGGACTATCGCGAAGAGGGGCAGCGCACGCGCGTCGAATATCCTCTCACCGCAATGGGCCGCGCCCTGACGCTGCCTTTCATGGCGATGACGCAATGGGGCGACAAATACCTCTCGGAGGGCATCATGCCCCTGACGCTCCGCACCCGCTCGGCAGGCAGGAAGGTCGCAGTCGCCTATGTCGATGACGAGGGAAAAGCAGTCGACCCGCGGGATGTCGAGGCGATCATCGATCCCGGCGCCCGCAAGCGCGCAGGCAAGCGCAAGCCTCGCAAGCCGCGCTGACATTTTCCCTTCTTTTGCTTCATGGAACCGCGTGGAACCCGCGCGGCGTGTTTGATCGTTCGCGAAAATCCGGAACGGATTTCGTCTCCCTCCGTTAAATGGGCAATGACGGGCCGGGGGCGGTCCAACGATTGGAGATCGACATGAAGAACGGACGCTTTATCGCAACAGCCATCGCAGCCCTTTCGCTCGGCCTCGCGCCCGCAATGGCGCAGGACGTGGATATGCAGCAGGATCAGCCGATCCAGAACGAGCAGATGCAGGGCACGACGCCGGGCGCCACGCAGGGCACGACCGGCGCGGCGACGACCAACCTGTCCGAAGTTTCGGATGGTGAATGGGTCGAAGTCTCGGGCACGGTGAGCGAGGTCAATGACGACAGCTTCACGCTGGAGCATGCTGAAGGCAGCATCGACGTCTCCATGGCCGACGACAACGCCCAGGCCCTTCCGCCGCTGAATGAAGGCGAGCTGGTTCGTGTTTCCGGCCTGGTTGAAGATGGCTGGCTGACCAGCCCGTCGATCCGCGCCCAGTCGGTGGAGATCGAATCCGGTGGCGCGGCGGGCGCTGGCGACACGACCGGCAGCATCACCAATGAAGACGGCTACGGCGACGGCGGCCTGATGGACGATCAGGACACCATCCGCTAAGCAGGATTTCACTGGACGTAAGTCTGTGTGAACCGGTGAGCAGCGAGGCTTAGGCCTCGCTGCTTTCGTTTGTTGCCCGATACCCTTCAGGCGATAGCACTGCTATCGATCTCGCTTGCCTTCGTGAAACCGGTAAGCGCCATCGCCACATGCATTTCCTGCCGCATCGTGCCGAGCATCGAAGAGACGCCCGCACCTCCGCGCGCAGCGAGCGCATAGGCCCAGGCGCGGCCGAGGAGACAGGCATCCGCGCCCCGCGCCACAGCCTTCACGATGTCGAGACCGCTCCGCACGCCGCCATCGAGCAACAGTGTCGTGCGGTCGCCCACCTCGTCGCGGATGGCGGGCAGCGCCTCGATGGTCGCCGGCGTCGAGTCAAGCTGGCGGCCGCCATGGTTCGAAACGACGATACCGTCCGGCGAGACGCTTTGCATGGCCAAGCGTGCATCTTCCGCATCCATCACACCTTTGATGATGATCTTGCCGGGCCAGTTTTCCCGCACCCATTCGAGATCCTTCCAGGTCATCGAAGGGTCGAGATTTTGCGCCACCCAGGCGCCGAATTCGGCGAAGCCCTTGGCATTGGGCACGGCGCCGCGCAGATTGCCGAAGTCGAGCGGCTTCCCGCCAAGCGCCACGTCACGGATCCAGTCGACGCGCCGTGCGAAATCCGCTGCCACCTTGAGCCGCTTGCCGAGAGACATGGCCGTGTTCATGCCGTTGCGCGTATCGCGGTACCGTGCGCCGAGAACGGCAAGGTCAACAGTGAAGACGAGCACAGGGCAGCCCGCGCCATGCGCCGTCTGCATCAGTTCACGCGCATAGCCGCGATCCTTGATGACATAGAGCTGGAACCAGAAGGGCTTTTTCGTCGCCTTGGCCACTTCCTCGATCGAGCAGATGCCGACGGTCGAAAGCGTGAAGGGTACGCCGAATTTCTCGGCCGCCTGCGCCGCCTGAACTTCGCCGCGCCGCGCATACATGCCGGCGAATCCGACGGGGGCGAGCGCCGCCGGAATCGTCCAGCTCTCTCCGAAAATCTCCGCCCGCGTGTCGATGCGGCCGACATCGCGCAGCACGCGCTGGCGCAGTTTCAGCCGCGCAAAGGCGTCCACATTGTCGGCCAGCGTCCGTTCGGCATAGGAGCCGCCATCGAGATAGTCGAAAAGCTGCGTCGGAAGACGCCGCCGCGCGAATTCGCGGTAGTCGGATACCGATACCGGATTGAGATCGAGACTCATCCCGCTTCCCCCATTTTTGCGCTCCTCAGCCCCGGCCCGCATCCTCCATGAGGTCGTCGACCGCAACGGGGCCGGCGCTTTCCCGCCTGCTGTCGATGATATAGGCAAGTTCGGAGAAAGCCTCGAGCATTCGCTCCTGGTCGCCAAGGTCGAGCAGGGAAGGCAGGTAGCGCGCCAGCGCCTCCTCGAATTCACGGTGCTTCCTGAGGCCTTTCGGCGTGAGACTGAGTTTCACGCTTCGGCCATCTTCCTTGTCGGGCGTACGCGCGATGAGCCCGCGCTTTTCCATGTCGGCGATGAGGCCTGAAGCCGTCGGCTTGCGGATCGCGGCTTCCACCGCCAACTCGCCTGCACGCTTCGGCCCCCGCTTGAGGAAGAGCAGAAAGCGGTACTGTGGAATGGTGATATCGAGTTCGCGCGCGATCTTCTCGAACTCGCGGAACAGCACGACGACGGTGCGCGCCATGAGAATGAGGCGCCTGTCGATGCCGGCGGTCTCGCCGCCTGCCATGCCGTTCCGCTTGTCCGTCATCTTTCCTCAGAAAATGGCGTAGCCGCCATCGATCACGAATGTATCGCCCGAATGATAAGCCGACGCATCCGAGGTGAGATAGACCGCGATGCCGCCGAAATCGCCGGGCTCGCCCCAACGCCGCGCCGGCACGCGCGGGATCACCTTTTCGGAGAAGGCGGAAGAGGATTGCGCCTGCGAGGTCATGTCGGTCGCGATCCAGCCGGGCAGGATCGAATTCGCCCGCATGCCATAGCGCGCATGTTCAACCGCAATGCCCTTCATCATGGAGATCACGCCGCCCTTGGTCGCTGCATAGGCTTCGTTGCGCGCCGCGCCTTCGATGGCGGCAAGGCTCGCCACGCCGACGAGAGAGCCGCCGGCATCGCCCTTCTTCGCGCGTTCGACCATGTGCCGCGCCGTCTCGCGCAGTGTCCAGAACACGCCGTCGAGATTGACGGCCAGCGTCTTGCGATAGACCTCGGTCGACATGTCGACGAAGGACGGCGCCCCGAAGCCGACGCCCGCATTGGCGAAGACGGAATCGATCCGGCCGAGTTCCTTCACCGTCGCGCCGATACCGTCCACGACCTGCGCCTCGTCCGACACGTCCACTTTGCGTGTATAGACCTTCACGCCATGGGCGCGCAGCTGCTCTGCCGCGCGCTTGTTCTTGTCCTCATTCGTGCCCCAGATCGCCACATCGGCGCCCGCCTGCGCGATCGCATCCGCCATGCCGAGGCCGATGCCGCCATTGCCGCCCGTCACCAGGGCCACCTTTCCCGAAAGATCGAAAGGCTTGTAGCTCATCTCGTCGTCTCCCTTGGTTCGTTCTGATTTTTATGTATTCCGGTTGCGATGCGCGCAGCATCGCGGCGGCGTGGCTTCTGGTCAATTCTTCGTTCGGGGGGCCGCCGGCGCTGCCGTCGCGTCGCGCGGCAATTCGGCGAGCTCCGCACAGACGAAATAGGGTTTGAAGTCGAGCGCTTCCGGATCGGGCGGGATCTGGCAGGAATAGACGGAGGCCCCCTTCTGCAGGATCAGCGCAGTCCCGAGATTACCGCGAATCTGGTAGCCGTCGCCCGTGAGGTCGGTGAGGGACTTGTCGGTCGCCACGAAGGGGCCCGCCCTCGATCCCGTTTCGAATCGGCCGGGTTTTGGCTCGCTTTGGGCCGCAAGCGGCCCTGTGGCGCACATGAGCAATGCCGCCGAAATGAGAACTGTCCTGGAAAACATGGGGTAAAGCAGGCTCCGCTGCGGGAAATGGCAAACGCGTGATCTTAGATCATCGCGCCCGGCGTTCAAAATCCCCGCCGCCGGGCCCAGGCGCGAACCGCACCATCAAGCCGCACATTGCGCGCACAAGCCGGAAATCTCCACCACCCGCCGCTCCGAGCGGAACCGGGCGCGCTTCGAGGCCTGGTCGAGCGCCGCATCGAGCTTCGGGTCGGCGATTTCCTCCGTCGCGCCGCACTTCCGGCAGATAAGGAAAAGGCCGGAATGAGGCGCGCCCGCCTCCACGCAGCCGAGATAGGCATTGAGCGACTGAATCTTGTGGATGAGCCCTTCCGCCATCAGGAAGTCCAGCGCCCGGTAGACCGTGGGCGGCCGCGCTGACTTGTGGCTCCGCGCCAGTTCGTCCAGCACCTCATAGGCGCCCACCGGCTTGTGGCTCCGCCAGACGATCTGCAGCACCTTTTCGCGCAGCGGCGTCAGCTGTGCGCCCCGCTCGGCGCACAGGTCGCGCGCCGTCGTCAGCGCATCCTCGATGCACACCTTGTGGTTATGCGTGTGATGAGCCGTCTGCTGTGCCGCGCCGCGCGTCATGCCACCTCCTGAGGTAATAACCAATGCTACACTATAACAAAGGGCCCTGTCTTGCCCGCGCGACTCGCCTTAGGCTCGGCCCATGTGCGGACGATATGCGATCACCCTGCCTCCGAAGGCCATGCGCGAACTATTCGGCTATCTCGATGAGCCGGATTTTCCGGCGCGCTACAATATCGCGCCATCCCAGCCCGTACCGGTCATTATCCGCGAGGGCGGCCCGCGCCGTTTCCTCCTTGTCCGCTGGGGTCTCGTTCCGTCATGGGCGAAAGAAATGCCGCAATCGATCCTCATCAATGCCCGGGCCGAGACGATCGCGGAGAAGCCTTCTTTCCGCGGTGCCTTCCGCCACCGTCGCGCACTCATGCCGGCCGATGGCTTCTATGAATGGAAGGCTGAGGGAAGGGGACCGAAACAGCCTTATTTCATCCGCCGGCGGGATGGCGCGCCCTTTGCCATGGCCGCGCTCTGGGAACACTGGATGGACCCGCATGGCAGCGAGCTCGACACTTGCGCCGTGGTGACGACAGAGGCCAACGCAACTCTCACGCCGATCCATCATCGCATGCCGGTCATCCTCCACGAGAAGGACTGGAACCTCTGGCTCGATCCGGCCGCCACGGAAAAGGAACTGCTGGCGCTGCTCCGTCCCGTGCCGGATGATTTGCTGGAGGCGATCCCCGTCAGCACACGGATCAACCGTGCGGCAAATGACGATCCTTCTCTCATCGAGCGGTCGGAGCCAGAGCAGGTCGCGATACCGGAGAAACCTCTCCGGCGGAAGTCTGCCGATACCGGCCAGCTTGGATTGTTCTAGCCTGTCACGCGATCACATGCGGCATCGGCTGGAGCCGCTTCGACATGACGGTTACCTCGTCCTCTCCATAGCCGAGCGTCGCGTAGAACCCTGTCACCGCGTCATTCCCGCGCCGGACCATCAGGTTGAGCTTCCACACGCCGCGCGCAACAAGCCAGTCTTCTGCCGCCCGCATGATGAGCCGCCCGAGGCCTCGCCCTCGAAGGGCGGGGTCCGCCGCCACGTAGTAGACCGTGCCCCGGTGTCCGTCATGGCCGACCATGGCGGACGCCACGATCCTTCCCTCATACTCCGCCACCAGAATGTCCGAATGGGGCCTTCCGCATGCAAAGGCGATATCGCTTGGCGCATGGTTCCAGGGCCTGGTCAGCCCGCAGACATCCCACAAAGCCACCAGCACCCTCTGGTCCTCGTCGCGGGCAGGCCGGACGCTGACCGATTCTATATCCATGTGCGGCATGTGCCTTCTCCGTGCGTTGGGAAAGCGCAGCAGCCTGGCACGGCTTTCCAGCCCCGAAAAGCTTCCCCGTCGCCAACCCTCGCACTTCCCCCTATAATCGCCTCCCAGCCCCCGGGGACGCCATGCTCTCGAACATCATCATCCTGCTCGTTCTGATCCTTTTGAACGGGTTTTTCGCGATGTCGGAAATGGCGGTCGTCTCCTCGCGCCGCCAGCGCCTGCAGGCGCTTCTCGCCCGGCGCAAGCAGTCCGGCGCGCCGCACACGGGCGCAGAAACCGCGCTCCAGCTCAACACCGAGCCCGGCCGTTTCCTTTCCGTCGTCCAGATCGGCATCACCTTGGTCGGCGTCTTCGCGGGCGCCTTTGGCGGGGCGACGCTCGCCGGACCCATCGGCGAGATGATGGCGGACTGGCCGATGATCGGCCCATGGGCCGAGCCCGCCGCTTTCGGGCTTATCGTCGTCGCCATCACCTATCTGTCGCTCATCCTTGGCGAACTCGTGCCGAAGCGCATTGCGCTCTCCAACCCTGAGGCCATCGCCGCCGCCATCGCCTGGCCCATGAGCCGCCTCTCGCGGATGCTTTCGCCCGCCGTCACCTTGCTCTCATGGTCCACGGAAGCCGTGCTCAAGGTCTATGGTTTTACGGGTCGAGAGGTGCCGAAGGTCACGGAAGACGAAATCCGTCACCTGATCGAGGAAGGTGCGGCGGCCGGTGCCATTGAAGGCGTCGAACGCGACATCGTGAACCGCGTCTTCCATTTGGGCGACACGCGCGTGGCGGAGATCATGACGCCCCGCGTACAGCTCGTCTGGCTCGATGTGGCAGAGCCGGTGGAATACAACCTCTCGCTGATCCGCCAGCACCAGAAGATGCGCTATCCGGTGCGCCGCGGCGCGAACGGGCCTTTCGTCGGCATGGTGCGGCTCGAGGATCTTTTCCTCGATCCGAGGTCCAATGACGAGCTTCTCGCCCGCATGTCGCCGCCGCTCTATATTCCGCGCACAGCGAGCGTGTTGCGCGCCCTGAGCATCCTGCAGTCGGAAAACATGTTCATGGGCTTTGTCATCGACGAATATGGCGATGTCGTCGGCACCATTACCATGTCGGAAATATTCTTCGCCATGATCGGCGATCTCTCCGATCACGCGGCGAACAGCAATACGGCGGTTGCCGTCCGCGACGATGGCTCCTTCATCATCGATGGCGTCGTCTCGGTGGACGAAGTGCGGCGCCTGCTCAAGATCCAGAAACTGCCGGGCGACGAAAGCCCGGAGGTAAACACGCTTGCTGGCGTCATGTTTAACTGGTTCGGACGCCTGCCGACCGAAGGCGACTATTTCGCCTGGAACGGCTACCGCTTCGAAATCGTAGATATGGACGGACCCCGCATCGACAAGGTGCTCGTCGTACCGGCGCAGAACCTGCCGATCGGCGCGGCGCTCGCCCGCAGCGCGGACTGAGATCAAACGACCTTGCCCGGATTGAGGATGCCCTTCGGGTCGAGAGCCCGTTTCAGGCTGCGCATCAGGTCCATTTCGACCGGCGATTTCGTGGCCGCGATCTCGTCGCGCTTCAACTGACCGACGCCATGTTCCGCACTGATCGAGCCGCCAATCTCGCGGACGATGCCGTGGACGATCCCGTTCATCTCGCCCCAGAGGTCGAGAAAGGCCTGCTTCTCCATCGCCACGGGCTGGCTGAGATTGAAATGCACATTGCCGTCGCCGATATGGCCGAAGGCGACGATGCGCACGCCGGGCAACCGCTCATCCACCGCCTTTTCGGCGCGGGCGATGAAGGCGCCCATGCTGGACACCGGCACGGACACATCATGCTTGATACTGCCGCCTTCCAGCCGCTGCACATCGGACAGGCTTTCGCGCAGCCGCCAGAAATCTGCGCGCTGCGTTTCCGATTGCGCAAGGGCGGCATCCGTCACGAGACCCTGTTCGAGCCCTTCCTTGAGCGAGGCTTCCATCGCTTCGTCGAGATGCGCCCGTGTCCCCGCCGTCATTTCGATCAGCACATACCAGGGCGAGCGGTCGGCGAGCGGGTCCGTCGCGCCCTCAAGGTGCGTCGTCACGAAATCGAGGCCGATGCGCGGCACGAGTTCGAAAGTGGAGACCTGCCCGCCGGAAACGCTGTCGGCGATGCGGAGCAGGCTCACCGCCGCATCGACGCTCCGCACGGCGGCGAAGGCGGTCGAGACGGCTTCGGGCCGCGGAAAGAGTTTCAGCACGGCGGCGGTGATGATGCCGAGCGTGCCTTCCGAGCCGAGAAAGAGATGGCGGAGATCATAACCCGTGTTGTCTTTCCTGAGGCCCGTCAGTCCGTTCCAGACATCGCCATTGGCGAGCACCACTTCGAGGCCGAGCACGAGGTCGCGCGCATTGCCATAGCGCAGCACCTGCGTACCGCCCGCATTGGAGGCGAGGTTGCCGCCGATCTGGCAGCTGCCCTCGGAGGCAAGACTGAGCGGGAACAGCCGGCTCGCCCTTTCCGCTTCCGCCTGCACTTCGGCAAGCGTCACGCCCGCTTCGACGGTGAGCGTGTTGTTGGCAGTGTCGATGCCGCGAACGCGGTTCATGCGGGAAAGCGAGAGGATGATCGCGTCGCCGCTGCCATCCGGTATCTGCCCGCCGACAAGCCCGGTATTCCCACCCTGCGGCACGACCGGCACGCCGGCCTCATGCGCAACCCGCATGATCGCAGACACTTCTTCCGTCGAAGCGGGCTTCAGCACCGCCGCCGCGCGCCCATGAAACAGCTCCCGCCGCTCCGCAAGATAGGGCGCCATGTCGCGCTCGTCGCCGATGAAGCCTTTGGGGCCGGTGACGGCTTTCAGCTTTGCGAGGATTTCGGGCGTAGGTCTGGACATCTGATTTGATTTCGGAATTCACCAAGAAAAAATTGTCATCCCGGGATTCATTCCCGGGACCCAATGGCCTCTCCGCTTGTGGAGCCGTGGATTGGGTCCCGGCAACAAGTGCCGGGATGACACTTATAGTTTAGTCGTGCTCACGCCGCATCTTCACTCCACCTCGTAAAGTGAATCTGCATCCGGGAAGTGAACGAGCCCGGCTTCACTGGTCAGCACCAAAAGGCCTGACTGAAGATAGCCCCATTCGGATTCCGGGTAGTCGGCTGTGAACTGACCTTCTCCAATCAGGCAGACGACCGTTCCGGCAATGGCGCCATCCGACACGCGGTCACCGATCCTGAATGCGGTTGCCATCCTCACACCCGCTTGTGAGCGCGGACGCCCGAATGGAGCCAGCGGGCGCGGCCCGTGCCGTCGTCGCCGAGAAAGTGCCAGCTCTGCGGCAGCGTCATGCCGGGCGGAACGCCGAGGAAGAGTTCGGTATTCACCGGCTCAAGCGTTATGCGCTTCGGCCCGCCGGACATGACGGCATAGTCCGGCGCGGGCGTGACGGTCGCGACGAGTTTGCCGCTTTCCTCGCTCACCTCGATCTCCTCCATCGTATTCGCATAGCGGCCGAGATAGCGCGCCGGGGCAAGGGTCAGAGTCGCGTCGGGTTTCGGCGGCTCGGGCGGCGCGATCCCGGCTGCGTCCGAGAAAATCTCCCGGATCAGCCGGTCGGCGAGCGCCTTGCCATTGCCGCCATTGGTGAGGAGGCAGAAACCCGTGCCGCTGGCCGGGTGATAGCGCGCCCAGGCCGCCTGACCGATGGTCGAGCCGTCATGGCCGAAAACCTCATAGGTTCCGTCGCCGTCCCAGTCCCACATGAACGTGGCAAGGCCGATGGCGTCGATATTCATGCCCCTGGGGCAGACGACATTCATGCTGTGCATCGCCTGAACGCTTTCTGCCGAGAGAACGCGATTGCCGTTCGGCGCCACGCCGCCCGCCATCATCATCCGCATGAAGGTGACGACGTCGCGCGCGCGTGCCATGGGCGTCGCGCCCGCAGGCCCGTTCGAGGCGGCGAGATAGGCAATCGGCGTGACGAAGAGCTTGCCCGGGCTCCCGAGATGCCCGATCGCCGTCTGGTAGCGCATGGCCTGTTCCGGCAGCGTCGAGAAGGAGGGCGTGTCGAGCGGCTTTGCCAGCCGCTGGCGGATCGCCTTGTCCCATGTCGTGCCAGTGGCGACTTCGATCATGCGGCCTGCGGCGACGAAGCCCGTATTACAGTAGGAAAACATCTCGCCGGGCTCGTGCACCTGATCGAGCGCGGCCATCATGGCGGTGAACCTCGCCACCCGGTCCTCGCCGCGGCCCGCATCCTTGAAATAATCGCCCATGATGCCGCTGGTATGCGAAAGCAGGTGGCGAAGCGTCACCCGCGCGGCAACGCTCTCATCCTTCACCTTGAAGTCAGGCAGCAGGGTGCGCAGCGGCGCATCGAGCGCGAGTTTTCCTTCCTCGACAAGCTGGAGCGCGAGCGCCGCCGTGTAGAGCTTGGTGATGGAGCCGATCTGGAACAGCGTGTCGGGCATTGCCGGCACTTCAGTCTCGATATTGCAGACGCCCGCCGCCGCCTCCGCAAGCGCGTCTCCCGCCCAGACAGCCAGCGACGCCCCCGGCACGTCATAGTCGCGCGTACCCTGGTCGAGCATCTCTTTCAGGCGGGCAGGGGAATGGGGCATGGGTGCAAACGTCCTGTGATCCGAGTTAGGCCGATCATACCCCCACTCGCCCTACCCGGGGATAAGTGCAAATTACCTTGCAGTTTCAGGCCACTGGCGGGCGGCCCGGTTTGCTTCTAGAGTGCCGCGCGTTTTTAGCCGGAGAATGCCCCATGAGCGAAGTTACCTGCGTCGACCACATCATCATCGCCGTCCGCGACCTGAAGGACGCGGAGAAGACCTATACGGCGATCTTCGGCCGCGAGCCCTCCTGGAAAGGCGTTCATCCCGGCGTCGGCACGGGTAACGTGTTGTATCGCCTGAAGAATACCTATGTGGAGCTTTATGCGCCCATCGCCGAGGGAGCGAATGCCGATGCGCTGAAGGCCCACCTCGATGCACATGGCGAAGGGCTCTACGGCATCGTGCTCGGCGTTGCCGATGCCGCCGCCGCGACCGAAGCCTTCAATGCGCGGGGTCTGAAATCCGGCGCGCCCGTCGATGGCAAGGGCCGCGACGAGGTGACGGGCGCTATCCGCGAATGGCGCACCATCGCCATGCCGAAGGATGAAGTGCTCGGCCTTTTCATGCTGGGTATCCAGCATCTGAGCCCGGAAGACGCGCTGCCGCCCGCGCCGCTCTCGGCCGGCGTACCGGAAGGCGAGGCCGTTTCGGCCTGCGATCACGTTGTTATCATGACGCCCGATGCCGAACGCTGCACAGCGCTCTTCGGCGGCAAGCTCGGCATTCGCCTTGCGCTCGACCAGACGAAACCCGAATGGGGCGTCCGCCAGCTCTTCTTCCGTGCAGGCGGCCTCACCATCGAAGTGGTGGAGATGCTCGACAAGGCGAAGGCGCCGAAGACCGAAGGGTTCTGGGGCATCGCCTGGAATGTAGATTCGGTCGCAGCCGCCACGGCGCGGATCGGCAAGGCCGGGCTCGATGTCTCGGAGGTCCGTGTGGGCCGGAAGCCCGGTACCGAAGTCTCGACCATCCGCAAGCCCACTTGCGGCGTGCCGACGCTGCTGATTGGTGAGGGAAACAAGTAACGGGCGGCGTGCTGACTGGCCCGGATTGTTTCATTCGCCATCTGGACCACCCTCCCCTTGAGGGAGGGTCGAACGAGCGTCAGCTCGTTCGGGGAGGGGGGACTCCGCTCTCGTCTTGTCAGGTCGTCATCGTTCCAACCGCCTACCCCTCCCCGAAATTTGCTTCGCTGACGCTCACAAATTTCGACCCTCCCTCAAGGGGAGGGTGGGCCAGATGGTTGGTCATTGCCTGCAATCTCTAACTTCTCGGCGCCGCCGCGCGTTTCAGCCGGTCGTTGATCGCCTCGCCGAGCCCTGTCACGGGGATCGGCGAGACGGCGATCACGCGGCCTGCCGCCTGGCTGTCGAGCGCACGCAGCATGGCGAAGAGATTGGCCGCGGCTTCCATGAGGTTGCCTGCGGGCGAGAGGTTCATCGAGATCGCGGCGCGCGGCGCGTCCGGCCCGAAGCCGAGCAGCGCTTCATCGTTTCCAACTGTCGTCGCATCGAGCCGGAGCGGCGAGCCCGGCGCGTAGTGGCTTTCGAGCTGGCCGGGCGAGGCGCGGCCTTCCTCGCCGGAACCGGCATCGGCGTCCGCGAGCTTTCGCCCGAGAACCGTCTCGATTTCTTCCCGCGCCACGGCGCCGGGGCGGAACAGCGTTGGGACGCCGTCCGGAAAGCCGATCACGGTGGATTCGAGGCCGAGCGGACATGGGCCGCCATCGATGACGAAGGCAAGTTCCGGCGCGGCGCCAAGCCCTTCCATGACGTGGGCTGCGGAAGTCGGGCTCACCTTGCCCGACGGATTGGCGGAGGGCGCGGCGATGGGGCGGTTTGCGGCCTTCAAGAGCGCCTGCGCCACCTCATGGGCGGGCACCCGCAGCGCCACCGTGTCGAGCCCGGCGCTGACGAGCAGCGAAAGCGGCGTATCCGCGCGCCGGGGTAGCACCAGCGTCACTCCGCCGGGCCAGAAGGCGCGGGCGAGAATTTCCGCCTCGGCATTGAAAACGCAGTGTTTCTCCGCCTCGGCGATATTCGCCAGATGGACGATCAGCGGATTGAAGCGCGGACGGCCCTTGGCTTCGAAAATCCGCGCGACCGCCTTGTCATTGGTGGCGTCAGCCCCGAGCCCATAGACGGTCTCCGTCGGAAAGGCGACGAGCCGCCCCTCGCGAAGCGCGGCGCCTGCCTTTTCGATCGCATCTGCCGTTGCGCTGAGGCAATCCGCCACGTAACCCACTCCTTCAACCGGTACACAGGGGCCGGAGAATACAGTAAAACGCCGGAAACGAGCCTTTTCCCGCGCTTTCCGTGTTTGAGGAGCCCTACATGACATATCGCCCGCCGGTTCGCGACATGGCATTCACGCTGAACGAGGTGGCCGGGCTTTCCGGCCTCATGGGGCAGGGCGCATTCGAGGATGTTTCGCCCGATCTCGTGCAGTCGGTGATGGAAGAGGGCGCAAAGCTCGCCGCCGATGTGCTGGCACCGCTGAACCGCGCGGTGGACGGGCATGGCATCGAACTGGGCGAGGGCGGCGTCTCCGTCTATCCGGCGCTGGCGGACGCCTACCGGAAATGGGTGGAGGGCGGCTGGGGCAGCCTCGCCGCGACACCGGATTTCGGCGGGCAGGGCCTGCCGACTGCGCTCGCGGTCGCCATGCAGGAAATGTGGAACGCGGCCTGCATGTCCTTCGGCCTCTGCCCGATCCTCTCGCAAGGCGCCATTGAGGCGCTGACGGCGCATGGCACGGAGGAGCAGAAGCAGCGCTACCTGCCGAAGCTCATCTCCGGCGAATGGACCGGCACGATGAACCTGACCGAGCCGCAGGCGGGCTCCGATCTCAATGCGCTGAAGGCGAAGGCCGTGCCGCAGGGCGACGGCTCATACCTCATCACCGGCACCAAGATCTTCATCACCTATGGCGACCACGACATGGCGGAGAACATCGTCCATCTCGTGCTGGCGCGCCTGCCGGATGCACCGGCAGGCACGAAGGGCATCTCGCTCTTCCTCGTGCCGAAATTCCTCGTGAGCGAGGACGGGACGCTCGGCGCCCGCAACGATGCCCATTGCATCGGGCTGGAAGAAAAGCTCGGCATTCATGGCAGCCCGACCTGCGTCATGTCCTATGGCGAGAAGGGCGGCGCCAGAGGCTGGCTCATCGGCGAAGAGAATCGCGGCCTCGCCTGCATGTTCACCATGATGAACAATGCGCGCCTTCTCGTCGGCACGCAGGGCGTCGCCATTGCCGAAGCGGCCTACCAGCATGCGCTCGCCTACGCGAAGGAGCGCAAGCAGGGCCGGCCCGCGGGCTCGGCTTTGCCTGTTGGCGAAATGGCGCCGATCATCGAGCATCCCGATACCCGCCGCATGCTGCTCACCATGAAGTCGATGACGGATGCGGCACGCGCGATCTGCTACGCGACGGCGGTCGCGATCGACGGCGCGCATGGCGGCGGAGACGAGGAAACGCGCCGAGCGGCGCAGGCCCGCGCCGACCTGCTGACGCCGATTGCGAAATCTTTCTCGACCGATATCGGCGTCGAGGCGGCGTCGATCGGCGTGCAGGTTCACGGCGGCATGGGCTTCATCGAGGAAACGGGCGCCGCGCAGTTCTATCGCGATGCGCGCATCCTGCCGATCTATGAAGGCACGAACGGCATTCAGGCCATCGACCTCGTGACGCGGAAACTGCCGCTTGGCAATGGCGAGGTCGCGCGCGGTTTCATCGCCGAAATGCGCGAGACGGCGAAGGAGGCGCGCTCGTCGAACGACAAGGTGCTGACGGGCGTGGGCGCCGCGCTCGACGAGGCGCTCGACACGCTCGACAAGGCGACGGACTACATGCTCGCCAACCTGAAATCCGCGCCGAACGATTGCCTCGCAGGCGCGACGCCCTATCTGCGCCTCTTCGGCACGGCAGCGGGCGGGCATTATCTCGCGCGCGCCGCGCTGCTGGACAGGGCGGCCACGGCGCGCCGCGCCATTGCGCAGTTCTATGCCGCGAATATCCTGCCCAATGTGCATGGGCTGCTCGCGCCGGCGACGGCGGGCAACGAAAGCCTCTTTGCCCTCGCAGTCGACGAGCTCGGCTGATGCTGACGGATTTCGGCACGATCTCGCTCGCGCTCGCCATCATCTGGGTGATGCTGATCGTCTCGAAATATCTGCGCTGGCGCGTGGCCGTGCTGGCGAAGCTCTTCATTCCCGGCTCGGTGATTGCAGGCTTCATTCTTCTCTTTGCGGGACCGGAAGTCGGCTGGTCGATTTTCCCTGAAGGCGTGCTCGACATCTGGCGGCAGCTTCCAGCGCTTCTCATCAATGTGGTCTTTGCCGGGCTCTTTCTCGGCAAGATCATTCCGGGGCCCGGTCAGATCTGGCGCCGGGCGGGACCCGTCATCGCCTACGGCCAGGCCATTGCCTGGGGGCAATATGTCGTGGGCCTCGGCCTCGTCGTCGCGGTGCTGACGCCCCTCTATGCGACGCCGCCCGTCGCCGGTGCGCTGATCGAGATTTCCTTCGAGGGCGGCCACGGTACGGCGGCGGGCCTCGGACCCACATTCGAGGCGGTGGGCTTTGCGGCGGGAACGGACCTCGCGCTCGGCCTTGCGACCATCGGCCTTGTCGGCTCGGTGCTGATCGGCATCGTGCTCATCAACTGGGCGGCGCGGCGCGGGCTCGTCGATCCATCCGGCGTGCGGGAGCCGACGCCGGAACTCCACCCCGATCCGCCCGCCGACACGACGGAGCAGCTTGCCGCGCGCCCGCAGACAAGCGACGCCTCGCAGCCCATCGACCCCATGTCGCTTCACCTCGGCCTTTTCGCCGTCGCCATCGCAATCGGCTGGGGCCTCCATCAATTGCTGATCCTGCTGGAAGCG
>JAHBYL010000031.1 GCA_019635955.1 Parvibaculum sp.
AAAGGGTTACGGCCGCCAGAAGGGTCAGACCGAAATCTATCGCGGCGCGGAGTATGCGGTGAACTTCCTGCCGAAGCTCAAGATCGAAGTTGTCGTTGCGACAGATCAGGTCGACAGCGTCGTGTCCGCCATCAGCGGCGCGGCCAAGACCGGCCAGATCGGCGACGGCAAGATTTTTGTGATGTCGGTCGAACAGGTGCTGCGTATCCGCACCGGCGAGACGGACGCGGAAGCGCTTTGATCCCTGTACGGATCGAGAGCTTCCGGTAACGGGGAAGGCAACCCTCGAACGAGAGAGGAACTATGACCAATATCGGACGATACACAAGGCTGGCAGGACTGGCGGGCATGAGCCTGCTGGCGATGGCCGCCCCTGCATTCGCGCAGGAAATCGAAGAGGTGGCCGAGGAGGCCTTCACTCTGACCGCGCCGGAAACGGCCTACATCTTCAACACCCTGCTCTTCCTCATCGGCGGCTTCCTCGTCATGTGGATGGCGGCAGGCTTCGCGATGCTCGAGGCGGGCCTTGTCCGCTCCAAGAACGTCGCCATGCAGTGTACGAAGAACATCTCGCTCTTCTCGATCGCTGTCATCATGTACTACCTCGTCGGCTACAACCTGATGTATGACGGCGTGGATGGCGGCTACTTCGGATCGATCTCGCTCTGGGGCGTGGATGATTCCGGCGGCGTCGCCGAAGACGGCACGGGCTATGCGGCTGCCTCCGACTGGTTCTTCCAGGTCGTGTTCGTGGCGACCGCAGCCTCGATCGTGTCGGGCACGCTCGCCGAGCGCATCAAGCTCTGGCCCTTCCTCCTCTTCACGGTCTTCCTGACCGGCGCCATCTACCCGATCCAGGGTTCCTGGCAGTGGGGCGGCGGCTGGCTCAGCGAAATGGGCTTCTCCGACTTCGCCGGTTCGACCATCGTCCACTCCACGGGCGGCTGGGCGGCTCTCATGGGCGCCATCGTTCTCGGCCCCCGCATCGGCAAGTATGTGAAGGGCGGCGGCGTGAACCCGCTCCCCGGCTCCTCCATGCCGCTCGCCACGCTCGGCACCTTCATCCTCTGGCTCGGCTGGTTCGGCTTCAACGGCGCCTCGCAGCTCGCCATCGGCACGGTTGCCGACGCGCAGGCCGTCTCGACCGTGTTCATCAACACGAACATGGCCGCTGCCGGCGGTGTGGTCGCCGCGATGGTGCTCACGCAGCTCCTCTACAAGAAGGTCGACATCACCATGGCGCTCAATGGCGCTCTGGCCGGTCTCGTTTCCATCACCGCTGAACCGCTCGCGCCGACGCTTGGCTGGGCGCTCGGCATCGGCGCAGTCGGCGGCGTGATCGTGGTCCTCACGGTTCCGCTCCTCGACAAGCTCCATATCGACGACGTAGTGGGCGCGATCCCCGTCCATCTCTTCGCCGGCATCTGGGGCACCATGGCGGTGCCGCTGACCAATGCGGACACGAACTTCGCCACCCAGGCGACGGGCGTGATCTCCATCGGCATCTTCGTCGCCGTGACGAGCCTCGTGCTCTGGCTGGCGCTCCGCTTCACGATCGGCATCCGCTGCACGGAAGAGGAAGAGATGATCGGCCTCGACAAGGCGGAAATCGGCGTCGAAGCCTATCCGGAATTCACCAGCTGACGAATCTCTCGGGCGGGGCCTTTCCTCAGGGGCCCCGCTCTCTCCCACGGCCGCCCGGTCCCTTGCCACCACTTCCGGGCCGGGCGGCATCACTTGAGCCCGCGGGTCCCCCCTGCGGGCTCTTTTTTGTCCGGCACGTCGCCCGCCCAATCGCGCGGCATTTTCGCGATATGCATAAAAATTAGTCCGGTTGCCTCGAAATGCAGGCCAATCCATAGGCATCCGCCGCGCCGACCTGCTTCCTTATTTTCCCTAAGCCACTGATCCATAAGGCCCCGCTCCTGCCCGTCTCGCTGGCATGCATATTGATTATGCAATGCGCTGAAGAATGAGGCCGCGTGGTCCCTGCCGGGGCTCTCTGCGGCCCGGCTCCGCACCGGCGGCTCAACACCGGGCGGAGGGGTGGCAAACGGAAAGGGAGAACCTTCATGGAAGAGATCGAGACTGCGGCCGCGGCCAGCCTTGGCGCGGGCGGCGATGTGTTTTTCATTCTCTTGGGCGCGATCCTCGTCTTTGCGATGCATTCGGGCTTCGCCTTTCTCGAGGTCGGCACGGTCCGCCACAAGAACCAGGTGAACGCGCTGGTGAAGATCCTCGCGGATTTCGGCGTCTCCACCGTCGCCTATTTCCTGATCGGCTACATGGTCGCCTATGGCGTGACCTTCTTCGTCAACGCCGCGGTGCTGAGCGGCACCGAGCCCATGGAAGGCGTGGAGTTCGGACCGCAGGGTCTCTCGCTCGTCAAATTCTTCTTCCTCCTCACCTTCGCCGCCGCGATCCCCGCGATCATCTCGGGCGGCATTGCCGAGCGCGCGCGCTTCTGGCCGCAGGCGGCAGCGACCGCGATCATCGTCGGCCTCGTCTATCCTTTCTATGAGGGCCTCGTCTGGAACGGCAATTTCGGTTTCCAGGACTGGCTTGAAGCGACCTTCGGCGCGCCCTTCAACGATTTCGCGGGCTCGATCGTCGTTCATGGCGTGGGCGGCTGGCTCGCCTTCTCGGCGGTCATCCTGCTCGGCAGGCGCCAGGGCCGCTACACCAAGGACGGCAAGCTCATCGGCTTCCCGCCCTCCTCGATCCCCTGGCTCGCGCTCGGCTCCTGGCTGCTCTGCATCGGCTGGTTCGGCTTCAATGTCGTCTCCGCCCAGTCGCTCGAAGGCGTCTCGGGCCTCGTCGCCATGAACTCGCTGCTCGCCATGGCGGGCGGCATCCTCGCCTCTCTCGTCGCCGGCAAGAACGACCCGGGCTTCATCCATAACGGCGCGCTGGCCGGCCTCGTCGCCGTCTGCGCCGGTTCGAACGTCATGCACCCGGCCGGCTCCTTCGTGGTCGGCGCAGTCGCGGGCGCTCTTTTCGTCTACATGTTCGACCTCTGCCAGCGCCGCTTCAGGATCGACGACGTGCTGGGCGTCTGGCCGCTGCACGGGCTTTGCGGCCTCTGGGGCGGCATCGCGGCGGGGATTTTCGGCCTGACCGAACTCGGCGGCCTTGGCGGTGTCACCTTCATGAGCCAGCTTGTCGGCTCGCTTGCGGGCGTGACCTATGCGGCGGTCGCGGGCCTTGCGGTCTACGGGCTTCTGAAGGTCACAGTGGGCATCCGCCTCACCCCCGAGGAGGAACATCGCGGCGCCGACCTCTCGATCCACCAGATCGGCGCCAACCCGGAATCGGAGATTCCGCAACGCTGACGGGAACCCGCGCCGAACCACGGGAAGCAACCCATAACGGATTTGTTAACGCGCCGTTAAATATTTGCTTCCAATTTTGTGGATAAGGCGCGGGAATTCCACAGTTTTTTCCACCGGGCGAAGCGGGTCTGAGTACTGGACCGCTTCGCCGCCCATGGTTAAGATCGCGCCGTTCTGCTCTTCGGGCTATTTACCCGGTCCATGCGTATCTTGTGGCGCGCGGGTCGGACGCCACAGGAACTTGTGCGATCCCCATGACTGCGAGCGCCACCTCCCGCTTCGAAGGGCTGCCCGACAGCCCCTTCCCGCGCCTCAACGCGCTGATCGAAGGGGTTGAGCCCGGCAAGCCGCCGCTCATCATGTCGCTGGGCGAGCCGCAGCACCCGTTCCCCGCTTTCGTGACCGAGGAAATTTCCCGGAATTCGGCGCTTTTCGGCAAGTACCCGCCGATCATCGGCACCGAGGCCTTCCGCGAGGCCGCTACAGGCTGGCTCGGCCGGCGCTATGGCATCGCGGGCCAGATCGGCAAGGGCCTCGCCCTCGATCCCGAGCACCAGGTGCTGCCCGTCAACGGCACCCGCGAGGCGCTGTTCCTGATCGCCCAGGTGGCGACCCCGCCGGAAAAATCCGGCAGGCGCCCGGCGATCCTGATGCCGAACCCCTTCTATCAATGCTACGCCGCCGCCGCGCTCGCCGCGGGCGCCGAACCCGTCTATATCGCCGCGACGCGCGACAACGGCTTCATGCCGGATTTCGAGGCCCTGCCCGAAGAACTGCTCGCCCGCACGGCGATGATCTATTTCTGCAGCCCGGCAAACCCGCAAGGCTCCGTCGCGAGCCTCGACTATCTGCAGGGCCTCATTGCGCTGGCACGCCGCCACGGCATCACGCTCGCGATCGACGAATGCTATGCCGACATCTATGACCGCGAGCCGCCCGCCGGCGCGCTTCAGGCGGCGCTCGGCATGACGAATGGCAAGGCCGGCGGCAAGGAAGATCCCTTCGCCAACATCGTCGTCTTCCACTCGCTCTCGAAGCGCTCGAGCCTGCCGGGCTTGCGCTCGGGCTTCTGCGCGGGCGAGAAGGCGCTGATGCAGCGCTTCCGCAATTTCCGCAACATCGCGGGCCCGCAAGTGCCGCTGCCCCTGATGGCCGCCGCCGCCGCCTGCTGGAACGACGACGCCCATGCGGCTGCGAACCGCGATCTCTACCGCGCAAAAATCACTGCCGCCGAACGTGTGCTCGGCAATCGCTTCGGCTTCTACCGCCCGGCGGGCGGCTTTTTCCTCTGGCTCGATGTCGGCGATGGCGAGAAGGCCGCGCGCGACCTCTGGGCGAAGGCCGGCGTGAAAGTGTTGCCGGGAGCCTATCTCTCGCGCGAAGATTCGCCTTATGGGCCGGGCGGCAATCCGGGCCGCGCCTATATCCGCGTCGCGCTTGTCGGCAGCGAGGCGGAAACGGAAGAAGCGCTGTCGCGCATGGCGGAGGTGCTGTGATCGGCGCAAAGCGCAGCCGCAGCGCCGCAAGCGGGAAGACGCGAAAGACCGGCGGCAGGAAATCGGGCCCGGCGCCGCGCAAACAGACGGCGAGAGCCGATCGGAGGACGAATCGCGTGAGGAAGTGGATCGTCAATCCGCTGACCTACCTGCCCCCGGCAGTGAACGACTTCGTGACGCGCCGCCTGATCGAGGCCGCGGGCGTCGTGCTGATGGCGCTTGTCGGCTTCTGCGTCCTTGCCGTGCTGAGCTGGTCGATCGACGATCCGAGCCTCAACAATGCGACGACGCGCGAACCCGCGAACTGGATGGGCCTGCCCGGCGCCTATACCGCCGATGTGCTGTTGCAGACGCTCGGCCTTGCCTCGATCTTCCTGCTGCTGCCGCCCTTCGTCTGGGGCCTGCGCGCTTTCACCCATCGCCTGACGAGCCTCATCGTCTTCCGCGTTGCCGCCTGGCTTGCGGCGACGCTCACCGCCGCCGCCTTTTTCGGCGCGCTGCCGCATTTCACTTTCTGGCCGCTGCCGATCGGCCTTGGCGGCGTGCTCGGTCAGGCGCTGGCGGCGCTCGGCCTCAGCCTCTTCGCGCCGATGACGGGCGCCGGCGCCGCCTATACGCTGACGGCGCTCATCGCGCTGCCGGCCGCCTTCTTTCTTCTCCTCTTCGCCACCGAAACCTCGCTCTCCGATCTCCGCGCCGCATCCGATTGGGCCCGCGCGAAATTCGAGCGCGATGAGGACGAGGAAGAGGAACTCGAGCGCCGCTATCCAGGCGGCATGCGCGCGCGCCGCCGCGATGCGCCCGCCGCCGATTTCCACCGCCCGCACCGCCCCGATGTCGAGCCGAGCAGGCTCCGCGTCGTGGTCTGGACCGTGGGCGATACGCTGGGCGACTGGCGCGACCGGCTGCTGAAGCGTGGCGACTATGCGCCGCTCGACCCGGACGAAATCGAGGCCGCGCGCCAGGGGCGCCTCGGAAGTTTCGGCCGCCGTCATGCCGATGACGAGGACGAGGTGCCGAAGCGCCGCCGCCGCGAAAGACGCGAGCCCGAAGACCGGATCGAACCCACGCTCGCCGACCGCCCGGCGCCGCGCGTGAATCGCTCCACCGCGAAGCCGGTGAAACCCTCGAAGCGCGCCGCCCGCGAGGCGCAGCCGAAACTGCCGCTCGAACCGGCGGGCAATTACCAGCTGCCGCCCTTGAGCCTGCTCGCCAAACCGAAACCGGTGACGAGCGTCGGCACACAACTCACCGACGAGGCACTGCAGCAGAATGCGCGGCTTCTCGAATCCGTGCTCGACGATTTCGGCATTCGCGGCGAGATCATCTCGGTCCGCCCCGGTCCTGTCGTCACGCTTTACGAACTCGAGCCCGCGCCCGGCATCAAGTCGTCCCGCGTGATCTCGCTTGCCGACGATATCGCCCGCTCAATGAGCGCTGTCTCGGCCCGCGTCGCCGTCGTGCCGGGCCGCAACGCGATCGGCATCGAACTGCCGAATGCGCGCCGCGAGACGGTCTATCTGCGCGAACTTCTGGAGACGCAGGACTACGAGAATTCGAGCTCGAAGCTTACCCTGGCGCTCGGCAAGAATATCGGCGGCGAACCGGTGCTTTCCGATCTCGCGCGCATGCCGCATCTCCTGATCGCGGGCACCACGGGCTCCGGCAAGTCGGTCGGCATCAACACGATGATCCTGTCGCTCCTCTACCGGCTCTCGCCCGAGCAGTGCAAGCTCATCATGATCGACCCGAAGATGCTCGAACTCTCCGTCTATGACGGCATCCCGCATCTTCTCTCCCCCGTCGTCACCGAACCCAAGAAGGCGGTTGTCGCCCTCAAATGGGTGGTGAAGGAGATGGAAGACCGCTACCGCAAGATGTCGAAAGTCGGTGTACGGAATATCGACGGCTACAATACCCGCGTCGGCGAGGCGAACGAGCGCGGCGAGGTGCTGGTGCGCACCGTGCAGACGGGCTTCGACAAGGAGACGGGCGAGGCGATCTACGAGGAAGAGGAGATGGACCTTTCGCCCATGCCCTTCATCGTCGTCATCGTCGACGAGATGGCGGACCTGATGATGGTCGCGGGCAAGGAGATCGAGGCCGCCGTGCAACGCCTCGCGCAGATGGCGCGCGCCGCCGGCATCCATATCGTGACGGCGACGCAGCGTCCCTCGGTCGACGTCATCACCGGCACCATCAAGGCGAATTTCCCGACCCGCATCTCCTTCCAGGTGACCTCCAAGATCGACAGCCGCACCATTCTGGGCGAGCAGGGTGCCGAGCAATTGCTGGGGCAAGGCGACATGCTCTACATGGCGGGCGGCGGCCGCATCCGCCGCGTCCACGGGCCTTTCGTCTCGGACGAGGAAGTCGAAAAGGTCGTGACCTTCCTGAAGAAGCAGGGCGTGCCGGAATATCTCGAAGCCATCACCGCCGAGGAAGAGAACGGCGACGATCCCTTCGCCTTCGATGGCGGCGGCGGCACGGGCGACGATCTCTACGACAAGGCGGTCGCCATCGTCGCGCGCGACAAGCGCGCCTCGACGAGCTACATCCAGCGCCGCCTGCAGATCGGCTATAACCGCGCCGCGCGCCTCATCGAACTTATGGAAGAACAGGGCGTCGTGAGCCCGCCCAATCATCAGGGCAAACGCGAGGTTCTCGTCGGAGATCACTGAAAACACGCGTTTTTCCGGATTAATTTCCTCTTTACCAACGCCGCCAAAAGGCCCTTCGGGGCTCCATATTTCGCCACAAAGGCCGCCCATGATCTGGCTCATGAAAGACTTCGACCAGAACCATCGCCAGCGCCAGCGCATGCTCTATGCAGCAGCGGTGATCGGTCTCGGTCTTCTTTTCGTCACGGTGATCACGGCGGGAAGCCAGGCCCGTGCGGAATCGTTGGCCGCAGACAATATGCCGGTGGCATCGGAAACCGCGCCACAAACGGCGATGGACGATGCCGATGCAAAGGCGCTTGCCGAGGCAAGCGCCTATTTGAATTCGCTGGACAGCATGCAGGGCGATTTCCTGCAGCTGGGTCCCGATGGCTCGGTCGCCGAGGGCAAGTTCTATCTGCGCCGCCCGGGCCGCCTGCGCTTCGAATACAACCCGCCCGAGCGCCTCCTCGTCGTTGCGGACGGCACCTGGGTCGCCGTGAAGGACAGCGCCGCCCCCGCCCAGCGCTATCCCATCGCCTCCACGCCCCTGAGCCTCATTCTCGGCCGCAATGTCGATCTCTCCGGCAATGCCCGTGTGCTGAACGTCGAAAGCCAGCCCGGCGCCCTTCTCATCACGGTGGCCGACCGCAAAGGCGAGGCCCCCGGCCAGATCACGCTGATCTTCGATCAGCCGCGCATGCAGCTGCGCCAATGGGTCGTGACGGACGCGCAGGGCCTGCAGACGACCGTGGCGCTCCGCAATGTCGAAACCGGCATCCGGGCCGACAATTCGCTTTTCGTGCTGCGCGAAGACCAGCGCCCCGCGATCGGCGGACCGCGCTAGCGCCTTTCGCTCCCGTCTATTATTCTCGACATGAACCTTCTTCCGCGCCGGTCATTGCCTTGACCGGCGTCCGCGCGCGCGGATACTTGTGAGTTGCATGACCCGAAAATCGCATCGCCGGCCCATCATCGGCATCCCCTGCGACGTGAAGATGCTGGGGCCCCACCCCTTTCACGCGGTGGGCGAGAAATATATCGCCGCCGTCGATGGCGGCGCGGGCTGCCAGCCCGTTCTCCTGCCGGTGCCGCGCGCCACGGCGGGCGAGCCCTTCGACAGCAGCGCGAAGCTCGATGAAATCTTCGCGCTCTGCGACGGGATTTTCCTCACCGGCTCCCATTCGAACGTCCATCCGGAACATTATGGCGGCACGCCGCCTCGCGAAGGCGTTCTCATCGACCGGCAGCGCGATGCGCTGACGCTCGCGCTGATCCGCGAATGCGTCGCCCGCGCCGTACCGCTCTTCGTCGTCTGCCGCGGCTTCCAGGAGATGAACGTCGCCTTCGGCGGCACGCTGCACCAGCATCTCCAGGAAATGCCGGGCGAGCCGGGCTTCGCCCCCCGCTTCGACCATCGCGAGAACAAGGACGATCCGCTCGAGGCGCAATACGGGCCTGCCCATGAGGTGACGCTCGAAGCGGGCGGCGCCTTCGAGAAACTTCTCGGTACACGGACGATCTGCGTGAACTCGCTGCATGGTCAGGGGATCGACCGCCTGGCGGACGGCCTCGCCGCCGAGGGCCGCGCGCCCGACGGCACGGTGGAGGCGGTGCGCGTGAAGGAGGCGAAGGCCTTCGCGCTCGGCGTGCAGTGGCACCCGGAATGGAAATACTGGGAGAACGATGTCTCGCAGAAGCTTTTCGGCGCCTTCGGAGACGCCGTGCGCCGGAAGGCTCTGGAGACGTCCTCCATACCTGCTTGATCAAGGAAAGAGTGGTGTCCCATGGAAATGGGCGAGGAAAAGGAAGAAGCGGTCTCGACGGTCGAGGATCTGGTGAAGTGGCTGAAGGACCGCCGCATCACCGAGGTCGAATGCATGGTCTCCGACATGGCCGGCATCGCCCGCGGCAAGATCATTCCGACGCGGAAATTCATCGCCGGCCTCAATGACCGTTCGCTGAAACTGCCGGAGTCGATCTTCGGCCAGACCGTGACCGGCGACTATGTCGACAGCGATTTCCTCGGCGACATCGAACCCGATATCGTTCTCGATCCCGATCCCGCGACCGTCCGCGTCGTGCCCTGGTATGACGAGCCGACGGCGCAGATCATCTGCGATGCGAATTACCGTGACGGAAGCCCCGTACCCATCGCACCGCGCAACGTGCTGAAGCGCGTCATCGCGCTGTTCGAGGACAAGGGCTGGCAGCCCGTCGTCGCGCCCGAGATCGAATTCTATCTCGCGGCGAAGAATATCGACCCCGACTATCCGCTGGAGCCGCCCGTCGGCGCCAATGGCCGGCAGGAAACCGCGCGTCAGTCCTACGGCATCGATGCGGTGAACGAGTTCGATCCGATCTTCGAGGACATGTATGATTTCTGCGAGGCGCAGAACCTCGATATCGACACGCTGATTCACGAGTCGGGCGCGGCCCAGGTCGAGATCAATTTCGATCATGGCGACCCGCTCGAAATCGCCGATCAGGCCTTCCTCTTCAAGCGCACCATGCGGCAGGCGGCATTGCGCCACGGCATCTATGCGACCTTCATGGCAAAGCCTTACGAAGGCGAGCCCGGCAGCGCCATGCATATCCACCAATCGATCGTGAGCGCGGAGACGGGCGATAACCTCTTCGCGACCAAACAGGGCAAGGACACCAAGCTCTTTCTCGGCTACATCGCCGGCCTGCAGAAATTCCTGCCCGATGCGATGGCCTTGATCGCGCCGAACGTCAATTCCTACCGCCGCATCGTTCGCGACCATGCCGCCCCCATCAACACCCATTGGGGCCATGAGAACCGCACGGTCGGGCTCCGCGTGCCGGAAGCGAAGCGCCAGGGCCGCCGCGTCGAGAACCGCGTGCCGGGCGCGGACGCGAACCCCTATCTCGCCATCGCCACCTCGCTTGCCTGCGGCTATATCGGCATGGTGAACGACCTGAAGCCGACCAAGGAAATGACGGGCAATGCCTATGACAGCAAGCGCTACGCCCTGCCCCGCCACCTCCTCGACGCGCTCGACAATCTGCGCACGGCAACCGAACTCAAGGAAGTCCTCGGCGCCGATTTCGTGACGCTCTACATGGACGTGAAGCTCACCGAACACGAAGCCTACCAGCAGGTCATCTCCGCCTGGGAGCGCGAGCATCTGCTGCTGAACGTGTGAGGCGGCGTGCCGGCGTCGTCCCGGCACCGTCATTGCGAGCGACCGCAGGGAGCGAAGCCGGAGCTTCGCTTCGGCGAAGGCAGGTCGTCGCGCTTTCGCGCTCCTCGCAATGACGCCGGAAGGAACAACCTGTTGGCCTCTCCGCGCCCCTTCCCCTATACTTCCTCCCATGACCAGCGATGCCTTCACACCTGCCGCGCGGATGCGGCTCGCCAAGCGCGAGCTGCTGATCCTCTGCGCCCGCATCGGCTATAATCCGTAAATCCGCTCCGGCGCAGCCCCCGCAAGGCTGCGCCCTTCCGCATTTCTCTTTCATTCGGAACACGGAGCAAATTCCCATGTCGCAGACCGCCGCACTCTCGAACCAGACGAAACGCTGGCAGGAGATGGACGCCGCCCATCACCTCCATCCCTTCACCACCCACAAGGACCTCGCCGAGAAAGGCGCGCGCGTCATCACCCGCGCAGAAGGCGTCTGGCTCTACGACTCCGAAGGCAACCGCATCATCGACGGCATGGCGGGCCTCTGGTGCGTGCAGGTGGGCTATGGCCGCGAGGAGCTCGCGGAAGCGGGCTACAAGGCGCTGAAGGAACTGCCCTATTACAACAGCTTCTTCCAGACGACGAACCCCTACGCCGCCGAACTTTCGCAGAAGCTCGCCGAAGTCTGCCCGAAAGGCATCGACCGCTTCTTCTTCGCCAACTCCGGTTCGGAAGGAAACGACAGCGCGCTCAAGCTGATCCGCTATTTCTGGAACCTGCAGGGCAAGCCGCAGAAGAAGGCGGTCATCGCGCGCAAGAAGTCCTATCACGGCGTGACGCTCGCCGCCGCCTCGCTGTCCGGCCTGCCGCATCTTCACCCGCAATTCGACCTGCCGCTGCCGGGCTTCCATCACGTCGAATGCCCGGACTGGTTTGCCGATGGCGGCGCACGCACGCCGGAGGAACACGGGGCCTTCGCCGCGAAGAGCCTCGAGGACAAGATCCTCGAACTCGGGGCCGAGAATGTCGCCGCCTTCGTCGCCGAGCCCGTGCAGGGCGCGGGCGGCCTCATCATCCCGCCTGCGAATTACTGGGCCGAGATCCAGCGCATCTGCCGCAAATACGATGTGCTGCTTCACATCGACGAAGTGATCTGCGGCTTCGGCCGCACCGGCAACTGGTTCGGCTGCGACACCTATGGCATCGAGCCCGACATGATCAACATGGCGAAGGGCCTCTCCTCCGGCTATCAGCCGATCGCGGCCGTCGGTCTCGGCAAGCGCGTCGGCGATGTGCTCTTCAATTCGGATGAGGAAATGGCCCATGGCTACACCTATTCGGGCCATCCGGTCGCCTGCGCCGTGGCGCTCGCCAATCTCGAACTGATGCAGAAGGAACGCCTCGTCGAAAAGGCGGGCGGCGAAACCGGCGCCTATTTCCAGAAGAAGCTCGCCGAGCTCGACGCCCATCCCCTTGTCGGCGGCACGCGCGGCGTCGGTCTTCTCGGCGCCATCGAACTCGTGAAGGACAAGAAGACCCGCGAGAAATTTCCCGATGTCGGCGCGACCGGCACCATCTGCCGCAATCACTGCTTTCAGAACGGCCTCATCATGCGCGCCATCGGCGACACCATGGTGCTGAGCCCGCCGCTTTCGATCACGACCGGCGAAATCGACCAGCTTTTCGCGCTCGCGCGGCGCTGCATCGACCTCGCCGCCAGGGACCTCGGCGTCAGCTGAAAATCGGGGCCCGGGCCTTGCGGCGGTTTGTCGCAGCGCCCGGCCCCGCCCGGCACTCGCCCGGCACTCGCCCGGCAAGCCCATGAAATCGCTCGCCCTTTCCCGTGTGAGGCAAGACGAAAGGGGCCGATTCATCTTTCGTTAGGACGTGTATTGAACCCCCGCCATGCCGCACCTATCTACTTGGTCATGAGGGCCGAGCATTGAAGCCGCCTGGGTGACCTGCCCCCCGCTCACCCCCGCGGCGCTTCTGGCCCCATCCGGCGCCGGTCTTCCCCTCCCGGCGCCAAGCGCGAAATGCGCTGTTGCGCCCCGTCCTCCCCCGGCGGGGCGCAACTTTTTTTGCACCCCGCCTTTCTTGTTTGAAGGACGGGGGGCGCAACTCTTTTGCGCCCCGCCCGAAGCGTCTAAGCTCCCCCACCCTTCGAACGATACGGGCCTCATGTCTCGCTTTTCCGATTTTTCCGGCGACCCCACCCATCTGATTTCCGATGCCGAGCTTGAAGAGCTCGAACAGGAAATACCGATCCTGGCCGGCCTGCGCCGCTTCGGCGAGGAGGCGGTGCGCATGCCGTGGTTCTCGAAGCTCGGCCGCCCGCTCGACCGCGAGGAGCGCGCGCTCGCCCGCTCCTTCCTCGACGGGCTCGGCTTTCCCGATGTCGAGCCGGCGCGGCTGCGCGACTGGGCGGAGGCGGCCGATGCCGCCATGACGCTCGATATCGAGCCCGCCCATTGGGAAGCGGAAGAAAGCCTGCGGGCGGGCCTCGCCGCCGATGCGCTCGACCTTCTGAGCGAGGACGCGCTCAACATCGCCATGACCCATGTCTCGGCACTCCTCGGCGAGCGGCTGCGCGGCGCGGTGGAAGAAGCGGCCGATTTCTGGGAGGTCGAGGACCTCGAGCTTCTGAACGCTGCCGCGGGCGCCGCCCTTCATGCCGCGCATGGCGCCGCGCTCTCGCTCGTCTCGGGCGCGGAGGACGATCATCCCTTCCGCCGCAAGTTCGCGCTCTTTGCGCGCGGCCGCTGGCCCATCGGCATTGCGGGCCTTACCCTCAATATTTTCTGATTCGCCGCACAGGAAGAAACGGACAGACCCTTGGACCTGAAGATCGCGACCTGGAATATCAATTCTGTCCGCCTGCGGATCAATCTCGTGGAGCAGCTTCTGGCGGAAGAACAGCCGGACGTGCTCTGCCTGCAGGAGATCAAGTGCATCAACGATGCCTTTCCCCTGAAGGCGATCAGGAAGGCGGGCTACGAGCATGTCGCCGTGCACGGCCAGAAGGGCTATCACGGCGTCGCGACGCTGAGCAAAATCCCTTTCAGGAAGACCGTGAGCCGCGACTTCTGCGAGAAAGGCGATTGCCGCCACATCGCCGCCGATCTCGACGTGCCGGGCGGTTTGCAGATCCACAATTTCTACGTGCCCGCCGGCGGCGACGAGCCGGACCCGAAGATCAATGTGAAATTCGCCCACAAGCTCGACTTCGTCCGCGAGATGAGCTCGCTCTTCGGCAAGATGCGCGGCAAGGGCACGAACCGCATGGTGCTGGTCGGCGATCTCAATATTGCGCCGCTGGAACATGACGTCTGGTCGCACAAGCAATTGCTGAAGGTCGTGAGCCATACGCCGGTCGAAGTGGACCTCATGAACGAGCTCTATGCCTCGCATGACTGGGTCGATGTCATGCGCCGCTTCGTGCCGGATACGGAGAAGCTCTATTCCTGGTGGAGCTACCGCGCGAAGGACTGGCTCGCCGCCGATCGCGGCCGCCGCCTCGATCACATTTGGGTAACGCCGGCGCTGAAGGATGCGCCGCTCTCCATGCATGTCCGCAAGGATGCGAGGGGGTGGGAGCGGGCGTCGGACCATGCGCCGGTAATCGCGACGCTGAGGCTTTGAAGCTGGGGGGGCCAGCTTTCGGGGGTCGAGGCCTCGCCTCCACCCGCTCCTGGGGTTCCTACCTGTCTGGCCGCCATCCGGACATTGGGGGAACCGGAGGGGCTTCTTATTAGGGTAGATACCCCATAATAGGGTATTGACCCTATTGTAGCAAGGGGGCAGGGTCAGCCCGCCCCATGAGGGGAAGACAGGCCGCGAAGGCTTGCGCGAAAAGGGCAGCGATATCCACCCATGGCATTGAAAACGAAGGATAAAATCCTCACCGTCAGCCTCAAGCTCTTCAACGAGAATGGCTATGACGCGGTCACGACGGCGCGCATCGCCGAGGCCGTGGGGATTTCCGAAGGCAATCTCTGGTACCACTACCGGACGAAGCGCGACCTCGTCCGCGCCCACCAGCTTGCCCTTTTCGAGCAGATCGACAAGCGCCTCGCCATCACCTCGACGCCCGAAACCGTGCTGGAGAACTACGCCCTCTTCAACCGCTCGGTCTTCGAGGAAGTCTGGACCTATCAATATCTCTATCGCGACCAGGCCGAATATGGCCGCACCTCGCCCGAACTCGAAGACAAGGTCGGCGCCGTCTATGAGATGACGACGGCCATGGTGATGCGCTTCTTCCGCCACATGATCGAGGCGGGTCATCTCGCCATGCCGGAAGACGAACTGGCGCCGCTTGCCGACAATATCTGGATGGTGATCCGCTACTGGCCGAGCTTCCTGCGCGAGACGCGGCGCACCGTGAAGCTCGACAAGGCGGCGCTCAATGCCGGCATCCGCCACCACTTCGCGCTCTTCGAAACGCACCTCACCCCCGCCGCGCGCCGCTTCTTCGAGAAGAACGCCTACGCCTGAGAGGGCATATTTAGGCCACCCTTCGCCCAAACATTAGCGGGGACAACACAGACCGCATTAGACGACACAGTTCGGCGCACGCCGTGCGCTTAAATCCGGGGGCAATCACTCGCCCCCGGAAAGGACCTGAAAGGTCACACGGCTGCTCGTGCGACGCCTAGAAATCAAAGGAATATTGCTGCGGCCACCGACGTGTATGAGCGCAGACGTGTTCCGTCGCCCCATTTCGCGTTCTGGTGTACGCGCAAACATGAACTCGTCTGGTGTCCATGTCGCACCTCCACTAAGCGTTTCCCCTTGAAAACGCTAGCGGGGCGTGCGAATCTTAGCTGTACGACTAAGAGGGTTCCGCACGCCCGCCACGCCAGTGGTTCAGGTTTGCCACCTTCCACAGCGGCCCACCCTGCCAGGTGGGCCGTTTCTTTTTTCGGCTGCGGTCCCCGAAATCGCCTGCTCGAAACACAAACGACTAGGTAACCATACAGCAAAAAACCGGGCATACAAATGCTTTTTGTGTGGCTTGTGTGCCGCGTCGACAAGGAGTACAGTGCGTGCGTTCAAAGAACACAAGGAGGCTTCCTGTGGCCAGCAACCCCGTAACAGTTGCGCTCCGGCGAAAAAAGGAACTCATGGCCGAGCTAGATCGGATCGAAAAGTTCCTAGCGGCAGCGGCTGAGTTTTCTGACGGCGCGAATGCAAAGAAGGCGGCTGGCGGCAGCTCCGGCGGCCCGCGAACGTCCGCTGGGCCAAAGCCCGCGCAAGTTGTGTCTGCCGTAGAAAAGATACTGAGTGGTGCAGAGAAACCCATGACGCGGGGCGAGTTGCTGAATGAGCTCAAGGCTCTTGGGCTTGAGATCGGCGGCTCAAACCCGGCCAACACTCTCGGCACGACTATTTCTCGCGACCCAGAGAGGTTTGTAAATCTCAGGGGACTTGGCTACTGGCTTCGGTCACGCGACTTCCTGCCGGGTGGTCACCACGCTGGACAAGGGGATAGGGAACTGTCGGGGGAAGCGAGTGATGACCACCCGCCCCTCCACTAGTGCGGCAATTAACACTGAATATTGTTGCGCTGTCTTGAGTTCGCATTGCAGCTAATTGCAAATTAGCAGAGGTAGTCGCCTCAGCCCTCCGGCTTCTCCTTCTTCTTCAGCGTGACGAAAGTGGCCGTCGAGCTTCCCGTTGCGAGCAGCTTGCCGCTCTCCTCGTCCACGAGTTCGCCCTCGATGAAGCCGACCGACTTGCCGCGCTTGATGACGCGGCCCGTGCCGATGATGCGGCCCGGCCGCGCGGCATTGAGCATCGAGACTTTCAGTTCGAGCGTCGGCGAAATCTGCCCCCATTCGAGATCGAGGCCGACGGCAAGGCTCATCACATCGTCGAGCATGGCCGCCACCATGCCGCCCTGGATGCCGCCCCACATGTTGCAGAGCTCGGCACCCGCATTGAAGGCGACCTTGACGGTGCGGTTCTCCTTGTCGGCATCGAGAATTTCGAGGCCGAGATAACGGCTCGCCGGCGCCATGCGCTTGAACACCGCCTGGATGTTCGGCGGCCAGTCCGCCTTCGGCGCCGCCGCGCTTGCCTCTTTCACCTGACCCTCGCTCATTCCCTTGCCTGCCCTTTTTTCTTGTCCTTGTCCCGCCCGAGCTTTTGGCCGAGCCGGGCGAGATCCTCGCCCACCGCTTCCAGCCGGTCGGCCATGCGGCCCGCGACCGAGCCCGCCATCTCCGGAAACTCGCCCATCAGCCGCTGGAACATGTCGCGCCCGATCCGGAGCGCCTGAAGACCCGTGACGGCGCGCAGCGTGGTGCGCCGCGCCTCCGGCCCGAAGAGTGCCGTTTCGCCGATGAGGTCGCCCCTGTCAAGCCGGTGGGCGCGGGGGCCGCCCGCCTCGTCCCGCGACAGCATCACCGCCTCGCCCTCGAGAATGAGAAAGGCGCAATCGGCCTCCTCGCCTTCGTGGAAAAGCGTCGCGCCCGGCGCGAAGTCGCGCCGCTCGCAGGTGAAGGCAACGACCTCGAGCCGGACGGGATCGAGCCCGGCAAAGAGATCGAGCTTCTGCAACAGGGCGACGGCGGGTTCGAGGCTCATGGGAAAATCATAGCGGACACCCCCTGCCCTGTCGCGCCCCCAGCTCTCCCTGCCGGTTTGCGCCGCCGCGCCCGCGCCTTTATGAAGGATGACCCGGCGGAAACCGGGACCGGATTTTCTTTTGCGAGGCCCGAATGAGCGCAGAGACGCGCGGCATTGCCTGGGACTACCCCGCCCCCTTCATCCATGAAGTGCGGGTCGAGCCCCAGCATATCGACGATTTTCAGCATACGAACAATGTCGTCTATCTGACCTGGATGGCGAAGACGGCATGGGAACATTCAAAGGCCCTCGGCCTCGATTTCGCGGCCTATGCCAAGGTCAATCGCGGCATGGTGGTGCGCCGCCACGAGCTGGAATATCTCGCCGCGAGCCGCGAGGGCGAACGCGTGCTGATCGGCACATGGATCACGGGCAATGACGGCAAGCTCCGGCTCCGCCGCCGCTTCCAGATGGTGAATGCGGAGACGGGCGCGACGCTGCTCCGGGGCCTCAGCGATTTCGTCTGCATCAATATCGAGACGGGCCGCGCGACGCGCATGCCGGCGGAATTCGCTGCGGCCTATGCGCTCACGGCCTCGGTGCCCGGCGACAATTAAGGCCTTCCGCCCCTCATGCGGCGATCCGTCCGATTGGCAAGCCCCGGGCGATGCGGCACATGAAAGCCGCAGCTTACGGGAGACCCGCCCATGGACCGGATCGACAACGCAACGCTTTTCGCGCTCAACCTCATCATGACCGTGGTGCTCGCATCGCTGGTCTGGGGCGTAGGCGCTTTCGTGGTCGCAGCCCTTGCCGGCGTGCCGCTCGCGCTCGGCGCGATCGTCGGCCTCTCGCTCACGGCGAAGGCTTAAGGAACCAGCCTGTAGCCGCCCGTTTCCGTGACCAGGATTTCGGCGTTCGAGGGATCCTTCTCGATCTTCTGCCTGAGCCTGTAGATATGGGTCTCGAGCGTATGCGTCGTCACCCCTGAATTATAACCCCAGACTTCCGCCAGCAGGATATCGCGGCCGACGACGCGCGGCCCCGCGCGGTAGAGGAACTTCAGGATCGCCGTTTCCTTTTCCGTGAGCCTGACCTTCTTCTCCGCCGCATCGCTGAGGAGCTTCGCGCTCGGCCGGAACGTATAGGGCCCGATCTTGAAGACGGCATCCTCGCTCTGCTCGTGGCTGCGCAGATGCGCCCTGATCCGCGCCAGCAGCACGCCGAAGCGGAACGGCTTCGTCACATAGTCGTTCGCGCCCGCATCGAGCCCGAGGATCGTATCGGCATCCGTGTCGGCGCCGGTCAGCATAACAATCGGCGCGGTGACGCCGGCCTTGCGCATCAGCCGGCAGGCCTCGCGCCCGTCCATGTCCGGCAGACCGACATCGAGCAGCACGAGATCGGCATGATGATGTTTCACATGCTCGAGCCCCGCCGCCGCGCTTGCGACCGAGGCGCAGGAAAATTCCTCGTGAAACTGCAATTGCTCGGCGAGCGAGTTCCGCAGCACATCGTCGTCGTCGACCAGCAGGATTTTTTTCTTGGCGCTCATGGGCGGGGTCTACAGCGAATAGCCGAGGCGTTCGATATGCGGCGCAAGCACGGGCAACACCGGCTTCATCTGCGCCTCATAATGCCGCCAGCGTTCCGTCGAGCTTGCATAGATGGGCTGCGTCACCTGCGAATAGGAGGGCGTGCGGATCGTGCCGCGCTGGAGCGCATGCGCCGCCGGATCGCTCACCGCCTCGTTCCAGTCGAGCCCGAGGAAATTCAGCACCGGCTCCACCTCGCCCCTGAGATCGGCGACGAGATTTTCGTAGCGCACTTCCCGCACATTGAGCGGCATGAGCGCGCGGTACTGTTCCCACAGCGCGAAGACGCGATCGTAGAACCGCGCAGAGCCTTCGAGCGTCAGGAAATTCAGCATCGCCCCGTTCGGCACGAAGTCCTGCATGAAGCAGGAGAGCACGCAATCCGCCGGATGCCGGAGCGCAAGAATGAACTTCGCCTCCGGCAGCACGCGCGCGATGAGCCCCGCATGCACCATGTTGAGCGGCATCTTGTCGACGACGATCCGGCCTTCGAGATCGGCATCGGCCGCGCGAAGCTCGCTGAAATAGATGTCGCGCAAGGTGGCGCGCTCCGCTTCATCGAGCGTGAAGAGAGCCTTCGGATAACCCTGAAAGCCCTTCCGCATCGCATTGAGGAGCGGCATTTCCTCGAGCACCTGGACCTTCGGATGCGCATCGAGAATCTGGTCGAGCAGCGTCGTGCCCGAGCGCGGAAAACCGACAAGGAAGACCGGCGCCGCTTCATGGCCGGGCTCCCCCTCGATGCCGGGAAGCGCGCTCATACGGCTCACATTTTCCTTCGTCATCAGGCGCGACAGCTCTTCCACCTCGCCGATGAACTTGCCGCGATCCACCCGCTCGAGCGACTTCAGCTCGCTCGTCCGCCGGTTCATCGCCTCGAAATGCGCGAAGGCCGCAGTGTAGTCGCCCATCTCGTCGCAGATCTGGCCGAGCTCGGACAGGACGAGCCGCGCATCCGGCGCGCGCATCGGCGCCGCCGCCACGCTTTCAAGCCGTCCGCGAAGCTCGCCGAGCAGCGCCTTGTTCTTCTTGTCCTTGCGGCGGCGCGCCTTCGCCCATGTCCGCAGGGCGCCCGCATCCGCCGGCGCGTTCGCAAGCGCCTTCTCCGCCCAGAGCACCGCCGCATCGAGATCGCCGAGCCGCTCATAGGTCGTCGCCAGAATGGCCGTGATCTGCGCCGGCTCGCCGCCGAGCACCGTGAGCGCCTGAAGGCAGTAATCGGCCGCCTCGCGGAAGAGCCCCGCATCGCTCGCCGCCGAGGCCGCGCGCATATAGGAGGCGGCTTCCTTCGGCTGCAATTCGATCAGCCGCTCGAAATCGTCCATCGCATCGGCATAGTCCGAATTGTCCTGATGGAGCTGCCCGCGATTGAGATAGAGGTCCGCATAATCGGGATTGATCATCTCCGCGCGGTGATAGGAGATCAGCGCCTCCTCCGCCTTGCCCTGGTCGCGCTGCGCATTGCCGAGATTGACCCAGACATTCGCGTGACGCGGCATCAGCGCGGCAGCGGTGGCGATGAACTTTTCCGCCTTTTCGGCGTCCCCCTTGCCGAGCGCGACAAGCCCGATGAGATGCATCGCATCCGGGTTCTTCGGCTCCGCCTGCAGCACGGCGGCGGCGGCCTGCGCCGCATGTTCGAGCCGCCCGGCAGCGAGATTGGCGCCGCCCAGCTGCAAGAGCCGCGTGATGTCGTCCTTCGAGGCCGGGCGCGGCGCCGCGCCCGCCGGGGACATGGCAAGCCGCCCGCTTGCCGAAGGCGGCAGGCCGACCGTGGGGCGGAACCCGGCTTGCGGATTGAAGCCCGGCAGGCCGGATTTTCCGGGGCCCTTGGGCGGCTGGTTGCGGCTCATGACGGAAACGGGGGAAAGGAGGTTTTCATGCGCGCGGAGTGTGCCACAGGCGGGAGCCGCGACCAATGGCTTCGGCCCCGGCAGGAAGCCGCCCCCGCCCGGCAGATTTTGCCGCCCCCCTTTCCCTGCCCTGCGGAAAAGGCGCGGAAATCTGCGGCCCCGCGCTGGCCCGCTCCTTGCTCCTCTCAAGCCATGACCGAGATCGCCGCCACTCCCGCCCCTCAGCTGCACCAGACGCCCGGCAAGCGCAACATGGCCTCCGCCGCCTTTGCGGAACTGCGCGCCGCCCGCGCCGAGGGCCGTGCGCCGCAGGGGAGCGAGCTGAGCTTTGCCGACCTCGTCGACACCATCAATCCGCTGCAGCACATCCCGGTCGTCTCCGACATCTACCGCCACCTCACGGGCGATGCCCTGAGCCCGCAATCCCGCGTCGCGGGCGGTATCCTGTTCGGCGGCGTCATCGGCGGCGTCGCCTCGGTGATGAGCCTCGCCATTTCCGGCGACAGCGAGAAGGGCCTCGGCGACACCCTGCTCGCCTCGGTCTTCGGCGGCGAGGAAGAGCCGGCCGCGGCAACGGCGCTGGCCGAAGCCCCGAAACCTGCGGAAGCCGCCCCCGAAGCGCCGCTCGTCACCGCCTCGCTCGCGCCCTCGCGCCCGGCGCAGGCGCCCGCAAAGGCCGCACCGGCCGCTCAAGCTGCTCCTGCCTCCCCGGCTTCAATGTCGCCGAGCCTGAGCCCCGAAGCCTTCAACGCTCTGCTCGGCGCCTTCGCCGATCCCGCGCCGCTTCGCGATGCCGAAGCCCGCCTGACCATGGGCGGCGGCGACGACGACAGCGACGAAGCCGTGATCCTCTCCGCGCCCGGCGGCGCCGCGCTTGCCGATGCAAGCCTCATGGCCGCCATGCAGCAGGCGATGGACAAATACGAGGCGATGCAATCCGTCACGCGATAGCGGAATGCTGGCGGCGCAGGACATTCCCGCCTAGAGTGGCCGCGCCATGACACGCCCCGGTTTACTCGATGAAATCCTCGTCACCGCGCCGCCCGGCAGCACGACCGGCATCCTGATCGCGGGCAATGACCGCTTCGATTGCGCGCTTGGCCGCACCGGCATTCTTCTGGAAAAACGGGAAAGCGACGGCGGCACGCCGGCGGGATGCTTCCCGCTCCGCGCGCTCCGTTACCGCGCCGACAGGCTCGCCGCGCCCGCAACCGCCCTTCCCTATGCCGCGATCGAGCCGCAGGACGGCTGGTGCGACGCGCCGGACGATCCGAACTACAACCGGCCGGTGAAACATCCCTACCGCGCCAGCGCCGAGCGCATGTGGCGCGACGATCATCTCTACGATCTCGTCGTCATTCTCGGCCAGAACGACGACCCCGTCGTGCCGGGCGCGGGCAGCGCGATCTTCTTCCATCTTGCGAAGGAACTTGAAACGGGCTTCCGCCCGACGGAAGGCTGCGTCGCGCTGCGCCTTCCCGACATGCTGAACGTGCTCGCGCGCTGCGGCCCGCGCACCGTGATGCGGATCGAGGTCGCTTAAGCCCGGCTGCCGAACAAGGCGCTGCCGATGCGCACATGGGTGGCGCCGAGCCGCACCGCCGTTTCGAAATCGCCGCTCATGCCCATCGAGAGTTTCGCGATGCCGTTGCGCCGCGCGATCTTCTCGAGCAGCGCGAAGTGAAGCGCGGGCTCCTCGTCGAGCGGCGGAATGCACATCAGCCCCTCGATATCGAGTTTCCACTCCTCGCGGCAGCGCGCGAGAAAGGCATCGGCCTCCTGCGGCGCGATGCCCGCCTTCTGTTCTTCCTCGCCCGTATTCACCTGCACGAAGAGCCGCGGCAGACGCGCGCCCTTCTCCCGCGCGCGCATGAGCGCCAGCGCAAGCTTCTCGCGGTCGAGCGTGTGGAACACATCGAACAGCGCCAACGCATCGTCGAGCTTGTTCGTCTGCAAGGGGCCGATCAGATGAAGTTCGAGACCGGGATAGCGCGCGCGGAGCGAAGGCCATTTCGCCGCCGCTTCCTGCACGCGGTTCTCGCCGAAGATGCGCTGCCCTGCCTCGATCAGCGGCAGGATCGCTTCCTCGCCGAAAGTCTTGGAGACGGCGATGAGCGTCACCTCTGCCGGGTCGCGCCCGGCCTCGCGCGCCGCCTTCGCGACGCGCCGGCGAATATCGGAAAGCCGCTCCGCCGCCTCGCCGGGACTGGTATCTCGCGCCGCGCCTGTCATAGTTCACTCCGGATGAGACGGGAGAGAAACTAGTGTCAGCGGCGCGGGGAAACAAGCAGGACGGCGCGAGGCTGCGGCGCGCCGCCCGCGCCCTTTCGGGCGGTCGCGCCCCGGTGCCGCTGATCGCGATGACGGATGCCGCGCGGGCGCCGGACCCGCAAGCCGCGCTTCGCCGCCTGCCGCGCGGCGCGGCGCTCATCTGGCGCACTTACGAGGGCGAACCGGAAAGGGATGAGCTGCGCCGCCTGACATCGCTCGCCCGCCGCCGCGGCATCCTGCTTCTCGCCGCCGGTGCGCCGCAGCTCGCCGCGCGAACGGGTATAACGGGGCTCCACCTGCCCGAACGCGAGCTGCGACGCCCGCGCAGCGGCGCTTATGTGATCCCGCGCTTTTTCCCTGCACCCGGTCTGGCGCTCACCGCCGCCTGTCATTCCGAAGTCGCGATCCGCCGGGCGGCGGCCGCGGGCGTCGATGCGGTGCTGATCTCGCCCGTATTCGCAACGAAGAGCCATGTGGGCGCAAGGCCGCTCGGCCTCCTCCGCTTCGCGCGCCTCGCCCGGCTTGCGCTGAGCCTTGGCCTCGCGCCATACGCGCTTGGCGGCATCACCGCCGAAGCGCAGGCCCGCCGCCTCATGGGCACATGCGCCACAGGCATCGCCGGCATCGGCTTTCTCGGGTGAGGCTCAACGGAAAGCTAGACTGCACTCTTTTCCTTCACCGGCACCGCATCGCGATAATCGTCCGGGATGTAGCCGAAACGCTCCATCTGTACATGGTGATCGGCAATGATGCGCCGCACCTGATCGGGCGTCAGCACCTCGCGCCATTGCTCCGCGCGGCCTTCGCGGAAGAAGCTCTCGGCTTTCTTCGAGCGCTCCTTGAAGCCTTTCTTTTCCTCGATCGCCTTCAACGTCTTGAACGAGGAATTGCGGATCGCGCGTTCGAGACGCTCCGCCGATGGTTTCAGCCCCAGAAAGTTCGCGACCTGTTTGAAATATTTGCGCGGCTTGTGCAGCAGGTCTTCGTATCGCAACACGAGCAGCTGCGGGCTCGGATGCTCGGTCCAGCTTTTCACATGCGTCGACCAGGAGCGGTGGACTTCATATACATGCGTGTCACTGCCACCTGCGACCATCTGGTCATTCGCCAAATGTGCGATCGCCTCCTCGATTGTTTCACCGAAATGATGGCTGACCGAAATGATGACATCGAGCGGGTTTCGCAGCACGTAAATGCCGCCTGCCGTCACATCCATTGTGTGCAGGGGAACGCCGCACCATTCGCCGAGATAGTTGTGCGTCTTGACGAAGACCGAGTCGGGAAACACGGTCGTGAAATCCCGATGGACGAGAGGCCGCAGCCGGGCGATTTCTTCGTGCGTTAAATCCGCGACAGCCTTCCCGCTGGATCGCCGCGTGTACCATTGAGCACCGGAATCCCCGATGCAGAAATCCGTAATCTCATTGATGTCCACGGGTTCCTGCGAATTCCTGAAAAGATTGTGCAGGAAGCTCCGCATCCATGTGTTGCCGGATTTCGGATAGGAAGCAAGCCAGATCAGGGCACCCATCTTGTCGTTCCTCGTCTTGTGGATAGCCAGTCCTAGCAAGAGCGGCTCGCAATGGCCAGAGGAGGCGAAACAAGAGTCGGGACAAAGAAAAAGAGCGGGCCCGAAAGCCCGCTCTTCAAACTTGGTGTTCCCTTGGGAAAGTTCGTCGCTTGCGCGATTAGAACGAAACCGAGAGGACGAGACCAGCCGACTGCGACTCGAAATCGCCGAAAGCGGTCTCGACATCGCTCATCTGCAGGTCGAGGCCAACATCGACGCCCGAGCCGAGATTGTAGCCGCCACCGGCCTGCCAGGTCTTCATCTTGTTGTCGGCAACGCCCGTCACCGAGATTTCGTCCTGCAGATAGGCAACGCCCACCGTCCACGGACCCGTGGCATAGGAGAGGCCGACCGTCCAGACCTCTTCCTCAACGCCCGTACCCGTGGCGAAGGACGGGCCAAACAGGCCGAGGTCTTCCGACTGGTACCAGGCGCCGCCCAGCGTGAAGCCGCCGAAGCCGAGATTGGCGCCGAAGCCGAGTTCTTCCGGATCACCGCCCGCAAAGGCCGGGGCATCGCCCGTGACGTAGAAGCCCGACAGGCCGAGGTCGAGGCCGCCGAACGAGCCGGCATAGTTGAGCGCCACTTCGACCACGTCTTCGATCGAGGTGTTGTTCGGGTTCACGAACAGGCCGTTCGGGTTCGGACCGTTATAGGTCGTTTCCGGCGTGTAGGAGAGGCCGAGCTGGAAGCCGGCGAAGCGCGGGGTGAAGTAGGTCACCTTGTTCGCGTCCGCTGCCATCAGCGAGAACGTCGAATGACGGAAGCCAACAATCGTGGCGGTCGTGATCGTGGTGCCGACAAGACCAAAGGCATTCACGTTCAGGATGTTCGGGCTGTCCACGCCATTGCCCGGAACGAACCAGGGCGAGGTGTAGTGCATCTTGAAGGCCGAACCGTCCGTGCCGCCGATTTCGAACTGGGCCGAAGCCGCTCTTCGAGATATGAAGAGTTCGCGAACACGGCGTCGTTGTTGTTGAAGTTCGTGTTCCAGTCGTCGCCGAGCGGACAGCGTCGCGAGGACACCGGCGACCATGCCGCTGTCGAGCAAAGCGCTCGGCGTTGATGTCGATGTTGCGCGTGACGAGCTTGACGGCGGTGTCGTTGAACGAGACCGGGCCGAAGTCGTCATGAAACGATGACGTAGAAGCCGGCCGTGACGGTGCCGCCGACCGTGACTTTGAGCGGATCGCTCGCGAGCGCCGGGCCGGCGATCAGGCCGGCGGTGACGAGAGCGGTCGTCCCAAGGGAGAGTCTTTTCATGTGTTCTCGCAGTATCAGCTGAAAGCTGTTCCATTCGCACGAGCCGCAGAAACTTGCCCCGAGAGGATATTTCCGAAGCTGCGTTCATCGCCGGGCCGACTGAAGAAACTGCCCTCGAGCGCGTGCACCGATTAATCCGTTGATAACCCCCCGGGTCAAAAGCGCACCGCTCCTGATGACGAAGGAATGTCAGCATGTTGCGCAAATGGCACAAAACTGCGGAGTGCCTGAATCCCCGCCCGTGATGTGCCAGCCGGCCGTCCGCCCGATGATCGAATAGTGCAAT
Organism: Parvibaculum sp.; assembly: GCA_019635955.1. GTDB lineage: Bacteria > Pseudomonadota > Alphaproteobacteria > Parvibaculales > Parvibaculaceae > Parvibaculum. Next base: position 26,052 of record JAHBYL010000031.1, read on the forward strand.
CAATTGGGGCAGACTCGCCAAGGGCGCCTGGCCACCCCCGGGCGGGGCGCCGGTTCCCGCGTCGGGGCCCCCGCCAATGTGTGCCTCTGAGACACACTTGCCTCCCCGGGCCGCCTCCGCCACCGCCCTCTCGGCCGTGGCGCCGGAGCCGCCGGAAGCCCCCGAAATCTGCGTGACAGGACAAGGGCTTTCTCAGTAAAGCGCGCGCCGCCATTTTCGGCGGCGAGAAGCCATATTCAACAGCTCTCCGCAGGCCTGTTTTCCAGTACCGGCGGATATGAGGGGCGTAACGCGAGAGGCTTGCCGTAAATCGATGACCTACCCCGCTCTGACACGCGCGAAATCCACCGCCGCGGCACTCTTTCCTTGTGGCCGCTGGGCTCACGGCCTGCGGGCCCTCGACCCGAACCATCCCCGCCAGCCGACAGGCACCGGCGGCCCGAACAATCCGACGGGCGAGCGCCAGCGCGAATCGATCTTCGGCGAGGAAGGCCTCAGGCTCTTTGGCGGCGGCGGGCTCGACGACGCGCCGGCTCCGCATCGGCGTCAACAGCTTTCTTTCTGGCGCGCAAGCCTCGCTCGACACGCTTTCCTTCATGCCGCTCGCCTCGGCTGATCCCTTTGGCGGCGTCATCATCACGGACTGGTATCGCGACCCCAATGCGGTGAATGAGCGCCTCAAGGTCACGGTCTATATTCTCGACCGCCGCCTCCGCGCGGATGGCGTGAAAGTGGCGGTTTTCCGCCAGACCATCGATGAGCGCGGCGACTGGGTGGATGCCCGCGTCGCGCCCGGCACCGCCCTCCAGATCGAGAATGCGATCCTTGTGCGCGCGCGCCAGCTTCGCATCAACACGATCGAGGCCTCTGAAACGAAGTAATCGGGGCTTTCCGAGGCCCCCCACCCTGAAAGGCGCCCCGCTTCCGGCGGGGCCAGGCATCCGGCCATGTCCACACGTTACAATGCCCGCACCGCAGAGCCGAAATGGCAGAAAATCTGGGAAGAGCGCGGCGACTTCCTGACCGGCGGCGCGGACGATCCCCGGCCCAAATATTATGTTCTCGAGATGTTCCCCTATCCGTCGGGGCGCATCCATATGGGCCATGTCCGCAACTACACGATCGGCGATGCCATTGCCCGCTACCGCAAGGCGCGCGGCTTCAATGTGCTGCATCCGATGGGCTGGGACGCCTTCGGCATGCCGGCCGAAAACGCCGCCATGGAAAAGGGCGTCCACCCCAAGGGCTGGACCTACGACAATATCGCCGCCATGCGCACCCAGCTGAAATCGATCGGGCTTGCGATCGACTGGAGCCGTGAATTCGCGACCTGCGACCCGGAATATTACGGCCAGGAACAGGCGCTCTTTCTCGACATGCTGGAAGCGGGCCTCGTCACCCGCAAGAAGAGCATGGTGAACTGGGACCCCGTCGACAATACCGTGCTCGCCAACGAGCAGGTGATCGAGGGCCGCGGCTGGCGCTCGGGCGCGATTGTCGAGCGCCGCGAACTCACGCAATGGTTCCTGAAGATTTCCGACCTCGCCGACGAACTGCTCGAGGGTCTCGACACGCTGACCCGCTGGCCGGAAAAGGTGCGCATCATGCAGCGCAACTGGATCGGCCGGTCCGAAGGCGCGCGCGTGTTCTTCCCGATCGAAGGACTGAAAAACAGCGCGGAGCAAGGAGCCCTTCTTGATTCAAGTTTGGCCCGCAGCGACGCGCAACTTGAAGTGTTCACGACGCGGCCCGACACGCTGTTCGGCGCGAGCTTCTGCGCGCTCTCCCCGCATCACCCGCTGACGCAGGCGCTCGCGAAGGACAATCCCGCGCTCCAGGATTTCATCCGCAAATGCGACCAGATCGGCACCTCCGAAGAGGCGATCGAGACGGCGGAGAAGATGGGCTTCGACACCGGCCTCAAGGCGCGCCATCCCTTCATTAAGGGCAAGACGCTGCCGGTCTATGTCGCGAATTTCGTGCTGATGGAATATGGCACGGGCGCGATCTTCGCCTGCCCCGCCCATGACCAGCGCGACTTCGACTTCGCGAAGAAATACGGCCTGCCGATCATTCCGGTCGTCACGCCGAAGGACCGTGCCGCAGATGCTTCGTGGACGGATGAATTGCTCGCCGGCAAGGAAGCCTTCACGGGCGACGGCGTCGCGGTGAATTCCGATTTCCTGAACGGCCTCGACGTCACCGCCGCAAAGCGCGCCGCCATCGAGAAGCTCGAGGCGCTGGGGCTCGGCGAAGGCACGATCAATTATCGCCTGCGCGACTGGGGCATTTCGCGCCAGCGCTATTGGGGCTGCCCGATCCCCGTCATCCATTGCGCGAAATGCGGGACCGTCCCCGTACCGCGCGACCAGCTGCCGGTGACGCTGCCCGACGACGTGACCTTCGACCGGCCGGGCAACCCGCTCGACCGCCACCCGACATGGAAACATGTCGCCTGCCCGCAATGCGGCGGCGAAGCGGCGCGCGAGACCGACACCTTCGACACCTTCGTCGACAGCTCCTGGTATTACGCGCGCTTCACCGCGCCGCGCGCCGCGACGCCCACCGTGAAGGAGGAAGTCGCCCACTGGCTCCCCGTGGACCAGTATATCGGCGGCATCGAGCATGCGATCCTGCATCTTCTCTATGCGCGCTTCTTCAACCGCGCCATGCGCAAGACCGGCCATGTCGCGATCGACGAGCCCTTCGAGGGCCTCTTCACGCAGGGCATGGTGAACCACGAGACTTACCGCGATGCGGCAGGCCGCTGGGTCGCGCCGTCCGACATCGCCATAGAGACGGTGGACGGCAAGCGCGTCGCAAGGCGCCTCGATGACGGCTCGCCCGTGACCATCGGCTCCGTCGAGAAGATGTCGAAGTCGAAGAAGAACACGGTCGACCCCGAAGACATCATCGCGAAATACGGCGCCGATACAGCCCGCTGGTTCATGCTGTCGGACAGCCCTGCCGACCGCGACGTGCAATGGACCGATCAGGGCGCGGAAGGCGCATGGCGCTTCACGCAGCGCCTCTGGCGCATGGCGACGGAAAAGCCGGAAGAGCTCGCGCCGCTTGGCGCGCCGCCGCCCGCCTCCTTCACGGAGGACGAACTGGCGCTCCGCCGCCTCGCCCATCAGGCGCTTGCCGCCGCCGGCGAGGATTTCGAGCATCTGCGCTTTAACCGCGCGGTCGCCCGCGTCTATGAACTCGCCAATGCGATTTCGGCTTTTGGCGGTTCGGACGATGCCGGCAAATGGGTCCGCCGCGAGGCGCTCGAGATCCTCATCCAGATCGTCGGCCCCATGATGCCGCATCTGGCCGAGGAGTGCTGGGAAGCGCTCGGCCACAAGGCGCCGCTTTCGGGCAGCGAATGGCCGGTTGCCGACAAGGCCCTCCTCGTGGAAGACTCCGTCACCATTGCCGTGCAGGTGAATGGCAAGCGCCGCGACGAGCTGACCATCGCCCGGGACGCGGACAAGGAAACGGTGGAGCGCGCCGCACTGGCGCTCGATAAGGTGGAGAAGGCGATCGATGGAAAACCCGTCCGCAAAATCATCGTCGTGCCGGGCAAGATCGTCAACATCGTGGTCTGAGCGGGGGAGCCGGGCCGCGCAATGGCTCGCGCTTGCCTTCCTGCTGCTCGCCGCGCCCATGATCGCCTCTTGCGGCTTCACGCCTCTTTATGCCGAGCGGGGCTCGGCCTCGGTCACCGCCGACCTTGCCGGGCTCGATGTGCGCGCGCCCGACACGAAGCTCGGCCGCGAGCTCAAATATAATCTCCTCGACCTGCTCTCGAGCTCCGGCAACCCGCCCTCGAACCCGGCCTATGTGGTCGAACTCGCACCCACCGTCTATGACGAGGATCTGGCGATCGAGCGGGACGCCGACGTGACGCGGAAAAACCTCGTCATGGTGGTGCCTTTCCGCCTGGTCGATACGGCGACGGATGCGGTCATCATGCGGTCCACCGCGCGCTCGCGCTCTTCCTATAACCGCGTGGACAGCGAATTCGCCAATATCGTTGCCGCAAAGGACGCCGAAAGCCGCATCGCCAGGGCAATCGCCGACGACATCAGGCTGCAGCTCTCGATCCATTTCGACCGCCAGGCCCGCGCGGGCGGTTGATCCCGTGAAGATCGCTCCCCGCGAGGCAGACCGTTTCACCGCAAAGCCGGACCCGAAGGCCGCCGCGATCCTCGTCTACGGGCCCGATTCCGGCCTCGTCACCTCCCGCATCAAGACCATGATGAAGACGGTGGTCGACGATCTCGCCGATCCCTTCCGCATCGCCGAACTTTCCGACAGCGAGTTGAAAGGCGATCCCGCCCGCCTCGCCGACGAGGCCGCCGCCATCGCCATGCTGGGCGGGCGCCGCGTCGTGCGCGTGCGCGGCGCCGCCGATGGCATGACGAAGATTTTCGAGAGCTTCCTCGCCGACCCCGCCGGCGATGCGCTGGTGCTTGTGGAGGCAGGTGAACTCGGCCCCCGCTCGTCGCTCCGCTCGCTCTTCGAAGGCGCGGACAATGCCGCCGCCATTGCCTGCTACGCCGATGACCGCGCCTCGCTTGAAGGCGTGATCCGTTCGCGCCTCGCCGCCGAAGGTCTCGCCGCAGAACCGGCGGCGCTGCAATATCTCCTCGAGAATCTCGGCTCCGATCGCGGCGTCACGCAGAACGAGCTTGAAAAGCTGGTCCTCTATGCAGGGCCCGGCAAGCCCGGCGAGAAGCGGGAGGTGACGCTCGACGATGCCCGCGCCAGCGTCGGCGACAATGCGGGCTCGAGCCTCGATGAGGTCATCGACGCGGCGATGGACGGCAATATGGAAGGCCTCGACACGGCGCTGGCGCGCGCCCGCGCCGCCGATACCAATGCCATCGCCATCCTGAACGCGTTGTCGCGCCATTTGACGCAGCTTCACCTCGCCTCGGCGCGGATCGAGACCGGCAGCGACATCGAAGGCGCCATGCGCGGCTTCCGCCCGCCCGTCCATTTCAGCCGCAAAAACTCCGTACAAAGACAATTACGCGCCTGGAACCGCAGAAAGCTCGACCGCGCGCTTGCCCTGGTGCTCGAGGCGGAAGGCCAGTGCAAGAGCTCCGGCCAGCCCGACACCGCCATCGTCGGCCAGACACTCCTGCGGATTGCACAAGGTGCGAGAGCCGGGCGCCGTTGAGGCGGAGAGACGCCAGACGTCAGACAGAATATCGGAGTTCGTTCGCGGCCCACCCTCCCCCTGCGGGAGGGTCGAAATTCGTGAGCGCAGGCGAAGCGAATTTCGGGGAGGGGTAAGCGGAAGCGCGCCGACTGGACGTC
>JAHBYL010000032.1 GCA_019635955.1 Parvibaculum sp.
TGACGGTCGAGAAGCCCTTGCGGCGGCCGTTTGCCGCTCGGAGAATCTTTTCCGCCTCCGCCTTGCTCGTGGAATAGGGCGCGAAGCCCATCCGGCGGAGCGGCATGTCCTCGGTCACGCCGCGTAGCGGTTCGGGAGGACCCATGACGACGGCCGCGGCGCTGACATAGACGAGGCGCCGGACGCCTGCGCGCTCGGCGGCGGACACCACATTGCGGGTGCCAGCGACATTCATCGCGCGAAAGAGACGGCGCGGCCCCCAGAGTTTGAAATGCGCGGCAACGTGGAAGACCGTGTCCACGCCTGCCATCGCGCGCTCAAGGGCGGCCGGGTCGGTGAGGTCGGCATCCCAGGGCTCGGCACCCTTCGCCGCCACGGCGGCCCGGCTCGCCGCCGAGCGGCCGATGCCGCGCACCTGCCAGCCGGCTTCGAGCAGGTGGGTGATCAGATGGCCGCCCGCAAATCCGGACCCTCCGGTGACGAGGGCTGTGCGGCCGGCTGGCGCGGTGGAAAGCGATGTCATGGCGGTGCTCCCTTGGTTGCGGGGCCACCATTGCAGTTGCAGACACATAACACAAGACAAAAAATGTATTTTGTTACATGTTGCCTCCCGCCCCTCTTTGGCATTAGATCGGCGCCATGGAAAACGCCCTTCCAAACCAGCGCGACCGCATCCTGGACACGGCCCGGGATTTAATCCGCCGCTTTGGCGGCGCGAAGACGAATGTGGTCGATATCGCCCAGGCGATGGGCCTGTCTCATTCCGCGATCTACCGGCACTTCCGGTCCAAGGCCGAGATCTTCGACGCGCTCGCCGCCGCAACCATGGCCGAGGAAGCGGCGCTCGCCGAAACCTTCGTAGAGGCGGAGGGGCCTGCTGCGGAGCGGCTGGCGGCGCTCGTCCTGACGCTCCACCGGAGCAAGCGCGCCAAGTTCGGCGACGATCCCGAGATGCATGCGCTCTACCGGCGCATCGTGGAGGAGCGCCCGGACCTCATTATGGACTATGCACGCCGCATGACAGGGCTCATCCGCCGCATCCTCGCCGATGGCGTCGCGCGGGGGGAGTTCGGCCCGACGGATCTCGACGCGGCTGCGGGCGCCGTCCGCGACGCCTTCACCGTCTTCGTTCATCCCGCGCATGTCGAGGCCGCGGCAAAGGCTGGAATCGATCAGGAGGCGGGCCTGCGGACCTTGATGGCGATCGTTACCGGCGGCCTTGCTGCGGGACGTGGCTAGCTCCGCGAGGCCGTGCGGCTTTGATGTGTGACGCCATCAATGCAGGCGCGCTGGAACGATCTCATTCTCCTGCCCGAATGGAACCGCCGCTCCCGGATGATCCGGAAGCGGCGTGCAGATTGAGAGCAATGATGTACTTTGAGGGCGTGAACGCCCCACTCACGCCATCTGCGCGATGAGTTCCGCGAGCGGCACATGGCCTTTGCAGGCGCCGGTGCCTTGCCGTGTTTCTCCTTCCTCGAGCGCGGTGGCGTAGATCACGGCGGGGTCGGCTTCGAGGCGTGCGCGATGCGCGGCGAGTTTCGGCCAGCGTTCCTTCGGCGCCACCTCATGGAAGTCGAGCCAGCGTGCGACGCCGATGAAAAGTGAGTCGGCGAGGGTCGGCTTGTCGCCGGCAAGATATGGCGTTTCGCCGATCATCTCCTCGAGCTTGTCGTGACGCTCGATCACGCCGTCGCGGCCCCAGTCGCGCAGGGCATCCTTCAGGGCGGGATTGTCGGTTTCCATTTCCATCGCCGCCCAGAGCGGGCCGAAAGCGCCGGTGAAGCCGGTATTGATGAAGCCCATGATCTGGTGCATGCGATCCGCCTCGGGCGACAATGGATCGAAGCTGATACGCCTCTCCCCGTCTCTTGCTTCGAGCCAGGCGGCGATGGCCATGGTTTCCGTAATGACGCGGTTGCCGCCCACAATGAGTGCGGGCGTTTCGTGGCGCGGATTGATCTTCGCATAGGCCGGGTCGCGCATTTCGCCCAGCATGTCGACGCGGCAGAGACGGTAGGGCTCGCGCAGCCATTCAAGCGCAGCGACGAGGCCCATGGAGCTTCCGGACGGGAAGCCATAGACTAGGATCGGTTCCAAGAGCTTTTCTCCGTGAGTGGAAAATCGCGCTGCGCAGCGGAACCCGAGAATAGCGGCGTGCGGGGCGGAGTAAATTACGCACCTTTTCGTAACCATGAGGCCCAGATGAAAGAACTCGTCTCGCGTTGTCCGATCGAAGAAGTGATGCAGGTGCTCAGCGGCAGGTGGCCGACGCTGCTCATTTATTATCTGCAGGACGGCACCAAGCGGTTCAGCGATCTCCGGCGCGACAATCCGACGATCTCGCACAAGATGCTTGCCTTCGAGTTGCGCAAGCTGGAAGAGGCCGGTGTCGTCGCACGCACGGAATTCGGAGGCTATCCGCTCCGCGTCGAATATGATCTCACCGAGGCGGGCAACAGGCTCGTGCCGCTCATCGATGCGCTGGCCGGGTGGTGGGACGAGACGAGCGCCGCCGCACCGGCGGAGAGCAGCGCCGTCTGACTTGCCGCTCATGGCGGCATGCGGGAAATGAAAAACGCCGCCCCCGGATGATCCGGGAGCGGCGCATTCTTGCGAACCTCAGCCGACGTATCAGGCTGCGAGGTCGAAGCGGTCGGCGTTCATGACCTTCGTCCAGGCCGCCACGAAATCCTTCACGAACTTCTCCTTGGCGTCGTCCTGCGCATAGACTTCCGCATAGGCGCGAAGGATCGAGTTCGAGCCGAAGACGAGGTCGGCGCGCGTCGCCGTCCATTTCGTCGCGCCGGACTTGCGGTCGACGATGTCATAGGCATTGCTGCCCTTCGGCACCCACTTGTAAGCCATGTCGGTCAGGTTGACGAAGAAGTCCGTCGTCAGCGCGCCTTCGCGGTCGGTGAAGACGCCGTGCTTCGTGCCGGCATGATTGGTGCCGATCACACGCATGCCGCCCACAAGCACCGTCATTTCCGCGGCGGTGAGGCCGAGAAGCTGGGTGTGGTCGAGCATCAGCTCTTCCGGCGTCACCGCATAATCCTGCTTCAGGAAGTTGCGGTAGCCATCGGCGAGCGGCTCCATCGACTCGAAGGATTCCGCATCCGTCTGCTCCTGCGTCGCGTCGCCCCTTCCCGGCGCGAAGGGCACCGTGATGGTGTGGCCCGCCGCCTTCGCCGCCTGCTCGATGCCGAGATTGCCTGCGAGGACGATCACATCGGCAAGGCTCGCGCCCGTTTCCTTCGCGATCGGTTCGAGTTTTGCGAGCACCTTCTGCAGACGGGCGGGCTCGTTCGCCTGCCAGTCCTTCTGGGGGGCAAGGCGGATGCGCGCGCCGTTCGCGCCGCCGCGCATGTCGGAACCGCGATAGGTGCGGGCGCTGTCCCATGCGGTGGCGACCATGTCGCCCACGGAAAGACCGGCGGCTGCGATCTTCGCCTTCACGGCGGCGACATCGTAATCCTTGCGGCCGGCGGGAACGGGGTCCTGCCAGACGAGGTCTTCCTTCGGCACGTCGGGGCCGATGTAGCGGACCTTCGGGCCCATGTCGCGATGGGTGAGCTTGAACCAGGCGCGGGCGAAGGTCTGTGAGAAGTATTCCTGATCGGACATGAACTTCTGACAGATCTTGTTGTAGATCGGGTCCACCTTCATCGCCATGTCGGCATCCGTCATGATCGGATTGTGACGGACGGAAGGGTTCTCCGGATCGACCGGCTTGTCTTCTTCCTTGATGTTGATGGGCTCCCACTGCCAGGCGCCGGCGGGGGACTTCTTCAGTTCCCATTCATAGCCGAAGAGCAGCTTGAAATAGCCCATGTCCCATTTGGTCGGGTTGGTCGTCCAGGCGCCTTCGAGGCCGCTTGTCACCGCCTGGTTGCCGATGCCGCGCGTATTCTTGATGAGCCAGCCGAGGCCCTGATCCTCGAGATCGGCGCCTTCGGGTGCAGCGCCGACATTGGCCGCATCGCCATTGCCATGCGCCTTGCCGACGGTGTGGCCGCCGCAGGTGAGCGCCGCGGTTTCCTCGTCGTTCATGGCCATGCGCTTGAAGGTCTCGCGTACTTCGAGCGCGGTCTTCTTCGGATCGGGCTTGCCGCCCACGCCTTCGGGGTTCACATAGATGAGGCCCATCTGCACGGCGGCGAGCGGGTTTTCCAGCGACATGGGGTTTTCGTCGCTCTCATAGCGGCCGCGCCCCAGCCATTCCTTTTCCGCGCCCCAATAAGTGTCCTTTTCGGGGTGCCAGATGTCCTCGCGGCCGAAGCCGAAGCCATAGGTCTTCAGGCCCATGGACTCATAGGCGATGGTGCCGGCAAGGAGGATGAGGTCGGCCCAGCTCACCTTGTTGCCGTACTTCTTCTTGATCGGCCAGAGGATGCGCCGCGCCTTGTCGAGATTGCCGTTGTCCGGCCAGGAATTGAGCGGTGCGAAGCGGATATTGCCCGAGCCGCCGCCGCCGCGGCCGTCGGCGAGGCGGTAGGAACCCGCCGAGTGCCAGGCGAGACGGATCATCAGCCCGCCATAGTGACCCCAGTCGGCCGGCCACCATTCCTGGCTGTCCGTCATCAGGGCATGCATGTCCTTCTTCAGCGCCGCGAAATCGAGCTTCTTCAGCTCCTCGCGATAGTTGAAGTCCTTGCCCAGCGGGTTGGTCTTGGTGTCGTGCTGGTGGAGAATGTCCAGATTGAGTGCGTTCGGCCACCATTCAATGGGCGTCGTGCCCATGGACGCGTGGGTTGCGCCGCCATGCATCACCGGGCATTTGCCGCCTTCTCGGTTGCTCATCTAATATTCCTCCGTTGGTCGGTCCGGGAGACCAATTTAGAATTATTCCAATTAAAAAATACGACCTTTCACACCGATTGCAAGCGAATTCGGCGGGCTGTCTTCGCCTCCATGCCGCAGTGCCTGCGTCATGCAAAATCGCTATTCTTGAATCATGCAGCACCTGACCCGGACCAATCTCATCAGGCTGGGCATCGCGTTCGCGGTGGCGGTGGCGCTTTATCTCGCGTGGCAAGGGCTCCGGCCGCAGGGACTGCCGGACGGTTTTGCGAGCGGCAACGGGCGCATCGAGGCGGTCGAGATCGACATCGCCGCGAAGACGCCGGGCCGCATCCAGGACATGTATGTGGACGAGGGCGACTTCGTCGCCCGGGGGCAGATTCTCGTCCGGCTCGACACGGCGTCCCTCGAAGCGCAATTGCGGCAGGCCAAGGCGCAGCTTCAGCGCGCCGAGATCGGTGTCGAAACCGCGGAGAGCCAGGTCCGCCAGCGCGAGGCGGAAAAATCCGCAACCGATGCCCTTGTCGCGCAGCGCAAGGCGGAGGTCGATGCGGCGCAGAGCCGTCTTGCGCGGACGGAGCAGCTCGCCGAGCGCGGCACGGCGTCGCGCCAGGTGCTTGACGACGACAGGGCGCGCTTTCAGGCGACGAGGGCAGCCTTGAGCGCGGCCACCGCGCAGCTCGCCGCTGCCGAAGCGGCCATCACCACGGCGAAATCCCAGGTGATCGGCGCGGGCGCAGAGGTCGAGGCCGTGCGCGCCACGATCGAGCGCCTGGAAGCCGATATCGAGGATGCGACGCTCCGCGCGCCGCGGGCCGGGCGCATCCAGTATCGCATCGCGCAGCCCGGCGAAATCGTCGCCGCGGGCGGCCGGGTTCTCAACCTCATCGATGTCAGCGATGTCTACATGACCTTCTTCCTGCCGACGGAAGAGGCCGGCCGCGTGGCGCTCGGCGCCGATATTCATCTCGTGCTCGACGCCGCGCCTCAATATGTCATTCCGGCCAAGGCCACGTTCGTCGCCGATGTCGCGCAGTTCACGCCGAAAACGGTCGAGACGGCGGAAGAGCGCCAGAAGCTCATGTTCCGCATCAAGGCGCGGATCGATCCCGATCTCCTGCAGAAACATATCCGCGATGTGAAGACCGGTCTGCCCGGCATGGCCTATGTGCGCCTCGATCCGCGTCTCGACTGGCCGGACGAGCTTCAGGTCAAGCTGCCGCAATGACGGAGCGGCCGCCCGTCGCAAGGCTCGAGGGCGTGACGCTGCGCTACGGCCGTGTGCGGGCGCTCGACGATGTGAGCCTCGATCTGCCGGCAGGCTGTCTCGTCGGGCTGATCGGGCCGGACGGCGTCGGCAAGTCGAGCCTGTTGTCGCTGGTCGCGGGCGCGCGCGCCGGCCAGGCGGGGCGCATCGAAGTTCTTGGCGGCGACATGGCGTCCGCTCGGCACCGCGGCAGAGCCGGTCCGCGCATAGCCTATATGCCGCAGGGCCTCGGCAAGAATCTCTATCCAACGCTTTCCGTTTTCGAGAATATCGATTTCTTCGGCCGCCTTTTCGGACATGGCAAGGCGCAGCGCGAGGCGCGCATTGCCGCGCTGCTCGACGCGACGGGGCTCGCGCCCTTCGCGGACCGGCCCGCCGCGAAACTTTCAGGCGGCATGAAGCAGAAGCTCGGACTTTGCTGCGCGCTGATCCACGATCCGGATTTTCTCGTCCTCGACGAGCCGACGACCGGCGTCGATCCCTTGTCGCGGCGCCAGTTCTGGGAGCTGATCGGGCGCATCCGCGGCGAGAATCCGCAGATGAGCGTCGCCGTCGCCACCGCCTATATGGAAGAGGCGGAACGCTTCGACTGGCTCGTCGCGATGGATGGAGGGCGCGTTCTGGCGACAGGCGCGCCTGACGAAATTCGCGCGCGCACCGGCGCGCCGACGCTCGAGGCGGCTTTCATCGCCCTGCTCCCGGAGGAAAAGCGCAGGTCGCATGAAGCGGTCGTCATTCCGCCGCGCGCATCGGAAGATGGCGAGGCGGCGATCGAGGCACGGGGCCTCACCATGCGCTTCGGCGACTTCACTGCCGTCGAGAATGTGAGCTTCCGCATCGAGCGGGGGGAGATATTCGGCTTTCTCGGGTCGAATGGCTGCGGCAAGACGACGACCATGAAGATGCTTACCGGCCTGCTGGAAGCGAGCGAAGGCGAGGCCACGCTTTTCGGCACCAGCATCGATGGAACGGACGTGAATATACGCCGCCGCGTCGGCTACATGACGCAAGGCTTCTCGCTCTATTCCGAACTCACGGTCCGCCAGAATCTCGACCTTCATGCGCGGCTCTACCAGATACCGGAAGGGGAGATAAAGGGCCGCATTGCGGAGATGGCCGCGCGTTTCGGAATCGAGGACGTTCTCGACATGCTTCCCGACAAGCTGCCGCTCGGCCAGCGCCAGCGTCTGCAGCTTGCGGTCGCGATGATCCACAAGCCGGAGATGCTCATCCTCGATGAGCCGACATCGGGCGTCGATCCCGTTGCGCGCGACGAATTCTGGCGGATGCTGGTGGAGCTCGCGCGGCGCGACAGAGTGACGATCTTCATCTCGACCCATTTCATGAACGAGGCAGAGCGCTGCGACCGCATTTCCCTCATGCATGCGGGCCGTGTGCTTGTCAGCGACACGCCGGCCAACATCGTCAAGGCGCATGGCGCGGCCTCGCTCGACGAGGCCTTCGTCGTTTGCCTCAGCCAGGCGGGCGCCGGCACGGAAGCGCCGCAGGCGTCGGCAACTCTCGTGCCGAACGAGGCTGCGGGCGCAAGGCATCGCCGCCGCCTTTTCGATCCGCGGCGCATGTTGAGCTATACGCGGCGCGAATCGCTCGAGCTCAGACGCGACCCCGTCCGCGCGACGCTCGCGCTGATCGGCACCGTGGTGCTGATGTTCGTGATTGGTTACGGCATCAACCTCGATATCAACGATCTGAACTTCGCCGTTCTCGACCGCGACCGCACATCGGCGAGCCGCGACTACAGTTTTGCCATTTCCGGTTCGCGCTATTTCACCGAGAGGCCCGAGATTGCCGATTATGAGGATCTCGACCGCCGTATGAGAGCGGGAGAGATCAGCCTTGCGCTCGAGATTCCCGAAGGCTTCGCGCGCAACGTCGCCCGCGGCCGGCCGGTCGACATCGGCGGTTGGCTCGACGGCGCCATGCCCGCGCGGGCCGAAACGGCAAAGGGCTATGTCACCGGCATGCATACGCATTGGCTGATGACCAAGGCGGCGGAAGCCGGCATCGCCGTGACGAGCCCCGCGACCGTCGAAACGCGCTTCCGCTACAATCCCGATGTCAGAAGCCTCGTCGCGATGGTGCCCGCCGTAATCCCGCTGCTTCTCATGCTGATACCGGCCATGCTGTCCGCCGTCAGCGTGGTCCGCGAAAAGGAACTCGGTTCCATCGTCAATCTCTATGTCACGCCCGTCACGCGGCTTGAGTTCATGCTCGGCAAGCAGCTCCCCTATGTGGCGCTCGCCATGCTGAACTTCGTCTTCCTCGTCCTGTTCGCCGTCTTCTTCTTCGAGGTCCCGTTCACGGGGAGTTTCCTCACGCTGCTCAGCGCGACGCTTCTCTATGTCTTCTGCTCCACCGCCATCGGCCTCGTTATCTCGGCCATGATGAAGAGCCAGATCGCCGCCATCTTCGGCACGGCCATTCTGACGATCCTGCCCGCGGCGCAGTTTTCCGGTCTCACCGATCCCGTCTCTTCGCTTGAAGGGGCGGGGCGGTTCATCGGCGAGATCTACCCGACGACGCATTACCTCACCATCGTTCGCGGCACCTTCTCCAAGGCGCTCGATTTCAGCGATCTCGGCGCCTCCTTCCTGCCGCTGCTCATCGCCGTTCCCGTGCTTGCGGCGGCAAGCGCGATCTTCCTGCGAAAACAGGAGAAGTGAGCGATGATCCTCTCCAACATATGGAATCTCGGGATCAAGGAACTGCGCAGCCTCGGCCGCGACCCCATTCTTGCCGGGCTCATCCTCTATGCCTTCACGCTGGCGATCTATGTCGCGGCGACGGCCTTGCCGGAATCGCTCAACAAGGCCGCCATCGCGATCGTGGATGAGGATCGATCGCCGCTTTCCGCGCGCATTGCAGACGCTTTCTATCCGCCCTATTTCCTGACGCCGTCCCTTATCGACCAGTCGCAGATGGATGCGCGCATGGATGCGGGGCTCGATACGTTCGCGCTCGACATCCCGCCCAACTTCCAGCGCGATGTGCTGGCGGGAAAGTCGCCCACCCTCCAGCTCAATGTCGATGCGACACGGATGACGCAGGCCTTCACCGGCAGCGGCTATATCCAGTCGATCGTGAACCGGGAGGTCACCGCCTTCGTGCAGCGCGATACCCATACCGATCCTGTTCCCGTCGAACTCGTATTGCGCGCGCGTTTCAATCCTGCGCTCAGCGAGATGTGGTTCGGCTCGGTGATGGAGCTCATCAACAACATCACCATGCTGGCGATCATTCTCACCGGTGCGGCGCTGATCCGCGAACGCGAGCATGGGACGATCGAGCATCTCCTCGTCATGCCGGTGACGCCGTTCGAGATCATGGCGGCGAAGCTGTGGTCGATGGCGCTGGTCGTGCTGGTCGCCTGCTCCATATCGCTTTTCTTCGTCATCGACGGCATTCTGGGCGTGCCGATCCAGGGCTCCGTGCCGCTCTTCCTGACCGGCGCGCTGTTTCACCTCTTTGCCGTGACTTCGATGGGGATATTCCTCGGCACGCTTGCGCGGTCCATGCCGCAGTTCGGCCTTCTCATCATTCTCATTCTGGTGCCGCTCGAAATGCTGTCGGGCGGCATGACGCCGCGCGAAAGCATGCCGGACGGCGTGCGCTATCTCATGCTTGCCGCGCCGACTACCCATTTCGTGGCGATGGCGCAGGCCATTCTCTATCGCGGCGCAGGCCTCTCCGTCGTCTGGCCGCAATTTCTTGCCTTGCTGATCATCGGCTCCGTGCTCTTTACCTATGCATTGGCGCGTTTCCGCTCCACGATCTCCCGCATGGCCTAGGCTTCAGCCTCCCTTCCGCCGGAAGCCCATGTTGAAGCTGATCGAGACGCGGAAATCATTGCTGCGGTTCGGCTGCACCGAGTGCTGCAGCCAGCCTGGGAATATGAGCAGCAGCCCTTCCTTGCCTTTGTATTCCATCGCCTGGGTATTGACCTTGGTGCGCTCCTTCACAGGGAAAGTCGCCATCACGCGCTCGCGCACCGGATCGTAGAATTCGATATTGCCGCTCCCTTCCGGCACCTTGGCGTAATAGGCGCCCGAGAGCACGGAGTTCGGGTGCACATGCGCCTTGTTGAAGTCGCCGGGTCCGTTCCTGTTCAGCCACATCTCCTGGAAGAAGAGTTCGAAGCGGTCGAAATCGAAGGCGAGAAAATTCGCGCAGCCCGCGCAGGCATTGCCGATGATGCGCCGAATCTCGGACAGGTCGTTCGAGAGGTGAAGATTGGCGGCCGAATGCCAGCCGCCGACATTCGAGCGCGTGATGGCGCGCCCCTTTTCCTCCAATTCCTCCAGAACGGACAGAATATGCGCGTCGATGCGCTCATGGTCCGGCACATGGCGGGACCAGACAGACGCGGGGAACCATGTTTCCGGCACGAAGCCCGGCCGCTTCGCCTGCGCCGGGGCGGGCGATTCCCGCGGCTCCGGCACTTCCGCTAGCGCGCGCTCCGCCGCCGCCTTCGCCCTCTTCTTCGGTGCGGCGCTCATGCAGTCCCCCCCGAAATCCCGGCGAAAATGGAGACAGTTCGTATCGAGAATCGTGTCGGGCCCATGGTGCAATCGCTCTCCGTTGTATGCGGTTGTGCCCGGCCGGGGCCGGTCATCGCCAGTCACGGGAATCCTAGCGAAGCCCTTTGCCGCGTGAGGCGCTATCGCATCCCGAATGGAAGGAAATCGTTTCGCATGACCAGCAAGGACAAGTCCGACAAGCCGAAAAAGGCCGCGCCAAATCCGTCGCGCGCCGCCGCGACTGCCGCTGCCGCGGCGCACGAGACATCACAGCAGAAGGGGACGCAGATTTCCTGCTCGCGCGGGCTTCACAATTTCATGGAGCGCAATCGCCTCAGCTTCGGCTTCACCTCCTATCAGAGCGGCCGGCTCTATCTCGTCGGCCGGCTGCCGCGCGGGCGGGTGAGCTTTCACGAGCGCCACTTCATGCATGCGATGGGCGTCGCTGCGACGCCGCAGCGCCTCTATCTCGGCACGCAATATCAGGTCTGGCGGCTCGAGAATGTGTTGAACCAGGGCCAGACGCTCGACGGCTTCGACCGAAATTATGTGCCGCGCAATGCGCAGACGACGGGCGATGTCGATGTGCATGAGCTCGGCGTGGACCGGAACGGGCGCGTCATCTTCGTCAATACGAAGTTCTCCTGCCTCGCCACCTTCAGCCTGACACACAGTTTCCGTCCGCTCTGGCAGCCGCCCTTCATTTCGCGGCTCGCGCCGGAGGACCGTTGCCATCTGAACGGGCTTGCGATGGAAGAGGGCGAGGCGCGCTATGTCACCGCCGTCTGCCGCAGCGATGTGGTGACGGGCTGGCGCGACAGGCGCGCGTCGGGTGGCCTCGTCATGGATGTCCGAGGCGACCGGATCGTGACCGAAGACATGTCCATGCCGCATTCGCCGCGTCTCCAGGACGGTGTGCTTCATGCGCTCGATTCCGGCCGGGGCAAGCTCTGCCGCGTCGATGTGCAGAGCGGCAAGCGCGAAGACATCGCCTTCCTGCCGGGCTTTGCGCGCGGTCTCGGCTTTCATGGGCCTTATGCCTTTGTCGGCTTGTCGCTGCCGCGCGATGGCAGCTTCTCCGGGCTCGAGCTCGATGGCGAACTCGAAATGCGCGATGCCGATCCCTGGTGCGGCGTGCAGATCATCGACACGCGCAATGGCGATGTCGTGGAGTGGATCAGGCTGAAGGGTGAAGTGCGCGAGCTCTTCGATGTCTTCGTGCTGCCGGGCGTAACGTGTCCCAAGGCGACGGGACTTCTCGACGGCGCTATCCGCAATGAAATCTCGATCGAGTTGCCCGCGAAACCTGCGGAGCAAACCGCGGAAATGCCAAAGGTGACGGAAGCGGTCGCTTGAAATCTTGCAGGGCGGCACTTTCAAGGCGCCGCCCTGTCCCGTTTTCGTATCCATTTCCCGTGCCGGAATGAATCAATTTCAACATTCCGGTAACCCGCGCGATGACGCAACTCCCGGGCGATCCGCACGATTCAGCCGAAAATCCATTCCGCGTTTGGCGCTACTTCGTCCAGCCGCGCGGTCCCTCCGAATTGGAGGAAAAGCATCCACCTAATTGGCTGCAACTTGAGTGGAGTGGCTCCCGCAGCGCGCGCAGTCTTTCAGCCGAATTGACTCTTTTGGGGGCCACCAATGACGAAGCGTATCCGCCGCAACAACGCCGGCAAGCAACAGCATATCGACAACGGGCTGATCGGATCGGCCTATTCCTATTACGGCGGCGTGGTGCGCACGTCAGGCGAGGCGAAAACGCCTCACGGCCTCAAGCGCGTCTTCGCGGCGGCGCTTCTTTCGGGCGCGTCAATTCTTGCCGTCGGGGTCGCCGCCACCGGCTCGGCGAAGGCCGGCACCTGCACTTCAATCGGCACGACGGTCATCTGCACGGGTGCTTTCGAAGAATCCGTCCAGTATACCGGCGTTGAAGACCTGACCGTCACGCTCGGCGCCGGATCGGTGATCGACACGACGGATGAATCGTCCGAAGCGGATTTCGACAATGCCGGCATCCTCGTCACCGGCGAAGGCAATGTATCGGTCACCAATAACGGCTCGATCATTACCGGCGACGAAGGCTATTACATCGAGGAATTCGGACCCTATTACGGCGGCGACCGTCATCACGGCATCGCCGCTTACTCCGACGAAGGCACGGCGAGGGTGACGAATTCTGCGCAGGGCACCATCGTCACGACCTCCGAACATTCGCATGGCGCGATTGCCGTTTCCGGCTTCGAGGAATTCTGGGGCGGCGACGCCTATGCCGTGAACCACGGCCTGATCGGCACGGAGGGCGATTATTCCTACGGCCTCGTCGCCGTCGCCAAATACACGGCGTCGGCCGACAATAGCGGCGGCATCGTCACGGATGGCGAAGGCAGCGTCGGCATCTATGCCTACTCGAAATACGAATCGATCGTCGTGAACAGCGGCTCCGTCGAGACCTGGGGCGAGAACGCCGACGGCATCGTCGCGATTTCCGGCGGCTCCGTCTCCGTCACCAACAGCGGCTCGGTCGAGACCTATGGGGATGAATCCTCGGGCATCGTTGCCAGTATCGACTGGGAGATGAGCGAATACTCCGAAGCGAACTCCATCACGGTCGACAACAGCGGCTCCATCGAGACCTGGGGCAGCGAATCTCATGGCATCTCGGCATCGGCGCCGGAAGGCAGTGTGGAGGTCAGCAACAGCGGCACCATCGACACGTCCGGCGAAGAATCCTACGGTGTTTCTCTCTGGGGCTATTCCGTCTCGCTCGACAATTCGGGCTCCATCGTCACCACGGGCGAGAGCTCGCATGCAGTCGTCGCGCATTCCGGCGGCGATGACACGACGACGATCGTGAATACAGGCTTCATCGGCGCTTACGGCGAGGAATCGGATGCCATCGTCGCCTCCGGCCCGACGGTGCGCATCCACAACAATTTCGTCGAAGGCGAGGAAGGCGAGGACGATGTCACAGGCATCATCCTGTCGGAAGATGGCGCGGCGATCCGCATCGAGGAGTCCGGCGATGCGCGGATCTACAATGGCGGCAATATCTACGGCAATGTTGCAGTTGAGGCCGATGAGTATGGCTATCTCCTCAATGACGGCCTGATCGAATCGGATCGCAGGTGGAGGGCTGCGGTCTCGATCGATGTCGACGAAGGAAACGCCGTTGTCGAGAACAATGGCACGATCCGCGCCACCGGCCGAGATGCGGAAGCGGTGAAGCTCGAGGGTTATTCCGTCAGCCTCACGAATAGCGGCGACATCACGGCCTCGGGCAAGCGCGGCCATGCCGTCGATCTCGAAGCGGAGGGCACTTATGGGCATGCCACGCTCACCAATTCGGGTCTGATCGAGGCGTCGGGCGAGAATGCCGACGCCATCCGCGCCGAGGGCCACCGCGTCGTCATCACCAACCAGGCCGTCGCAGGGGAGGGCGAGGAGGAAACCGTCCACGGAATCATCCGCTCCGGCGAGAGGGCGGCGATCCGTGTGGACGAGTCCGACTATGTCTATGTGGTCAATAACGGCTTCATCTACGGCAATGTCAGCATCGAGGCCGAGAAATACGCTTCGGTGATTACCGGGGAGAATTCGCTGATCCTCTCCGAGCGGCGCAATGTGGCGGCGGTTGGCATTGAGGTCGATGAAGGCGATGCCTATGTCCTCAATGACGGCGCCATCGTCACGACGAAATCGCGCGCCAAAGGCATCGAGGTCGATGTCTGGGAGGGCGATGCCTATGTGCGCAATAACGGCTCCGTCACCACCGGCTCGCTCGACGAAGAGGGCGATCCCGACAAGGGCTGGCGCTCGCATGCCATCGACGTCTATGCGGAACACGATGCGACGGTCATCAATACCGGCGACGTCACGGCCTATGGGAACAAGGCGCGCGGCATCCGTGTGACGACGGATACCGGCGCCGCTCTCGGCTTCAGCAGCGGCACCGTCGAGACCTGGGGTGCCAATGGCACGGGCATCTATGCGCAGGCTCGCGGACGCGACTCGTTCTACAACGAGGAATATGAGTACACCTACTACTACGCCGGCGATGCGCTGGCGGGTAACTCCGGCGATGTCGTGACGCGGGGCGACTATGCCTTCGGTGTCGCCGCCGTGTCCGGTTATGGCTATGCCGGCGCTCTCAATATTCTCGGAGGCTCCATCGTCACTTCCGGCGACGGCGCGATCGGTCTTGTCGCGGCGGCGGGTTACGAGAGCCTCCATGACGGAGAGGAAGGCGGATACTCGAATGAGGATGGCGGCCACGCTTTCGCGGTCAACGGCCTGCCGCCGATCGTTGCCGAATATGGACTGTCCGAGTTCTATTTCGGGTTCTCCGGCGGCTTTGGCAATGTCTCGGAGGCGATTGCCGGCCTGCACGATCTCGAGGGAATGGCGCCCGCCGATTTCCGCTCCACCATCGTCACGACCGGCGATGCCGCACATGGCGTCGCGGCCATGTCGTCGCAGGGACATGCCTTTGCCGCCAACTTCTACGGCACGGTCACCACGGGCAGCCTCGATGAGGAGGGCGATCCGCTTTCGGGCCACTACGCGCTCGGCGTTGCCGCCTGGTCGAGCGAAGGCGACGCCTGGGCCATGAACAAGTATGATGGCCAGATCACGACTTATGGTCATCACGCGACGGCGCTTGCCGCACATGCCGGGGACGACGCCTTCGCAGCGAACATGCTGCGCTCGAGCATCGTCACGCATGGCGACTATTCGACGGGCGTTCTCGCCAGCAGCGATTATGGCGAGGCCCTTGCCTTCAACAAGTACAATTCAAGCATCGTCACGCATGGCGACTACTCGGCCGGGCTCGTGGCGCATGCGGAAGGCACTTACTACTATGACGGCGAGGGCTGGGTCTGGTTCGGCGGCGATGCCGTGACCGTCAATTCCGGCTCCACCATTCAGACCCATGGCGATTACTCGACCGGCATGTCCGCCACGTCAGGACGTGGCGATGCCTATGCCTACAATCTGAATGCCACGAACGAGGAAGACGAAACGATCGAGGCCTCTATCGTCACGCATGGCGATGGCTCGACCGGTATCTATGTCCGCGCCTGGGAAGGCATGGCAACGGCGGTCAATAGCGGCTCGATCGTAACGCACGGCAAATATGCCTCCGGCATCGAGGCGCATGGCGAAACCGTCCATGTCGCAAACTCGGGAGCCATTTCGACGGAAGGCAAGTATTCGCACGGCATCGAAGCCTCGTCGAACAGCCCCGCCACCACGACGGTCGTCAACAGCGGCAGCATCGAGGTCACGGGCGACGGCGCCCATGGCATTCTCGCCAGCGGCCCGACGGTGAACATCACCAACACCGAGGACGGCTACATCTCGTCGGCCTATGGCGATGCGATCCATGTCTTCGACTCGAAATATGTCTCCATCGTCAATCATGGCGATATCAGGGGCGATGTCGTCGTGGCCGAGAACGAGTTCTATGGCGAATACGCGCCGCAGGTCTATGTCCTCCATACCGGCTATATCGACGGCAACATCACCACGGCGGCCGCCGAAAGCGACGATACGATCATCGTCGATGGCGGCCGGATCACCGGCGCGATCTTCACCGGCGACGGCACGGATGAAGTGACCGTTCAGGGCGAAGGCGTCGAACTCGGCAAGGGCATTCATGCGGGCGGCGAGGGCGAGGCGCATCTCACCTTCGCGCATGACGACGAGATCGTGCTCGATGACGGCATCGAGGGCTGGGCCGTCTCCGGCTTCAATACGGTCGACTTCGACAGCGGCCGCGCCGTACTCGACGGTTACGGCATCCACACCGCCGGCGAGGAAGGCGCGGTCAACGTTGCCTATGGCGCAACGCTCGCAACGACAGGCGAGGGCGCCCATGTCGCGGCTGCGGAAGTCAATATCGACGGTACGCTCGATATCGGGTTTGGCGGCTTCTTCGATGTGACGGGCGATGTCTCCTTCGCAGGCGACAGCACCTTCTTCACCCGCGTCCAGCACACGACGGCGGGCGTCGTCAGCGGCAACACGGTCACCTTCGCCGAGGGTGCCACGATCTTTGCGGATGTGACCGGCGGCATCGAGGCGTCGGTGGGCGAGGATATTCTTGTCGCCTCGGCCTATGAGGAGGACGGCGTCACCGACTACGGCGCGGTGGTGAAGGACAATATCTTCCTCTTCCGCTTCGCAAAGGTGATGAATGGCGACATCACCGAGACGGGTTCGGCGGACGAGCTCTTCCTCCGCGTCCAGATCGAGGAAACGGCCTTCGATACGGCGGAGGACGCCAGGTACACCAAGAACCAGCTCAGCATTGCGGATGCGCTCGACGTCTATCTCCGGACGCAGCCGCTCTCGAGCCCACTCGTCAAATGGCTGGCGCAGTTCGAGACCGAGGAAGAGCAGCGCGAGGAGCTTCTCAAGGTCATCAAGGACACGCTGCCGGAAGAAAGCAATGGCTCGGGCACCGCAACCATCGTCTCGACCGACCTGATCTACGACATGATCATGGACCGGCTCTCGGGTGGCGGCTTCGCGGTGGCGCAGAACGGCGACACGGGTGTGTCGGCGGGCGACACGCCGCTCGGCGGCGACGGCAATTGGGCCATCTGGGGCCGTGCCGGTGCTTCCCGGGCGAAGTTCACGCCCGGCAGCGTCAACGGCTTCGACGCCGACAGCTGGGGCGTCACGGTGGGTATCGATGGCGAGATCGCTCCGAATACGCGGATCGGCTTCGGTGCCTTCTATCTCGCCTCCGATGTGGAAGAGAACGGCGCCGGCGCCAATGCGACGAACGACATCACAGGCTATGGCGCCACGGCCTATATGAGCTACCGGCCGAGCGCCTGGTATCTGAACGCCGCTCTCGGCTTCGGCACGAACGAGTATGACAGCCGGCGCCTGTCCCTTGGCGGTGTGAATGTCGCGAACTACGACGGCACGCAGTTCGTGGCGCGCGCCGAGGTCGGGCATATGTTCACCTCCGGCCAGTGGGACGTCACGCCGAGCGTCGGCCTGCGCTACAACCGGGTGGATATGGACGCCTATACGGAAACGGGTCCGCTTCCGATCAGCGTCGACAGCCAGACGGTCGAGTCGCTCCGCGCGGTTGCCGGCGTCAATGCCCGCTACAGCTTCCTGCTCGAAAGCGGGGCGAAGCTCATCCCGGAATTCGGCGTGAAGATCCTGGGCGAGCTTGCAGATCCCGATCAGGCGATCACGGGCAGCGTGGTCGGCGGCGGTGCCTTCACGGTGCAGAGCGTGCCGCGGGACGACGTGTCCTTCGGGCTCGGCGCCGGCGTCACATGGGAAGTGTCGGATCGCTTCAGCCTGCGCGTCACTTACGATGGCGAGCTGCAGAGCGACTATGACGAGCACGCGCTCGCAGCCGCGGTTCGCTTCGCCTTCTGATCGCGGCGGAAAGGGCAAACAGGAAGGCGCCCCGGGTTTCTCCGGGGCGCCTTTTTTGCTTTCACATGACGTCTGAAGTCAGCGGATCACATCGACAAAGGCGGCAATCGAGCCATCGGCGAGGTTGACGCAGGCGCCCGGTGCGTCCTGCCGCGCCCGACAGAGAAAGAGCGTTCCGCTCCGCTCCACCCAGATGCCGCCTTGCGGGTTCGGCATGAGGCGCGGGCTCTTGCCGGGCCCGAGGAGCGCCGTCATCGCGATGGCGATGGCGACGAGCGTGCCTGCGGCGATGACCGCATAGGCGAGGTTGAGATCGGGGCGCGGCGCGCGCGGCTGCGTGGCGTTGTTCATACGCTTCAGTCTCCTTCCTTGTTGAAAAAACCCCCTCAGAAGAGGGGCAGGTGGTTGAACCAGGTGACGCGCATCTGGTGGCCCTCCGGCGTCAGGCCGACCAGCGTCAGGCCGGACTTGCCGACGGGAAATCGCCCGAGCTTGTGCGACTGATAGACGGCCGCCATGCCGGCGAGTTCCTCTTGCGGATGGGCGATGGACCATTCCTCGAGAATGCGCCGCGCCTCCACGGCAAGGCCGATCGCGATCTGCTGCTGCTCATGCTCGGGCGAAGTGAAGACGCGCAGAAAGCCGAAGCGCTTGTTGAGCAGCGGCCGGTAGCGCTCGATGGCGACGGTCGAAATGCCGGTGAGTTCGCCGTTCTCATAGGCGAGGCAGCAGATCTCGCGGGCGCGCTCTTCCGGGTTCACGCCGGCGGGCAGAACGCCGTGCTTCCGCCAGAGCGCGGTGGCATCCGCTTCGAATTTCGGATCGCGCTTCTGCCAGCCGTCCACATAGTCCACCGCCATGCCCCTCTCCCTTTCCCGTGCAGCGGCTGCAATACTTTCCGTTGCAGCCGGTTGCATTATCGGGAAGGGAAGGGCGGTCCGGCGAGCGGAGACCGGACCTATTTGGAGGCAATGGCAGTCACGCCTTGTTTGCGGGCTTCAGTGCCTCCACCAGGTCCATCGGCAACGGGAAGACGATGGTGTTGGACTTGTCGCCCGCAATGTCGTGCAGCGCCGCGAAATAGCGAAGCTGCATGGCGCGGGGATCGCCGCCGAGGATCTGGCCTGCTTCCACGAGCTTTTCGGCCGCCTGCTGTTCGCCTTCCGCATTAATGATCTTGGCGCGGCGGTAACGTTCGGCTTCCGCCTGGCGGGCAATGGCGCGCACCATGCTCTCGTCGATATCGACATGCTTGATCTCGACATTGGCGACCTTGATGCCCCAGGCATCCGTCTGCTCGTCCAGAATGACCTGAATGTCGGCATTGAGCTTGTCGCGTTCGGCCAGCATCTCGTCGAGTTCGTGCTTGCCGAGAACGGAGCGGAGCGTCGTCTGCGCCAGCTGGCTCGTCGCTTCCATGTAGTTCTCGACGTTCAGGATCGCCTTTTGCGGATCGACAATGCGGAAATAGAGTACCGCGTTCACCTTCACCGAAACGTTATCCCGGGAGATCACGTCCTGCGTCGGCACGTCCTCGACAAAGGTGCGCAGGTCCACGCGCACCATCTGCTGCACCATCGGAATGATGATGATGAAGCCGGGGCCCGTCACGCGCGAGAAGCGGCCCAGCGTGAAGACGACGCCGCGCTCATATTCGCGCAGGATGTTGACGGCGGCGACCAAGAAGGCGATCAGCAGGACCGCCAGAAAAATATAGACCGCGAAGCCTCCCATGATGGGCCTTCCTTCCTGGTTGGGGGCGGCTCACCTCACGACGAGGGTCAGGCCGTCCAGTTTCTCGACATGAACCGTGCTGTGGGGCGCAAGTTCCGCGGGTCCTCGCGCATGCCAGCGTTCGCCATGGATATGGACCCAGCCCTCGCCATTCGCCCATTCGAGGACGCGGGCCTCGGCACCGGTCATTTCCTCGGCACCGGTCGCAACGGGGCGCCGCATCGCGCGCAATGTGTAGCCGACGAGGAAGATCAGCAGTGCGCCGCTTACGAGCGCCGTCGCGACGATCGTCACCCATGAAATCTGGAATTCCGGGTTGTCGCTGTCGATCAGCATGGCCGCGCCGAAAATGAAGGCGACGAGCCCGCCAAAGCCCGCCACGCCGAAGGTTGGCGTGAAGGCCTCCACCGCCATCAGCGTGAGACCGAGTACGATCAGCGCCACGCCCGCATAGTCGAGCGGCAGCTGGTTGAGCGCATAAAGGCCGAGCAACAGGCAGATCGCGCCGAGCACGCCGGGCCCGAAACTGCCGGGATTGGAAAGCTCGAAAATGATTCCGTAGACGCCGATCATCATCAGCAGGAAAGCGACGTTGGGATTGCTGATCAGCGCCAGCAGCTTCACCATGAAGCCGGGTTCGAGATGCTCGATCTCAGCGCCCGCCGTGTTGAGTACTCGCGGCGCGCCGCCCGTCGTCACCTCGCGGCCATGCATGGCTTCAAGCAGTTCATCGAGGTTTGCGGCAATGATCTCGACCGCGCCCTTTTCGAGCGCCTCGCGCGCGCCGAGGCTCGAGCCCTCGCGCACCGCCTCCTCGGCCCATTCGGCGTTGCGGCCATGGGCATCGGCGAGCGACCTGATCAGTGCCACGGCGTCGTTCGTCGCCTTCTTCGACAGCGCTTCCTCATTGGACGGCGTGCTGCGTTCGTCCCCGGTTTCGCCCGGCCGCGCCGGGGGCTGTTGCGGCGCACCGGGCATGCCGCCCATCGTGACCGGCGTTGCCGCGCCGATATTGGTGCCGGGCGCCATGGCGGCGACGGATGCCGAATAGACGATGAAGGTGCCTGCGCTTGCGGCATGTCCGCCGCCCGGCCAGACATAGGCGGCAACCGGCACTTCCGCTGCGAGGATCGCGCTCACGATGTCGCGCGTCGAGGTGACGAGGCCGCCCGGCGTGTCGATGCGCAGCACCAGGACTTCCGCCTCGCGCGCTTCCGCTTCCGCGATCGCATCGGAAATCTGCTTCGCCGTGGCGGGGCCGATGGCGCCCTTCACCGTCGCGACAAGGGCGAGGCCCGGGGCCGCCTCGCTCTCCTGCGTGTCCTGCCCCGCAAGCGGCAGGGCAGCGCCGAAAAGCGCAAGGCATATGAAGAAAAGAAGACGCGAGGGAAGTGTCATGGAGCGCTCCTCCGGCTCTTTTCCCCATTCTGCCAAACATGGGCGGGGATAGCCATGTTTTCCGGCTGCTCTTGCCGTCGGCTTCCCGCGCTCCAGTTTGCTTCCCGGGGGAGCGCAGCGAAGGAGGTCACCCCATGTCCGACAATGTCTACAAGATCACCGAGGTCGTCGGCTCGTCCGCGACGGGCATCGAGGATGCCATCGCCAATGCCATCAACAAGGCGTCGAAAACGCTGCGCGAGCTCAGGTGGTTCGAAGTGGTGGAGACGCGCGGCCATATCGAAGGCGGCAAGATCGGCCATTATCAGGTGAAGCTGAAGATCGCTTTCACGCTGGAGTGAGGGCGCCGCTGCGGCAGGCAGGGACGTCTCGCGCGTCCCGGTTCATTTCGCTAGTCTCTCCGCCAACGAACATTCAAACGGAGGGAGAGATATGGAACCGGTCAGGAAACTCAGCCGCTCGATCGCGGGCAAGGTGGCGCTCGTCACAGGCGCCGCGAGCGGCATGGGGCGCGCCACGGCGCATATCTTCGCGGGCGAAGGTGCGAAGGTCGCCGTCGTCGATCTGAAGCAGGAGCGGGTCGATGCCGTCGTCGCCGAGATCAAGGCGGAAGGTGGCGAAGCACATGGATGGGCGCTCGATGTCGCCGATGCCGATGGCATCATCCGCGTGGTGAAGGAAGTCGAGGCGCGCTTCGGCGGGCTCGATATTCTCGTCAATAATGCAGGCCTCGCGACCTTTCACGGCATCGGCGAGGAGGGTTACGAGAAGACCTGGGCGCTCGCGCTTGATGTGATGCTCACCGCCCATGTGCGTTTCGTGCGCGCGGCGCTTCCCTTGCTCAAGAAGTCGGGCGAAGGCCGCATCGTCAATGTCGCCTCGACGGAAGGCTTCGGCGCGACGCCCGGCAATTCGCCTTATGTCGCGGCGAAGCATGGCGTGATCGGCCTCACCCGCGCGCTTGCCGTCGAGCTCGGCCGCGAAGGCGTCACGGTAAACTGCATCTGCCCCGGACCGATCCGCACCGGCATCACGCAGGAAATTCCCGACGAGCATAAGGAAATCTTCGCCAAGCGCCGCGTGCCGCTCCGCCGCTACGGTTTTCCGGAAGAGGTTGCGCATGTCACGCTGAGCGTGGTGCTGCCGGCCTCCTCCTACCTCAACGGCGTCGCCATTCCGGTCGATGGCGGCATGCTCGTCAAGAACGCGTGAGGAAGCGCGCCGCGCCGTCGCCGGCGGCGCGGCCCGTGGCGAGGCAGGCGGAAAGCAGATAGCCGCCTGTCGGTGCCTCCCAGTCGAGCATTTCGCCCGCCGCGAAAATGCCCGGCAGTTTCGCCAGCATGAAATCCGCATCGAGTTCTGAAAGCGCGATGCCGCCCGCGCTGCTGATCGCCTCGGCGATGGGGCGCGGGCGGAGCAGCCTCACCTCGAGATGCTTGATCGCATGGGCGATGGCGGCGGGATCTGAAAATATGTCCTGCGCTGCGCCTTCGCGGAGCAGAGCCGCCTTCACGCCGTCGATGCCCGCTTTCTTGCGGAGGTGGTTTGCAAGCGATGCCTTGCCGCGTGGGATTGCGAGATCGCGGGCCAGCCGCTCCTCGCTCCGGTCCGGCGCGAGATCGAGTCTGAGCACCGCCTCGCCGCTGCGTTCGATCGCATCGCGCAGGTGTGCCGCCAGCGCATAGACGGCGCTGCCTTCGACGCCCGTCTCCGTCACCACGAAATCGCCTTTCACGCTTTCCCCGTCACAGGAAAGCGTCACGGATTTCACCGGCGCGCCCGCGAAGCGTTCCTTCATCAGGGCGCTCCATGCGGCATCGAAACCGCAATTCGCCGCGCGGAGCGGCGCAATCTCGATGCCCCGCGCCTCAAGCAGCGGCACCCAGAGCGCATCGGAGCCGAGGCGCGGCCAGCTTGCGCCACCCAGCGCGAGCACCGCTGCATCCGCCTCGAATGTCACCTCGCCTGCAGGCGTCTCGAAGCGGAGCGTGCCCGTGTCCGTCCAGCCGGTCCATTTGTGCCGCGGGTGAAAGGTAACGCCTTTCCCGGCGAGCCTGGCGAGCCAGGCGCGCAGCAGCGGCGATGCCTTCATCGCGCGGGGAAAGATGCGGCCCGAACTTCCCTCGAATGTCTCGATGCCGAGCCCCGCCGCCCAGTCGCGGATCGCCTCCGGCGCGAAGCCGCGCAGCGCGTGCTCCAGCCTCTCGCGCGCGGGCCCGAAGCGCGTCAGGAACGTCTCGAATGCCTCGCCATGGGTGATGTTGAGGCCGCTTTTACCCGCAAGCAGGAATTTCCGGCCGAGCGAGGGCATGGCATCGAAGACGTGCACCTCCGCCACCTCGCAAAGGCGCTCCGCTGCGGCGAGCCCCGCCGGGCCGCCGCCGATGATCGCGGCGCGCGGCACCGATTTTCCTGACGTCTCTTTCACGCCGCGAAGCTATCATCGCGCCCGTCGGAAAGCAGCAAGCGGATGAACGAAGCAAGATGACCGAAATCTATGTCGATGCGGATGCTTGTCCCGTGAAGGACGAGGCGATCCGCGTTGCCGAGCGCCATGGCCTTGTCATTCATATCGTCAGCAATGGCGGCATGCGGCCCATGCGCCATCCGCTGGTGCGCATGGTTGTGGTGCCGCAAGGGCCGGATCTGGCCGATGACTGGATTGCGGAACGGGCGGGTCCGGGCGATATCGTGGTGACGGGCGATATTCCGCTTGCCTCGCGGGCGCTGGCGGCGGGCGCCGCCGCGCTCGGGCATGACGGGCGTGCCTTCACGAAGGACAGTATCGGCATGGCGCTCGCCATGCGCGACCTGATGCGCGAGCTGCGCGAGACCGGCCAGTCGAAAGGCGGCGGCCCGGCCTTCTCGAAGGGCGACCGCTCGCGCTTTCTGAGTGCGCTCGAAACGGCGGTGCAGTCGGCGCTCAGGTCGCCGCCCTGAAACTCATCGCCACGCCGTTCATGCAATAGCGCAGGCCCGTGGGCGGCGGTCCGTCCTCGAAGACATGGCCGAGATGCCCGCCGCAGCGACGGCAATGAACTTCCGTCCGCGTGATGAAAAGGCTCCGGTCCTCGCTCGTGCCGATGGCGTCGTCGAGCGGCGCCCAGAAGCTCGGCCAGCCGGTGCCGCTGTCATATTTCCTGTCCGAGGCAAAAAGCGGCAGGTCGCAGCCCGCGCAATGAAAGGTGCCTGCGCGCTTCTCCCGGTCGAGCGGGCTCGAGCCCGCGCGCTCCGTGCCATGCTTGCGCAGCACGTAATATTGCTCGGGCGTGAGTTCGGCCTTCCATTCCGCATCGCTTTTTACAATTTCGAATGTGCCTTCCGCCGCATCCGCCTTGCCGCCGCGCGCGGCAAGGCCCGCCGCTGCGAGAAGGCCCGCAATCGCGGTGCTGCCGAGAAATGTCCGCCGTGACATCATGTACCCTCCTTCAGGCCTCCCGCTTCGCTTCCCCAGATCTGTTCGAGCCGCGCATCGCGGCCGCAGCTCCAGCGGTAATAGGCGTAGCGGTTCGGATTCTTCTTGTAATAGTCCTGGTGGTAGTCCTCCGCCGGATAGAAAGGCGCGGCGTCGAGGATTTCGGTCTCGATGGGCCGGGTGAAGCGGCCTGTGGCCTCGAGCTCGGCTTTCGATTTTTCGGCAGCCTCGCGCTGGGCCTCGTCCTGCGGAAAGATTGCGCTGCGATATTGCGCGCCCTCGTCGCAGAACTGCGCATTGGCGCGGATCGGGTCGATGTTCCGCCAGAAGATGTAGAGCAGCTTTTCGTAGCTCACCTTTTCGGGGTCGTAGACGATCTTCACCGCCTCGATATGGCCGGTGGTGCCGGAGGAAACCTGACTGTAGCTCGGGTTCGCCACCTCGCCGCCGGTATAGCCCGATGTGGTGCTGATCACGCCTTCGGTCTTGTCGTAGGGCGGCTCCATGCACCAGAAGCAGCCGCCCGCGAAAACGGCCACCGCCTCGCCGGCGCTGGCGGGCGGGGCGAATGCGGCGGCGGCCAGAAAGGCGGCGAAAACGCTCGAAAGAATCCGGGTCACGCGGGTCTCCTTCAGTTTCCCTCAATCTAGTGTGCAGGCGTTCCGAATTCCCGTCACGTCGCGTCACCGGGCCTCACGCTTTTGCGATTGGCCCGTCTAATCCCACATGGACGAAAGGGTTTTCGAGGGATAGCATGACATGAAGTATGGCTCTGGGAGGGGCGGGATGAGCGTATCGGCAGATCAAGGGGCGATGCCCGCAGGCGGGGCAGCGCCCGTTATCCGCAAGGTGAGGGCGGACCAGCCCTGGCGCTGGCTCGAGGCGGGCTGGGCGGACCTGCGGACCATACCGGCGGTCAGCCTTGGCTATGGCTGCGCCTTTCTCTTTCTCTCCTTCTCGATTGCCGGGATTCTTTTCCTCGCGGGTTTCAGCGCCCTGCTGCCGGTCTTCGGCGCGGGCTTCCTGCTGATCGGGCCGCTGCTCGCGGTCGGTCTTTACGAGGCAAGCCGCAAGCTCGAGGCGGGCGAAAGGGTCCGTCTTGCCGATGTGGTTTTCGTGTCGAGCCGCAATCTCTCGCAGCTTGCCCTTGTCGGCGCCATGCTGGCCGGCGCCTTCATCATCTGGCTCCGCATCGCCGGGTGGATTTTCGCGCTTTTCTACGGGCCGGTCGGTATCCCGCCGCTGTCCGAATTCGCGCCCATGCTGCTGCTCAGCCCGCGCGGCCTTGCGCTTCTTGCCATCGGCACGGCGGTGGGCGGCGTCATCGCCTTCGCCGTTTTCGCGCTGTCGGCGATTTCGGTGCCGCTTCTTCTCGCCCGCGATATTGATGCGGTGACGGCGGTGCTGACCAGCATCCGCGCAGTGCGCGAGAATTTCTGGACCATGCTGCTCTGGGGCTGGATCGTCGCGCTGCTCACCGGCTTCGGCATCGCGACATGGTTCCTGGGGCTTGCCGTCATCTTTCCGCTGCTCGGTCATGCGACATGGCATGCGCAGCGCGCGCTTGTGGGCGAGGGCTAGTTTTCCGGGTCGCCCGTTTCCGTCCTGTCCGGCTCCGGCTTGTCGTCATCATAGAGAATGCGCTCGGCCGCCCCTTCGAGGTCGTCATACTGGCCGCTCCGGAGCGACCACATGAAGGCAGCGAGGCCGAGCCCGCCGAGAAGAAGCGCCGCCGGCACGAGATAGACGAGAATGCTCATGCCGCTTCCTTCGCCTTCCGGTTGAGGCGGAGCGAATTCACGATCACGATGATCGAGGAACTCGACATGGCAATGGCGGCAACGAGCGGCGTCACATAGCCCGCGACCGCGAGCGGCACGGCGAAGATGTTGTAGCCGATCGCAAGCCCGAAATTCTGGAAGACGAGGCGCTGCGAGCGCCGCGCCACATCGACCGTTTCGAGCACGGGCCCGAGGCGCGCGCCCTGAAAGATGAAGTCCGCCGCCGTCTGGCTCACATCGGCGGCATCGGCCGGTGAGATCGACACATGCGCGGCGCGGAGCGCCGGGGCGTCGTTCAGCCCGTCGCCTATCATCACGACCTTGCGGCCTTGTGCGGCGAGTTCTTCCAGGCGTGCGATCTTCGCATCGGGCCGCGCCGCCGCGCGCCATTCGTCGAGGCCGAGTTCGGCGGCAAGTTTCCGCACCGCCGGCTCGCGGTCGCCGGAGAGAAGTTCAACGGCAAAGCCGCGCGCCTTCAGCGCGGTAATCGTCTCCCGCGCATCGGGGCGCACCGTATCCTCGAAGCGGAAGCAGAAGGCCTCGCCGCCCTCGCGCCTCAGCCAGAGTTCGGAGCCGCCATGGGCGGCGGTGCTGTCCGCGCCCACAAAGCCCGCATTGCCGAGGCGAAGCCGGGCGCCGTCATGTATCGCTTCGAGGCCCATGCCGGGCACCTCGCGCACATCGTCGAGCTTCGGCCGCGCATTTCCCTTGCCATGGGCGGCAAGCGCGAGCGCCAGCGGATGGCGGCTCGATGCCGCGAGCGCCGCGCCGAGCGCGAGCATCTCTTGCGGCGCCTCATCCATGTTCACGAGCTGCGGCCGGCCGAGCGTCAGCGTGCCGGTCTTGTCGAAAACGATGGTGTCGGCCTGGGCGAGCCGTTCGAGCCCGTCCGCCGCCTTGACGAGTACGCCCTGCCGGATCAGCCGGCCGGTCGCGACGACCTGCACCACGGGCACGGCGAGGCCGAGCGCGCAGGGGCAGGTGATGATGAGAACGGCGATGGCATTCGTCAGCGCCGTTTCCCAATGCGCGCCGAGCGCGAACCAGAGCACGAGCGTTGCCGCCGCCATGAGGTGCACGGCAGGCGAATAGAAGCGCGCCGCGCGGTCGGCGATGCGCACATAGCGCGCGCGGCCCTGTTCGGCCGATTCCATCAGCCGCACGATTTCGGAGAGAAGCGATTCATCGTCGCGCTTCGTCACGCGAACGATGAGCGGCGCGCCGATATTGAGCGTTCCCGCGAAGACGCCGCCGCCCGGCCCCACGCGTTCGGGCAGGCTTTCGCCGGTGACGAGGCTCGTGTCGATCTCGCTCGCGCCCTCGATGATCTCGCCATCGGCGGGGATACGGGCACCCGCCGCCACCAGCACCTTCATGCCGGGTTCGAGGCTTTCCACGGCGACCGAGCGGTGCGTGCCGTCCGGCGCAATCAGCGTGGCGGCGGTTGCGCGCAGGCCGAGCAGGTTCTCCGCCGCAGAGCAGGCCTTGGCGCGCGCCTGCACATCGAGATAGCGACCGATCAGCAGGAAGAAGAGCAGCGTGACGCTGGCATCGAAATAGACATGGCGCGCATTCACGATGGTCTGCACGAGGCTCATCGAGGTCGCGAGGATCACCGCAAGGCCGATCGGCACATCCATGTTCATCTGCTTCGCGCGCAGCGCCTTCAGCGCCGAGCGAAAGAAGGGCTGGCCGGCATAGGCGACGGCGGGCAGCGCGATCAGCGCCGACACCCAATGGAAAAAAGCCCGCGTCGTCTCGTCCATATCGGTGACGAGGCCCCACCAGACCGACACCGAGATGAGCATGACGTTGGCCGCCGCAAATCCGGCGACGCCGAGCGAACGCAGCAGGAAACGCGTCTCGTTCTCGTCGAAAGTGCCGAGGAGTTTCGGATCGAAGGGCACGGCAGTGAAGCCGGTTTCGGCCAGCGCCCGGACGACCTTGTCCGCATGGAGCCGCGCGGGGTCCCAGCGCACGGCGACGCGTTTGGTCGAGAGGTTCGCGCGGGCATGGGTCACGCCGTCGAGCTTCGTCAGCGCGCCTTCCACCTTCCTGAGGCAGCCGGCGCAATGCATGCCGGCCACCACGAGGTCAAGGCGCGCCTCGCCTTCCGGCGTTTTCCGCACGAAGAGGGCGGGGTCGATGCCCGATCTTTCCTGCAATCCGGCGGCAAGCTCTGCCATCTTGTCCTCAGTCGCGCAGCACGACGCGGTTCTCGGTGACGAAGGTTTCGCCGCCCGGCGCAATCGCCGCCACGCGGACGATCCAGTTGCCCGGATGGGCGAGATCGAAAGTCGCTTCGTATTGGCCGGGCCCGGTCTCGGCGAGCTTCGCCTCGCGGTCGGCGCCTGCGGCGACGGGGCGCCAGAAGATCGCCTCTACGTCGAGGTCCTGCAGCGGGCGGCCCTCGCTGTCGGCAAAGGAGACGCCGAGCTTCGTGCGATGCGCGGGTCCGGGCAGGCTTTCCGTCGTGAGTTCGGCGCTCCAGCCGAGTTCGCGCTGCTCGTCCATCCGGTCGAGCAGGTGGTTGTAGGCGCGGCCCTTCTGATAGGCGCCCGCCGTTTCCACGCCGTCGAAGGTCGTGAGCGCGCGCCAGACCATAATGCCGTTCACGGCGAATACGATGCCGAAGAAGACAACGAAGCCCGCCAGCACATGCCAGCCGGTGATCTTGCGGACGCGGGAGGGGCGGTAATCTGTCTTGTCGGGGTTCATTTTGCCGGTCCCCGGAATGTTGCGTATTTCATAACTTCCCGGCCGCTGCCGAGTTCCGTCACGACGAAGGCGAAGCTGGCCTCGCCGCCCTCTGCGGCAATCCGGGCCAGAGGCAGGCTCACGAAGAAGCGGGCATTGACGAGGGAATCGGCTTCGACATGCACCAGCATCTCCTCCTCGCCGGCAAGGGCGGGCCTTGTCAGCATGGCACCATCGAGGCCGGAAAGCGAGACGCGATAGATGTGTGCCTCATGTTCCTTGTTCAGGATCTTGACCTGATAGCCGTTGCGGATGCCGCCATCGGAGAGGACGACAAAGAGCGGATTGCGGTCGGCGATCACGTTCACATCGAGCGTCGAGCGCGTGCTCAGCCCGAACAGCATGATCGCGGCGACAAGAAGGATCAGGACGGAATAGAGAATGGTGCGCGGGCGCCAGATGCTCAGGCGGGGCGTCTCGCCCGCCTTGCGGCGCTCCTGGTTGCGGAACGTGTCATAGGTGATGAGACCGCGCGGCCGCTCCACCTTGTCCATGATGTCGTTGCAGGCGTCGATGCAGAGCGCACACTGGATGCATTCGAGCTGCATGCCGTCGCGAATGTCGATGCCCATGGGGCAGGCGGCCACGCATTGTCCGCAATCGATGCAGTCGCCGCGGCCTTCCCAGCTCGTGCCCTTCTTGTGGGGCCCGCGCTTCTCGCCGCGGTCGTCGCGGTAGGAGACGAGGAGCGAT
>JAHBYL010000033.1 GCA_019635955.1 Parvibaculum sp.
TCCCGCCTGCAGAAGCGCCAGCGCGGCCAGCTCACCTTCGACGACATCATCGCCCCGAGCCGCGCGATGGAGCAGGTGATCCGCCTCGGCAAGCGCGCCGCGCAGTCGAATATCCCGATCCTCATCGAAGGCGAGTCGGGCGTCGGCAAGGAAGTCATCGCCGCCGCCATCCAGGGCGAGAGCGAACGCCGCGGCAAGCCCTTCGTCACCGTGAATTGCGGCGCGATCCCGGAAAATCTGGTCGAGAGCATTCTCTTCGGCCATGAGAAAGGCGCCTTCACCGGCGCCGCCGACAAGCATGCCGGCAAGTTCCAGGAGGCCTCCGGCGGCACGCTCTTCCTCGACGAGATCGGCGAACTGCCGCTCGACATCCAGGTGAAGCTCCTGCGTGCGCTGCAGGAGGGCGAGGTCGATCCCGTCGGCTCGAAGAAGCCGGTCAAGGTCGATATCCGCCTCATCTCGGCGACGAACCGCGACATGCTGCAGATGGTGAAGGAGGGCCGCTTCCGCGAAGACCTCTATTACCGCCTCAACGTCTTCCCGATCCATGTGCCGCCGCTGCGCGAACGCAAGGACGACATTCCGGATCTCGTCGCCCATTTCATCCGCCGTCTCGCGGCCGAGGAAGGCAAGCCCGTCGTCGGCATCTCGCGCGACGCGCTCGGCATGCTCTGCGCCTATGACTGGCCGGGCAATGTGCGCCAGATCGAAAACACGGTCTTCCGCGCCATCGTGCTGTGCGACGGCGAAACGCTGCAGGTCTCCGACTTCCCGCAGATCGCAAGTCTCGTCGAAGGCTATGCGGAAGCGGCGATGCCGCGCGCCCAGCAGACCTCGCACGCCCCGCAGGCACCGGCGCCCGTTCATGCGTCCCGCGCCTTCCCGCAGGACGGCATGATGGGGGTCGCAGCGCCAACGCCCGTCTCGTCTTACATTCCGCAGCAGGCGCAGCCGCAAACGAACACGCTGGCCGATTTCGCCCGCTCGAATTTCTCGGACGGCATTTCGATCACCGACGAAGCCGGCAATGTCCGCAAACTTGAAGACATCGAAGCGGAAATGATCCGCCTCGCCATCGACAAGTACAAGGGCCACATGACGGAAGTCGCCCGCCGCCTCGGCATCGGCCGCTCGACGCTCTACCGCAAGGTGCGCGACCTGGGCCTCGAAGTGCGCGAAGGCTGACGCCCGAAAGGGACACGAAAGATCAACACCCCGTGTGGGGCGCTGAGGGGAAAAAGCGGTGCGGGAGCAATCCCGCACCGCTTTTGTTTTTGGATGCCACCCCTCTACACCCCGAACACCCTCTTCGCATTCCCGCTGAGAAACGCCTCGCGCTGCGCCTCCGTCAGGCCGAGGTCTGCAAGCCCCGCGAGGCATTTCTTCGGAGAAAGCATGGGCCAGTTGGTGCCGAACATGACGCGGGAGGCGCCCGGCCCCTTCATGTAGTCCACAAAGGCCGGCGGCAGGCGGTGGACGGCATAGGCCGATGTGTCCACATGGAAATTGCGGAACTTGATCGTCATGGTCAGGAGTTCGTCGATCCAGGGAAAGCCGACATGGCCGCCCACGACGACAAGCTCCGGGAAATCGAGCAGCACATCCTCGAGATAGGGAATGAGGCGGCCTGTCTCCGAACGCAGCAACGGCCCCGTATGCCCGATCTGCGTGCAGAGCGGCACGCCAAGCTCCACACAGGCCGCATAAAGTGGATAGTAGCGCCGGTCGTTGGGCGGCAGGTCCCAGAGCCAGGGTACGATCCGCACGCCGACGAAGCGCTTCCCGTCCACCCAGCGGCGGACCTCGCGCACGGCTTCCATCGGGTTGCGGATATCGGCGCTCGCAAGGCCGCGCAACCGCGCTGGTGCTGCATCGATCTGCGCGGCGACTTCCTCATTCGTGATGAGCGGGCCCTGCGGCCCGTACCAGGCGGAGACGAGCGAGAGCGATACGCCTGCCTTGTCCATCGCGGCGACCGTGCTCTCGACGCTCGGCACCAGCGGTTCGCCCTCCTGCCCCGTCCAGCGGAGCAGCGTCGCAAGCCAGGGCTGCGCCGCCATGCGCGGCGTCGTGATCTGCGCCCAGACGTCGATCGCGCCTTCGATTTTCATGTCCGTTCCGTTCATTTTTCTCTCCGCGCCTCTGGCTGAAATTACTACACTAGTGTAGTATCTGGGGATCGGCCGCCCTGTCAACAAGCCCTTCTCGAGAGGAACCATGAGCGCGAAGGACGAACGCTTCTTTTTCCTGCTGCAAATGGCGGCACACCGGCTGAAAACCGCGGCCGATGCGGCGCTGGTGGAGGCAGGCGGCCTCACCACCGCGCAAGCCGCCATGATGGCGATCGTCCGCGCCGGGGGCACGGTCACGCAGCGCGAAGTCGCCACGCGGCTGAAGCAGCGCGAAAGCGCCGTCGGCGCCATGGCGGAGCGGCTGCTGAAGGCGGGCTACATCGCGCGGACGCGCGCCGAGACGGATGGCCGGGCGTGGAATCTCTCGGCAACGAAGAAGGGTCTGAAGGCGATGGACGCGATGGGTGCAACATTCGCCGGGATCAATGCGATGATCGACGAGGCCTTTCCGGACCGCGACATGGAACGCGCGGCCAGGGGACTGCGCCGCCTGATCGAACTTGCCGGAGACAAGACGGACTAGACGCCAACGCCGCGCAGCATGGCCGAGACGATGGCAACTTCGCGCGGCTCGCCCGTGACCTTGTCCTTGCCGGCCAGCAAGTTGCCCTCGATCCGCATGGACACGTAACCATGCACCATCGACCAGAGCGCGATGGCGCGGCTATGCGGGTCGAAGCCGGCGGCGCCCTGACGGGAGAGTTCCTCGATCAACCGGTCATAGATGCCATCCATCGCGGCGCTGAGTGCCGGGTCCTTGCCGTCGAGTGCATCCCAGCGCCAGATGAGCCTGTAGCGATTGGGCGCGGCGAGCCCGAAGCGGAGAACCGCCTGCGCAAAAACGCGCAGCCGGGCCTCGAGCCCCGGCCTCGCGCCCTTGAGCTTCCTGTCGATTTCCGTCCGGAGCCCACCGAAAATTTCCGCGGCAAGCGCGGTAAGGAGCGCCCGCCTGTCCCGAAAGTGATTGGCAGGCGCCGCATGCGTCACACCGGCGCGGCGCGCGACTGCGCGAATGGTAACGGCCTCTACACCCTCTTCATCGAGCAGCTCAAACGCCGCCGAAACCAGCGCCGCACGCAGATTGCCGTGGTGGTAGCTCTCTTTCGGTTTTGCCGCCCGCTTCGGGCGCGATCCGCTCGATATTGACATTGTCTATATTTGCCTCATATTGACACCGTCAATATATACACTTGAAGGATGGAAATCCATGCCCGCTCGCCTGCTGATGACGCTCGGACTGCTCGTTCCTGCCTTGTTGATTCCCTTCCTCGAGGTGAACCACACCCATGTATTCAACGCGGACTGGCCGCAACATGCCCGCTTCCACAACGTCTGGCAGCTGCTCACCAATACGGGGCTCGCGCTCCTCTGCCTCTGGCTCGTCTGGGCGAAGCACAGGATTGGACTAGCGGCCGCGATCGGCGGCTGGATCATGGGCATGGTCGTTGTCGCCCATGCGATGGGCCCGCTTTACGACGGCTATGTAACCTATGAGGGCGGCAGCACGCTCGCGGCCTTCGGCCTGCCCTTCGGCGTGCTTGTGCCGCTGGCGGCCGTTGCAATGTTCGCGACGGCACTCGTGCTTGCCCGGCGAGCGCCTGGCCCCTAGGGTGACCGCGGTTCCGGCGCGTGACGGGAAGCTCGATGACACATCTGGAAATATTCGGCCCCGAAATCTGGATCGCCGACGGTCCTGCCGTCACCGGCATTGCCGGATTCCATTTTCCGACACGCATGGCGGTGATCCGCCTTGCCGATGGCGGGCTGTTCATCTGGTCGCCCGTCGCGCTCGATCCGGCGCTCAAGGCGGAAGTGGAAGCGCTCGGTCCGGTCCGCCACCTCGTTGCGCCGAACAGCCTGCACTACATGTCGCTGCCCGAATGGCAACAGGCCTTCCCCGCCGCGAAAACCCATGCCGCACCGCGCCTGGCCGAAACGGCGCCGCATGTCGCTGTCGATGCCGAACTCGGCGATGCGCCTCCTGCGGAATGGCAGGGCGAGATCGCGCAGGCCGTCCTGCGCGGCAATTCCATCACCACGGAAGTCGTCTTCTTCCATGCGAATAGCGGCACGGCGATCTTCACCGACCTCTTGCAGCAATTTCCGAAGGGCTGGTTCAGGGGCTGGCGCGCCCTTGTCGCGAAACTGGACCTGATGCGCGAAGCAGAGCCCGCCGTGCCGCGCAAGTTCCGCCTCGCCTTCCGCGATCGGACCGCCGCACGCGAAGGCATCGCGCGCATCCTCGCCTGGCCCACTGAAAATGTGCTGATGGCGCATGGCGCGCCGGTCATGGGCGACGGCCGCGCCTTTCTCACCCGCGCCTTTCGCTGGCTGAAGCCCTAGCGGCCGAGCCGCGCCTCGAGAAGCTGCTTCAGCTCGGCGAGCTCCGCCCGCATGGCGCGGACATCCGCCGCCGTCGCCACGCGCTCGGCATGGGCGCGGCGCTCGATCTCGGCGCGCTCCTCGCGCGCCCGCTCCTCGCGCTCGTCCTGCGCGCGGTTGTGTTCCTCCTCGTGCAGCGCCTGCATCGAGTTCACGATGATGGCGATGAAGAGGTTGAGCACCATGAAGCTCGTCAGCACGATGAAGGGAACGAAGAAGACCCAGGCATAGGGATAGACTTCCAGCACCGGCCGCACGATGCCCATGGACCAGCTTTCCAGCGTCATGATCTGGAAGAGCGTGTACATCGAGCCGCCGATCGTACCGAACCAGTCGGGAAAGCTCGCGCCGAAAAGCTTGGTCGAGAGCACTGCGCCCACATAGAAGACGAGGAAGAGCACCGCGATTATCGAGCCCATGCCGGGTAGTGCGCCGATCAGCGAGGCGACGACCTTGCGCAGCGACGGCACGACCGAGAGAAGCCTGAGCACGCGCAGGATGCGCAGCGCGCGCAGTACCGAAAGCGGCCCGGCAGCCGGCACCAGCGCGATCGCCACGATGACGAAGTCGAAAATGTTCCAGCCGTCGCGGAAGAAGCGCAACCGGTAGGCAAGCAGCTTCATCGTGAGTTCGATCACGAAGATCGTGAGCGCGATCCGGTCGAGCGCGATGAGAACCGGCCCGGCCGCCTCCATCGCCGTGGCCGATGTCTCAAGCCCCAGAGTCACCGCATTGACGAGAATGACGGCGGTCACGAAATGCTGAAAGATCGGCGCCTCGACAAGAGCCATGAGGCGGCCACGGAAGGAAGCGGGAGCGATATCGGCGGCGGTCATGGGCGGCATGCCTCGAATGGCGGTGACTGCCGTCCGAAATAGGCGAGCGCCACCCCTTATGCAAGCGGCAGCCTCAATCGGCGAGGTATTTCACCATGCGGATATGCGGTGGCACGCCATGCGAGGCGGCGATCTTCGGCACGGCCGTCTCGGCAAGCCTTTCGAGACCCATGCGTTCATAGAAGCGGACCGCCGGGTTCACCGCCGCCACATCGAGGTGGAGCGAGACGCAGCCGGCCTTCCGCGCCCGCTCGAAACAATCGAGAAGCAGCTTCTCGCCGATCCCCTGCCCCCGCGCCTGCGGGTGGGCGGAGAGGAACAGGAGATACCAGGCATCCTCCGGCACTTCCGGGAAGAGCCAGGGAATATGGCCCGCAACGGAAGGTAAATGCGCGAGAAGCTCTGGGCTTCCCATTTCGGCCATGGTCGCCATACCGGTACCGAATTCCTGCGCGTAAAGCGCCTGCGGAAAGCCGAGCGCAATGCCCGCCAATGCGCCCTGATAGGTGGCGGCCTTCGCATGGCGATGCGAGAAGGCGCCCGCCTCCTGCTTCCAGAGATGCGAGGTGATCTTCAGGAAGGCGTCGAAGTCGCGATTGTAGAGGCAGTCGAAGACATAAGAGCCCGTGTCGTAGATGAGGCGCGCGGCAAGCTCCTCCTCGACAGGCCTCGCCTCTTCCAGCACCACCGTTTCCGCATTCATCGGCTTCATCGCGCCCGCTCCCTGTTTTTGTTCTTGGCCGGGAAGACTAGCACGACAGTCGCGGAATGGAGTGCAGGACGCATTGCCGCGCCGGCTGCAAACAAGGATCGGGGGAGTCCCGAAAGACTCCCCCGAACTCCCCCGGCAATCTAGGGGTGTGCGTCCGGGTCGACGCCTGAGACCGCCGACGGAGTTTTCAGTTGCTGGATAAGAAGCCCCGGCGCGGGCCCGGATGCCGCGCCGGGGGCCGGGCTCAG
The DNA here is from genome assembly GCA_019635955.1 of Parvibaculum sp. Classification (GTDB taxonomy): domain Bacteria; phylum Pseudomonadota; class Alphaproteobacteria; order Parvibaculales; family Parvibaculaceae; genus Parvibaculum. The sequence goes on from JAHBYL010000033.1 coordinate 6,311, forward strand.
GCCGCGCAGCCCTTGCCCTGATAGATGCCGCTCAGCACCTGGCGCCGGATCTCCGCCTGCTGACCGCGCTGTTTCGCCTGTTCGCGCTGCTGCTGGGTGAGTTGCGAGGCGGCGCCGCTCGCCTGATAGGCCGCGAGCATGCCGCTGCCGCCGCCGAAATGCACCCCGAGCGATTGTGCGATGCCGATACCGGCGTCGGTGATGGCGGCATTCGATTCCGACTCCGCCGAGGCCGCTGCGACCTGCTCCATTTCCGAGATTTCAGCGAGAAGTTCGCTGCAGCTCTTCGCGCCGTCATTCGGCTGCGAGGACTGAATCGGCGCATGACTGGTTGGCGCCGCCATCGCTCCGGCACCGGCCATCGCGGCCTGCGTTCCCGCGCCGGTCGTCTGGCAACCGGCGACAAGGAGTGCCGCCGCAATGACGAAGCCTGCGAATCTGCCTGAAATTCCGTTTGTCATGGATAAAGCCCCTTATGCAGGGGCCCGGCACCCCGCGTCCGGGCCCTCTGGAAGAGAGTCCTACCGGGCCGGAATGTACGCCTGAATAGTGCAAATGGACCAAGTGAAGGGTCGGAGGGCCGCCCCCGCCCCCTCAGGAGGCGAGCGCGTCGTAAAATTCCTCGCGAAGCTCGTCGAGAAAAAGATGGCCGAGCCCCGGCACAATCCTCATCCGCTGCACCTTGAGGCCGGTACGGGCGAGCTGGGCCTGCATCTCTTCGAGCGGGATCACGCCATCCGCGTCGCCGTGCCACATGGTGACGGGCGCCTCGACGCCGGAGAAATCGGCCGGCGTCTCGCGCAGCATGAGCTGCGATTCATGCACCAGGCCCTCCACGCTCCAGCCGACGGAATCCATTGTCTCGTCGACAAGCGCATCCACCAGGGCTGGATCGCGCTCCAGCAGGGCGAAATCGGCAGGCGATTTCTCGAAGAAATGGAAGACGAGCGAGCGCATGAAGGGCCGCGACATCTTCGCCCGCAGAATGGCGAGCGTGGAATCCAGCAGCCAGGGATGGCGGCGCAGATTGGAGAAGAAATAGTTCACCATGCCGGGCCGCCCCTTGCGCGGCGTCGGCGGCTCGAAACGCGCCGTGGTGAGGATGATATGCCGCACACGCGGCCCGAAGCGGAGCGCCGCGGACAGCGCAAGCGGCACGCTCGACGAGTTCGCTGACAGCACGAAATCGTGAAGCCCGAGCGTATCCGCCACGATCTCGAGATCGCGCGCGAAGCTCCGATAGGTCATGTCGGGATCGGGCGAGGATTGTCCGCATCCCGGCCGCTCCACCACGACGAGCCGGACGGAGCGCGCAGCCACTGCAAGCCTTTCCTTCGGCCGGATCAGCGAACTCGCCAGCGCGCTCCTCAACATGAGGATAGGCCTGCCTCCAGGAGTGCCATATTCGCGATAGGCAACGCGGCGTCCATCGGGAAGCGTCACGAAGCTGCGCGGCGGCACCGGCAATTCGCCGGACCGCGGCGCGATCTCCGTCGCCACCGGTTCCTCGCCGATCTGGATATAGGCCGCAAGCTGCGACAGTTCGGTGAGATGCCGGATGAGATCGCTCTGCCGGTTCACGCCGAGCTTCTCGAACACGCTCTTGATCTGGTTGCGCGCGGTATTGATGGAGATTCCGAGGTCTTCAGACGCTTCCTTCAGCGACAGCCCGTCTTTCAGCCGCGCGGCAAGTCGCGCCTCGGCCGGCGTAAGGCCAAACGTCTCGCGATACATATGTGCTTCGTCACCCGCCGCCTCCCGGTCGGGCGCGACGAATACAAGAGCGCCGGAAGCAGCAGGCCGGATGAATCCGAGGCGCCGGCGCAGCGCCTCAGGCATCTTCGCATCGGCGATGACATAGCCGAACACGGCCTCGTTCCCTTCATCCGACACAAGCCGGAGAAGCGAAGGACCATCGCCCGTCTCATCCTTTTCGACGGCGCTCGCAAGCGCGCGAAACCGCGCGGTGTTTTCCGCGTCGGTGAAGGCGAGCCTGCGCCCCGCCTCGAGCAAGCCGCAATAAGGCGCGAGCAGATCGGCCGCGGCCGGCGAAATATCCGCAATGCGCATATCTCGCGCCACGATCATGTAGCAATAGCCCTGCGCCGGTTCGCTGCTTTCGGGGGCTTCGTGAAGCCGCTGCGCGAGCATCTCGGCCCGGGCGAGATGTTGCCGCACCCCTTCGATGACGGTGCGCATGCCTTCGCCATCGTCATCCGTGTCGAGATGGGCGAGCAGGGAGGTCATTTCCTCCCAGTTCTCGGGGTCCGTCGCATAGGCATAGATGGCGTCGAGCGCCATTGCGAGATCGGGCCGCGGCGGCTTGCCGGTGGCGCCACCTGCCTCATCGCCATCGATCGTCGCGGACCCGGCCAAACCTCAACCCTCACGAGATATCCGCCGGAACACCCCAGCCCCGGCGGAGGCACTCTAGGCTGAATGCGGCAAGGCGGGAACCCGCCGCTTCATGGGTTAATGGGCATCATTGACGAGCTGCAGCAGCACGTCGCGGAAATGCCCGAAGAGCACCATGTGTCCATGACCCTCGACGGCCTGAAACGCGGCAACCGATACGCCGTCGAGCATCCGCCGCACATCGTCTACGCTGTTCATCTCGTCCTCGACCCCGTGCCAGACCAGGATGGGCCGGGCGATACCGGCGATCTCAGCAGGCACATCCTTCGAATAGAAATTGAGCTCCGCCACGATGCCCTTATGCGTCTCGTCGATCGCTTCCACCAGACTGTCGGTGAAGCAATCGAGAAGCGAGGCGTCCTTCTCGAAAAGAATGCGGTCGGGCTCCGAGGTTTCCAGGAAGTTGCGGATCATCGGCCGGAAGAAGCGCCGCGAGCGCTTGGCGCGCATGATCGAGAACACCGCTTCGAAGAGCCAGGGATGCCGCCTGAGCCCGCCGAAGAACCGCCGGGCCTGCGTCGTCGGCGCGAGATCGGAACGGAAACCGAGGCGAGGCGTCGCCAACGCGAGCCGCATCACCCGTTCGCCGAGAACGGAAGCCGCCGTCAGCGCGTAAGGCGCGCCCGACGCCCAACCCAGGATAGCGAAACGCCCGATGCCGAGCGCATCGGCAACGGCGGCAAGGTCGCTCGCGAAGGAAATGTAATTGCCCTTCGGATCGGTTGTCGACAAACCGATGCCCGGCCGCTCGACGCTGATGAGCCGCACGCCGCATTCGCCTGCGATCCGTGCTTCCTGTGGCCGCATCAGGCTCGACTGCACGAGCGGATGCAGGATGAAAACGGGAAAGCCGTCCGGCTTGCCGAATTCACGCAACGCAATGATACGGCCGTCCGGCAGGGAAATCTTGCGCCGCTCCGCAACGGTCACGGTGCCGCGCGCCACGGACTTCGTGTCCTGCATGCTGGCGGCAAGGGTTGCAAGCTCAGCCAGATGGCGGATGAGATCGGCCTGCCGGTTGACCCCGAGCTTCTCGAAAATCGACTTGAGCTGGTTGCGCGCCGTGTTGACGGAAATGCCGAGCTCTTCCGCCGCCTCCTTGAGCGATTGCCCGAAGCGCAACCGTGCCGCAAGCCGCGCTTCCGCGGGCGTCAGCCCCAGCGCCTTCCGGAATATCTCGAGCGATTCCCCGCCCGCTTCGGGCGGCGCGGCGACCAGCGCACAAAAAGGAGGCTGTCCGCCGCCCTCGAACTCCGCAGAGCGAAGCATCGCGGGCGAAAGCGCATCGCCGCGCACGAGATAGCACATACGCGCGGTCTCGCCGCTCGCGCCCGATAGCCGGAGCAGGACCGGCGCTGCGCTTTTCTTTCCGAGTTCGGTCAGAACGCCGGCGAAAATCGCTTCGTCTTCGGTGTCGGCAAAGGCAAGCCGCTCGCCTTTCCGGAGCGGCTCGCACACCGCCCCGAAAAACTCGCGCCCGCCTTCGTTGGACGCAAGCACGCGGCGTTCCTTGTCGAGCAGCAGCAGCGCGAAGCCGGGTGCCTCCATATCCGCACCGGCATGAAGCCGCGTCGCCAGTTCGTCCGCGCGGCGCAGATGCATCCCCAGAGACGAGACGAGTTCGCCCGGCCCGGCAATGCCCGCTTCGCTGTCATGATCGAGATGGGCGAGGAAGTCGATCAGGTCTTCCCAGTTATAGCGTCCGGACGCATAACCATAGACGGCGTCCACCGCCTCGCCGAGACGCGAGGATGGCGCTGCGCCCGCCGCACTGACATTGCTTTCGACGTTTTCGCCCTGCGTGGCGGGATCATCCTCCCTCACGCGACACTCCCTTGCCCCGGCGCGCCACCGGTACGGCGCATCCGCTCAACCCCATATAGGATAATATGGCCTATCCGGCGAAGGGGGTGGAAGGAAAGTTTATCCCTCAGACCATGCCGAGCGCGGACATATAGAGGTCGAGGATTGCTTCCTGCTCCTGCCGCTCCGCCTTGTCCTGCTTGCGCAGACGGATAACCTGACGCAGCGTCTTGGTGTCGAAGCCGTTGCCCTTGGCTTCGGCATAGACTTCCTTGATGTCGTTGGCGATCGCCGCCTTTTCTTCCTCGAGACGTTCGATGCGCTCGACGATGGACCGAAGCTGGTCCTGTGCGACACCGCCGTTGTTCGAAGGCGTATTGCCGTCCGCCATGATGCCGCTCCACTAATACAAATTGCCGTGAGGGGCGCGACGATAGAGAGGCGAGCGTGACCCGGCAATATGCGCCGCCAAGAAATCTGTGGATAGAGATGTGGAAGAACGGTGGATGAAATCCCCGTTCAGCCGTGGCTCTTCTTCTGCGCGGCCTCGAAGGCGGCAAGCTGCTCGGGCGTTGCCTCCGGCTGGTGCTTCTTCTTCCAGTCGGCGAATGGCTCGCCATAGACGAATTCCCGCGCCTCGTCTTTCGAAATGGCGATGCCCTTTTCTTCCGCCGCTTCCCTGTACCAGTCGGCTAGGCAGTTGCGGCAGAAGCCTGCAAGGATCATCAGGTCGATATTCTGGACATCCGTCCGCCCGCGAAGATGCGAGACGAGCCGGCGGAAGGCGGCAGCTTCGAGTTCGGTCTGTGTGGCCTTGTCCATGTCTTTTCTCCTTCTCAAGCCGATATAGGCGGCGCCGGGTCCGTATGCGAGCCGAAGAAATGCACGTCGCGCAGGCCGGGCCGCGACGCCGCCTGCGTCAGGTGCCGCGCATAGCGCGCCGCCCATTCGCGCTGGCCCTCCTCCGTCCCGATCAGATCCTGACGGATTTCGATGAGGATGTGCGGCAGACCCTGCATCGTCGCATGGCGATACATGCAGTCGTTTTTCAGCCGGCCCGTATAGGGCTCGTTGTCGCCCACCGTAAAACCTTCCGCGCCCAGCGCCTCCATCAGCGGCCCGACAAGGCGGTCGTCCCTGTCCCAGAGGAGCCCCGTCTCCCAGGGACGCGCGAAGCGCCGCCAGCGCGGCGTGAAACTGTGAACCGACACGATGACGGGAACGGCGCCACTCGCCCGCGCCCGCGCGATCGCCGCTGCGATTGCTGCATGATAAGGTGCATGGAATTGCGAAATGCGGCGATGAAATTCCTCCGCATCGCGAAACGCATCGACATCGCGGTTGCCGGGAATGATCGCACCGTCGGAAAGCTTCATCACGATGGTCGGGTCGTCCTCACCGCGATTGAGGTCGATCAGCAGGCGCGAGTAGCGCGCCAGCACTGCCGGGCAGCCAAGCGCCGCGGCAAGCCCGCGCGCAACACCCGCCGCGCCGATATCCCAGGCGATGTGCCGCTCGAATTCGGCTTCCGCAAGGCCGAGCGTGCCATAACCGGGCGGCAGCGCGTTCGAGGCATGGTCGCAGACGACGAGAAAATCGGGCGAGCCTTCCGGATTCACGAGCTCGAAAGGCGAAAGGGCGGCGGCGGGGTGTGGCGGTTCGTGCATGGGCGCACTATACCTGAGCCATGGCAGGGAACGACCCGGAAACGAGGGCGCTGTTGAAGCGTCTCTATCTTGCGGCGGTGCAGGCGGCCTTGCCCGAACATTGCCTGCCGCCCCATCTGCCCGTGCCGCCTGCCCCCGGCGAGGGACGGCTCGTGATCTTCGCCATCGGCAAGGCCGCGGCCGCCATGGCCGCCGCGGCGGAAGACTGGTACGACGCGAACTTCCCCGGCACTCAGATCGAAGGTCTCGCACTCACCCGGCATGGTCATGGCCGGCCGACGCGGCATGTGGAAGTGCTGGAAGGCGGCCACCCGATTCCCGATGCGGCGGGCGAGGCCGGATCGAAGCGGCTTCTGCGCATGGCCGAATGGATGGGGCCGGAAGACCTCGCTCTGGTGCTGCTCTCGGGCGGCGGCTCGGCGCTCACCGTGCAGCCCATGCAGGGCCTGACGCTCGAAGATGAAATACGGCTCACCCGCGCGCTCCTCGCCTCCGGCAAGCCGATCGGCGATATCAACGCGGTGCGCAAACACATTTCGCGCATCAAGGGCGGGCGCCTGTCCTCGGTGATCCATCCCGCGCGCTCTGTCACGCTCGCGATCTCCGATGTCGCGGGCGACAATCCGAGCACAATCGCCTCGGGCCCCACTGTGCCCGACACGACGACGAAGCCGCGTGTCCTCGCTGTGCTGGATTCGCTGTCGCCGCCAATCCCTGCCGATCTGCGCGAGCGAATTGCCGCACTGCCCGAAACGCCGAAACCGGGCGAGGAAATCTTCTCCCATGCGCAATACAGGCTCGTCGCAAGCGGAAGCGCCTCGCTCGGTGCGGCCGCGGCGCTTGCCCGCGAGGCGGGCTATGAACCCGTGGCGCTCGGCGACGGCATCGAGGGCGAGGCGCGCGATCTTGCCCAGGCTCATGCCGCCCGCGCCCTGAAGGCGCGCGCCGAAGGAAAATGCATCGCCATCATTTCGGGCGGCGAGGCCGGCGTCACCATGGGCGACACTGAACCCGGAAAAGGTGGCCCCAATCAGGAATATGCATTGGCGCTCGCCCTCGCGCTCGATGGCACGGGAGGCATCGCCGCACTTGCCGCCGACACGGACGGGATCGACGGCGGCTCCGGCGCGCCGGACGACCCCGCCGGCGCCATCGTCACGCCGGATACACTGAACCGTGCGAGAGAACGGGGGCTCGACCCGCAACGGATGCTGGATCGTCACGATTCCGGCACCTTTTTCGGCGAGCTTGGCGACCTCGTGAAAACCGGGCCGAGTTACACCAACGTCAACGATTTCCGGGTCATACTCGTCGGAACCCCCGAACCGGCCTCCCCCGATTCGCCCCCCGAGACACCCGCAGGAGCCGCGCCTTGAACCGCCGCCGCAACGTCAAGATTATCGCCACGCTGGGCCCCGCTTCCGATACGCCGGAGATGATCCGCAATCTCTTCGATGCGGGCGTCGATGTCTTCCGCCTCAATATGAGCCATCTCGACCACAAGGGGCTGAAGCGCGTCCATGGCCTTGTTCGCGAGGTGGAGAAGGAAGTGGCGCGGCCCATCGGCATCCTGGTCGACCTGCAGGGACCGAAGCTGCGCATCGGCGAAATGAAGGAGGGCACGGTGCTGAAGGAAGGCGCCCGCTTCCGCCTCGACACCGCGAAGAAGCCGGGCGATGCCACCCGCGCTTTCCTGCCGCATCCGGCGATCTTCGATGCGGTGAGCGCCGGCCAGTCGCTGCTGCTCGACGACGGCAAGATCCGCCTGCGCGTGACGGGCAAGGGCCGCGACCATATCGACACCGAGGTGACCGTTGGCGGCAAGCTTTCGAGCCGCAAGGGCATCAGCCTTCCAGATACGGTGCTGCCGCTTGCCGCGCTGACGGAGAAGGACCGCGGCGACCTCGATGCCGCACTCGATCTCGGTGTGGACTGGATCGCGCTCTCATTCGTGCAGCGCCCGGACGATGTGGCCGAAGTGCGCAAGCTCGCGCGCGGCCGCGCCGCCGTTCTCGCCAAGATCGAGAAGCCGCAGGCGCTCGCCCATCTGGACGAGATCATCGAGATTTCCGACGCGATCATGGTGGCGCGCGGCGACCTCGGCGTCGAACTCCCTCTCGAGCAGGTGCCGGGGTGGCAGAAGCGGCTGACCCGCGCGGCGCGCCGCTCCGGCAAGCCCGTCGTCGTCGCGACGCAGATGCTCGAAAGCATGATCTCCTCGCCGACCCCTACCCGCGCCGAAGTGTCTGACGTCGCGACCGCCGTCTTCGAAGGCGCCGATGCGATCATGCTCTCGGCGGAGTCGGCGGCGGGTCAATTCCCCATCGAGGCCGTGACCATGATGGACCGCGTCGCGCAATCGGTTGAAAGCGACCCGACCTATCCCGGCATCATCTATGCCCAGCGCGCCGAACCCGAAGCGACAGGCGCCGATGCGATCTCGGCCGCCGCCCATTCCGTGGCCGATACGCTGAACGCCGCCGCCATCGTCTGCTGGACGAATTCCGGCTCGACCGGTCTCCGCGCTGCGCGCGAGCGACCGCTCCTGCCCATCATTGCGCTGACGCCCGTTCATGCCACGGCGCGCCGCCTCGCTCTTGTCTGGGGCCTCCATTGCGTGCTGACCGAAGACGCGAAGGATCTCGACGATCTGTCGGACCGCGCCTGCCGCATCGCCTTTCAGGAAGGCTTCGCCCAGCCCGGCCAGCGCATCGTCGTGACGGCGGGCCTCCCGCTCGGCACGCCCGGCGCCACCAACATGCTCCGCGTCGCCTTTGTCGGCCGCAAGGACGCGCTCTGACACCTATTCCGCCGGCGTGAACTCCACGCGGCCATCTTCATGGATCGTCGCCTGCCCCGCGCGAGGGCGTTCGCCGCGTGCAAGCCGAAGCACCGCATCCACCACGATGTCGCGCCGCGCATGATGCGGCATGTGGCCGGTGCCCTTGAGCTTCACGAGCTCCGATCCCTTCACCGCATTGTGGAAGGCATAGGAATGGAGCTTCGGTGAAACGGTGTAGTCCGCATTGCCCGTGACCACGATCACGGGAACGGAAATCGTCGGATAATGCGCGCTTTGCCGGGCGAGATGCGCCTTGAGCTTCGAGGTATCCTCGCTGTTCGCGCGGAAATGAAGCGGCCGGAAGAGAAGCGGCAAACCGATCCGCGAGGCATAGGCCTCGGGCGCTTCGTTCGGATGGAAATTTCCGGCGACGCCCGCTTTCGAAAGAAGAGCCCCGCCGGGAACCGTCAGTGTACGGATGAATAAGGCGCCAAGCACAGGTCGCCGTACGATGCCATGATACCAGGCGATGCCGCCCGGCCAGGGATAGAGCGCGCCCGCGAGCGGCACCGCGCCCGCCATCTCTTCAGGCGCCTCGATGGCCCAGGCGGCCGCAACGGAAGCGCCCCAGCTGTGGCCGAGCACGACCGGCCGCACGAGGCCGAGCTTCGCCGCCGCGGCGCGGATCGCGCGGGCCTGCACGGCCGGGTTCGAGATATCCGGGTGCCGCCCGCGCCCGCTCCAGCCATGGCCCGGCCTGTCGAAGGCGACGACGCGGGTATGTTTTGCAAGCTCCGGTACGAGGCTCTCTTCCATGTCGCGCAGATTGCCGCTCGCGCCGTGAATCAGGATGACGGGTGAGATGCCGTCCCGCGCCTCGCCGCGCGATACGAAATGAAGCCGCGTTCCCGCGAATTCGCCATCGAGATCGACGAATTCGCCGGACGGCGGGAAAAGCGCGGCGCTGCGCCATGCGACCCATGCCGAATAGAGAAACAGTGCAGCGATGAGAAGCGCGACGGCGAGGAGAAGCAGCATGTTCATCGCGAGGGAAAACTAGATCCCCCTGCCCTCCACATCGCGTTCGAGCGGCGCAATGCGCTCCTTGCCGTTCTTGAGCCATGGATCGAGCGCAAGCGCGCGGCGGAAGGCCTCGAGCGCGCCCTTCCGGTCGCCGAGGTCCTCCAGAATGACGCCGAGCCCCGCCATCGCCTCGAAATGGCGCGGTTCGAGGCGCAGCGTCTGCTCGATGTCGCGCAGCGCGGAGGAATAATCCTCGCGCAGATAATAGATCGCGGCACGGCGGTGCCAGCCCTCGGCGAAATCGGGCGCAAGCGTCACCACTTCGTCGAAATAGAAATAGGCACGGTCGGTATCGTCTTCGCCGAGGGCTTCGAGCCCGCGCCCCATCAAGAGGTCGATGCTGGGGCTGCCGGAATCGAGCCAGATCGACTGGATGGCCCGCTCGGCGGCGCGGCCGGCCTCTTCCGTTTCCGCTTCGGCAAGCCGTTCGAACAGACGGTCGAGCAGCGCTTCGCGCGCCTTCGCCCTGTCCTGCGGCGCAGGCGGCACGCCTTCCGTCGCGCCTTCAGGCGCCTGCGATGCAAGGGCGGCGCCCATGGGCACGGGTGCGAAAATCAGCAAAAGGGCAATGCAGGCGCGCTGGATCATGGCGCGATGATAGGGGGCGGCGGGCTGCAGCGCAAAACCGTCGCCCTCAGCTGTTCAGATCCTGCCGCGTGCAGCCCTCGAAACCGGTGATGAAATCCGGCCCGAATACGAGCGACGGCGTCTGGTAGCCGGGCTTCGCCTCGCCCGCGAGCACGCGGCGGGTGATCTCGAGGCTCGTCATCGCCGTCAGCGTATAGCCTTCCGGCGTGCGCAGCAGCGAGCGCGCCGTCTCGCCATCGGGGCCCGTCGCCTCGCCGTAAAGCACCGAATAGCCGCGCGCCCGCTCCGAATCGTTCGGTCCTTCCGGCAGCTGCTCGATTCGCTTCTTCAGCGCGCGCTGCATGAAGCCGAGGCTGAGGAACCAGCGCGTGAGCCCGCCCATCTTCGCCATCTGCTCGAGCTGCGGATTGCTTTCGAAATAGACGGTGATGTCGGGAATGCCGGTCGAATGCCACGCAGTCGCGACATCGCCCCAGCCGATCGCGACGGAAGGCCTCGGCCCGTTGCCGAAATCGATCTCGCGCTTGGGCGTCTTTCGCGCTGAGACGATGTGCCCCTCGCGCCGAACCCGCGTTCCCTTGCCGATGCTTTCGACACCCGTCTTCGCCGTGCCGTGCGACATCTGCCCGAGCCCCGAAATGCCGAGCACGAGTTCGCGCGCATCGGGCATCCGCGCTTTCATATGCGCGGCGAGGCAGTCGCTCGGCACCACGTCGAAGCCCACGCCCGGCATCAGCATGACGCCGGCCTTCGCCGCCTCCTCGCCACGCGCGGCGCAAGCCTCGAACACGTCGATCTCGCCGGTAATGTCGAGATAATGCGTGCCGGTGCGGATGCAGGCATCGACCATCGGCTTCGAGGTCTTCGAGAAAGGCCCGGCGATGTGCAGCACCGCATCGACCTGGGCAAGCCCGGCATCGAGCGCCTCCGGGTCGTCGAGCGAAATCGCCTGATATTCAAAGCCATGCTGGGCGGCGATGGACTTCAGCCGCGCCTCGTTCCGCCCTGCGAGCAGAGGGTCGAGGCCCTGTGCCTTCGCCGTCCGCGCGACGAGCTTTCCCGTATAGCCCGTCGCCCCATAGATCATGAACCTGCCGGTCATCCTTGCCTCGCCTCCCTCGCGTGAGCACCAGACGGACCGGAAGGGCGCCGCCATGGCCCGTATTTAACCGCCGGGGGACATCCGAATGCAATCCGCGAGCGGCGCGATGATCATGCGGGGACGGCAAATCCCGCCGCTTGCAACGCTGCGCGCAATCCCTCGGCTCCCGTGAAATGGTGCGCGATGAAACCGAGCTTCCGCGCCGCTTCTACATTTTTCACCGAATCGTCGATGAAGAATGTGGCTTCCGGGCGGAGCGCCGTTCGCTCGATCAGCGCCAGATAGACCGCCGGATCCGGCTTCAGCACCCCGAGTTCGGCCGAGACCACTGTCTGGCGGAGAAGACGCAGTTCCGGGAAGCGGGCGGCCAACTCGTCGAAAAAGCCATGCGGCATGTTGGAAAGGCCGTAAAGCGGAAAGCCCGCGGCCGCCAGCGCCTCCATGATCGGCGCAACACCCGGCACCCGGTCGGGCGCCATCTCGCCACGGCGCGCGCCCCAAAGGTCGATCAGCGCCGCGGAATCGGGATGGCGAGCTTTGAGCCGGACTGCGTTCTCGGCAAAGGAGAGGCCCCGATCATGCTCCATATGCCACTCCATGGTGCAAATACCGGCGAGAAACGCCTCCATCTCGGCCTCGGCGGCGAAGACCTTGCGATAGAGATGGCGCGGGTCCCACTGCACCAGCACATTGCCGATATCGAAAACAACCGCTTCGGGCACCTTGGTCATACCCCTGTCCCTCAAAGAAAAAGGCCACCCGCGGGAGCGGATGGCCTTCAGATTTCATCCCGGCACACACATGGTGCCCGGACCCGTCTCAGCCCTGACGGGCTTTGAAGCGGCGATTGGTCTTGTTGATGATGTAGATGCGCCCCTTGCGGCGGACGAGACGGTTGTCCCGGTGCCGATTCCGGAGCGACCTCAAGGAGTTACGGATTTTCATGGCTCAACCTCGGATCGGGGCAAGCAGCTTCGCGCAATACTCTCGCGCCGCCTCCGGCCCGATGCCGGAACGCCCTTGAATTGGCGCGGAAACTAAGCGGCAGACCCGCCCCTGTCAACAGCCGAGCGAAGTGCCCGCCTTGGAGCGATTCAAAGGTATAGATTCCATTTTACCTTTGTTATGGTCCCCCTCCGGGCCGGGGCAGCCTGTAGCGGCGAAGCAACCGCTTTATTGGAAAGTTTGGTAATTCCATGCGGTTTCTCAGCGCAGATCTGGCTGAATCCGACAACATGAAGAGGGCAAACGCCATTGTCATGGCGCTCGGCTTTTTCATGCTGTTCGCAGCTGCGGTCGCGGCCCTTATGCTGTCCTCTCGCGCCCAGCAGAATATCGACGAGGTGGTGAACACGCTCGAAGTGCGCGCCGAATTCCGCCAGACGCTGGTCTTGCTGCAGGATGCGGAAATCGGCCAGCGCGGCTTCCTCCTCACCCGCGATCCGCAATATCTCGAACCCTATAATGCGAGCCGCCTCCAGGTGGCGCAGCGCCTCGCCGCACTGCAGCGAATTGTCGAGCCAGGCTCTGAACAGGCAGCCCGCGCCGAACAGTTGCGCAATGTGGCAATGCGACGGCTCGAGGAAACGGACGCCACCATCGCACTCGGCCGCGAAGGCGAATTCGGCGCGGCAATCGCGATCGTCAACGACAATCGCGGCAAGGCGCTCATGGATGAGGTGCGCGACATCGTCTACTCGGCCCTCGCCGCCGAATCCGCACGCTATGGCGAACGCAGGACGCGCGCCATCGCCATGCGCACCTGGCTGTCCGCATCGCTCATCGGCGCGCTCGCGGCCACCCTTGTTCTCACGGTTCTCTCGGTGCAATTGACCCGCCGCCAGTTTGCCGGCATGGCGAACCGGCAGGAGCAGCTCCGGGCGCTCAACGATGAACTGGAAGCACGCGTCCGCGACCGCACCCGCGAGCTCGAAATCGCCCGCGAAATGGCGGAAGCGGAAGCAAATCGCGCCGAATATGAACGCGGCCGCGTTGAGCTCCTGCTGCGGGAGGTCACGCATCGCGTCGGCAACAATCTCGCCATGGTTTCATCGCTCTTGCGCATGCAGCAGGCAAAGCTTGAAGACGATGCGGCGCGCGCCGCCATCGAAACCGCCCGCGGCCGCATTCAGACGATCAGCACGGCCCAGCGCCGCCTGCGCCTTGGCGATGACCTGCAATCGACCCGCGCCGACGGCCTTCTCGAAGCCGTCATCAACGATCTCGCCGATACCGCGCTTGAAGGAACGCCCATCTCCATAAAGGGCGAATTCGAGCCGATGGTTGTGTCCTCGCGAGACGCCACGACACTTGCGGTCGTGCTGGGAGAGCTTATCTCGAACGCTATAAAACATGCCTTTGTGGGCCGCGATCGCGGCCTCATCAAGGCTTCCTTTACCCGGCGGCCGGATGGTATCCCCTTTATGGCCGTCGAGGACGACGGAGTGGGCATCGACGAAAGCAGCGATGTACAGCCGAAGCGAATCGGGCTTGGCTCCATGATCATCGAAAATCTTTCCCGCCAGTACGGCGGTGAAATCGTGAAACGCACAAATAAAGAGGGCGGCACCTCCATTCAGATTCTTCTGCCGAAGCTGCAGATTGTGGAGGTGCGCGGTATTTCCCTCGAGGAACGGGGCCTGGAGTGACGACGCGCGGCGATACGGGACTGGGACTGTCTTTTCGGCGAATTTTTCCTGTCTGGAGGCTTGTAAGCTCCTCCGGACGGTCCGGCGATGACGCCGCTGCACCGGGAAAGCCCATCGCGCCCCGGCCTCTCTCGGGCAAGCGGGTACTCGTCGTCGAGGATGAATTCTTCGTCGGCATCGAGATTGCGGAAACGCTGGAAATCGAGGGCGCAGAAATCGCAGGTCCGGTCTGGACGCTTGCCGATGCGGAGCGCACCGCCGCGCAGGGCGGCTTCGACATGGCGGTGCTGGACGTCAATCTCAACGGCGAATATGCGATCGCCCTCGGCGTGGAGCTGCGGAAACAGGGCGTCCGGGTGGTTTTTGCGACCGCCCATGTCGATGACGACACGCTTTTCCCGGGTGACGCGGCCTCTATCCCTCGCATCGGGAAGCCGATATCTTCCCGGGCGCTGCTGAGAGCGCTTCTGCTTTCGAGCTGATTCCGGTTTTCCTGTCGAGTAGCGAGCGATGAACACGACCTGCGGCCCTGTCGAGCGGCAGCCCGAACCCCGAACGGCGACCATCCCCGACGAGGACATCGTCACGCACCGCCCCCTCTGGTTTCGCGAGGCGCTGGCCGCGCCTTGCGAAAGCCGGATGCTGACGGTGGATGGCAACGACATTCACTACCTGCGCTGGGGTAACGACGACCCCAATCGGCCGGGCCTCCTCTTCGTGCATGGCAATGGCGCCCACGCGCACTGGTTTCATTTCATCGCGCCGCTCCTCACGCAGCATTACAACGTCGCCTCGATGGATCTCGGCGGCATGGGCGACAGCGGCTGGCGGATCGAATATTCGCGCGAGGCATTCGCCCGCGAGATCGGCGAAGTGGCGCTCGCGGCCGGTCTCGGGCCGAAGCCCGTCATCGTCGGCCATTCCTTCGGCGGTTTCGTGACGCTGATCGCCGGCAAGCACTACGGCGACCGGCTCGGTGGCCTCATCCTCTGCGATTTCACTGTGCGCCCAGCGGACAATGCGCATGAGTGGTTTCTGAACGATCCGGAGCGCCGCCCAACGAAAATCTACAAGAGCTTCGAGGAAGCCTGCTCGCGCTTCCGCCTCGCGCCGCTGCAGCCCTGCGCCAATGGTTTCATTCTTGATTACATCGGCCCGCTGAGCCTGCGCGAAGTGACGAAGGGCGAGACGCGCGGCAAGCGCACCTTCGAGGAATCGGGCTGGACCTGGAAGTTCGACGCCTCGATCTTCAACGGCCTGCGCATGGGCAACGACCATGCGGACATCTACAGGAACCTCGCCTGCAAGGGCGCGGTGATGTTCGGCCTCGAGAGCAAGGATTACGACCCGAAAACCATCACCTTCCTGCGCGCGCTCACGCCGGAAAAGCCGGTCTTCACCGTGCCGGGCGCGCAGCATCACATCATGCTCGACCAGCCGCAGGCCTTTGCAACCGCCGTCGGCGCGCTGATGGCGCAATGGCAGGCCGAAGGCGCGTTCGAATGAGCCTCGAACTCACGCTCGTCCTTCTCGTGGCGAGCCTCGCCTGCACGGGCTTTCTCGTCTGGCTGGAGAAGCGGCCGGCGGAATTCGGCCGCGTCCGGCTCATTCCCACCACGCCGCTGATCTTTCTCTCCCTCATGGTCGCGATCCTGATGATCGTCCATGTGGTGAATCTCATGGGCTTCGTGACAGGGCGCTAGAACACAGCGGGGGACCTTGCCGATGAATAAATCGCAGCCTGCCCGTCTCCCCTTCTTCGCGCTCACCTTCGCCCTGTCGGCGCCCTTCTGGCTGCTCGGCCATGCCGCAAGCCATCTTGCCGATTTCATCCCGATCGACCTTCCCGTCAGCTCGCTGATGGCTTTCACCCCCGCGATCGCCGCGCTCTGCCTCATCTGGCGGCATGATGGCGGCGCGGCCGCGCGGGACTTTCTCAAACGCTCCTTCGACTGGCGTCGCATTCCGCATTGGGGCTGGGCTGCCGGTGCGGCCCTCTTCATGCCCGCCGCGCTATTCATCACATGGGCGGCGATGACGCTTGCGGGCGCGGCCCTTCCCGAGCCGCATTTGCCGCTTCTGGTGCTTCCCATTTTTCTCGTGATGTTCTTCGCCGCCGCGCTCGGCGAGGAACTCGGCTGGCAGGGCTTCGCCTTCGATCGCATGCCGGCGCAATGGAGCGCGCTCACCGCTGCGCTTCTCCTCGGCGCCGTCTGGACGCTCTGGCACCTCATTCCCTATTTCCAGACAGGGCGCGGCGCGGTGTGGATCGTCTGGCATTGCGGCGTCACCATGCTGCTGCGGATCGTCACCGTCTGGTTCTATGTGAACGGGCGGCGCAGCGTTTTCATCGCCGCACTTTTTCACGCGATGAGCAATGTCGCTTTCTTCATGTTTCCGAATCTCGGCTCGCATTACGACCCGGCATGGTTCATCTGGGTCATGGCGGCGGCCGTGGGCGCCATCGCTCTCATCTACGGGAGATCGCTGACGCGCCGCCGGGACACGGCCTAGTGCAGCCCGATTTCCTCTTCCTCGTCATCGGCGATATTCGCATCCGTGCTGCGAAGGTTCTTCAGCACCGGATGGAAGATTGCGAAGCAGAGGATGATCACCATCAGGACCATGCCGAGCATGAAGGGTGCCGAGTGCAGCATCCAGAAGAGCGGGATGCCGATCGCGGGGTTGAGGATATGCCCCGTCGCCGCCGTGGAGCCGATGAGCCCCGCCACCGCGCCCTGATCCTTCAGCGACACGGAAAGCGAGGCGCCCGCCGAAAGCCCCGCGCGCAGGAAGCCGAAGCCGAGACCGGCGAGCGCCAGCGCCGAAACGAGCATGCCGTAGGACCCACCGATCACCAGCATCCCGAAGGAGATGAGCGTTGCGACCGCGCCCCAGCGCAATAGGAACTGCACCGTGAGGTCGAAGCGCTGGATGAGGCCCAGCTGCGCGACAAGCGTTGCCATCGCCATCGCCATCATGCCGACGCTCACAAGCTGCGTCGCGGCCGAGCCGCCAAGCTCGAGCTCCGCCATCAGGTAGAAGGCGAAAAGCTGCATCATGATCGATTGGCTGAGGCTGAGAATGACGCCGATGGTGAGCCAGGGGAGCACATTGGGCGCGGTCCATTTCAGCGCGGCACGCTTCTGCTGCTTCTCGCTGAGGAGCTTGATCGGCGCGGTACGTTCGGGGAGCAGGATCCAGATCGCAACGCCGCTGACAAGCGCGAGCGCCCCCACCGCGAAGAAAGGCGCAAGGATGTGGATTTCGGCGAACGCCGCCGCCACGCCCGGCCCCACCACCGTGCCAAGGCCGAAGGCGGCGCCGATCTGCGCGATAGAGCCCGCGCGCTCCGCCCGCGTCGTGCGGTCGGCCACATAGGCCTGCGCGGCGGGCATGGAGCCCGAACCGAATATGCCGAAAATCGCCCGCGCCCCCATGACGAGCGGAAACATCAGCGCCATCGAAATCCAGTGGAGATAGCCCGCCAGCAGCACCACGCCCACAAGCGAGGTCGATATGCCGAAGCCGAACACGCCGATCAGGATCACGGGCTTGCGGCCCATCACATCGCTGCGCTTGCCCCAGAAGGTGCTGGTGAGAATCCACAAGGCCGCCGAGAGCGAGAAGATCATCGTCGTCTCGAACTCGCTCATGCCGAGATCGGCAGCGATGGGCGGCAGCACGGCAAAGACGAGCGTCTGCCCCATGCCGACCGACAGCAGGCAGATAAAGAGGATGAAGAAGGCGCGCTGGCGCTCTTTCGGCGTCGTCTTGCGATTGGCCTCGGAGAGGGATACCGGCTTCGGCTCGGGCTCCGGCCGCGCGGCGGTCGTCTCCGCCGTCTTTTCATCGTCTGCCGACATGGAACGGGCTTTCCGGTCTGCGCTGGCCCCCTTCCCGGGGATGGCCCTTCCTTTACGTCAAACCGGGTGACCTTTCCAGCCCGCGCTTTCGCAAATCGCCCTGCCCCGCGAGGCCCCTGCCCCAGCGACGGACAGGCGAAATCCGCCCCCGTTTGACACCCGCCATGGACGGCATGCCTACTCCCGGAAACGACATTCGAACGGGAGGAAATCATGGAACTTGCCTTTGGCCCGAAGGACGCCGCATTCCGAGATGAGGTGCGCAGCTTCCTCGACGAGAAGCTGACGCCGGAGCTGCGCGCCGTCGGCCGCCGCATGACAAGCGTCTATGCCGACTACGACACCACCATGGCCTGGCACAAGGAACTCTATGCGAAGGGCTGGGTCGCCCCCGCCTGGCCCGTCGAATATGGCGGCTGCGACTGGAGCGTCATCCAGCACTACATCTTCTCGAGCGAACTCGCCTCGGCCGGCGCCCCGCCCCTCTCGCCGATGGGGCTCGGCATGTGCGGCCCGGTGCTGATCGGCTACGGCACGCAGGAGCAGAAGGCCTATTACCTGCCGCGCATCCTCAATGGCGAGGATTTCTGGTGTCAGGGCTATTCCGAGCCGGGCTCGGGCTCGGACCTTGCGAGCCTCCAGATGAGCGCGCGCGAGGATGGCGACGACTTCGTCTGCAACGGTCAGAAAATCTGGACGACGCATGCGAATTACGCGAACCGCATCTTCAATCTCGTGCGCACCTCGAAAGAGGATATTCCCCAGCGCGGCATCACTTTCATCCTGATCGACATGGATACACCCGGCCTCAAGGTCGATCCGCTGGTGATGCTGTCGGGCGAGCATATCCAGAACCAGATTTTCTTCACCGATGTGCGCGTGCCTAAGAAGAATGTCGTCGGCAAAGTCGGCGAAGGCTGGACGGTCGCGAAATACCTGATGCAGTTCGAGCGCGGTGGCCATGCCTATGCGCCGGGGCTTCAGGTCAGGCTTGAGCGCATCCGCCGCATGGCCTCGCAGGAAACGGGCGATGGCGGGGCGAAGCTCATTGCCGACGCGTCGTTCGCACGCAAGCTCGCCGATGCCGCAAGCGAGATCATGGCGCTCGAATATACCGAGCATCGCATCATGTCGGCGCTGTCGAATGGCGAAGCGCCGGGCGCGGAAAGCTCGCTCCTGAAAACGCGCGGCACGGAACTGAGCCAGCGCCTCACTGAAATCGCACTGGAAGCCGTTGCCTATTACGCCGTGCCCTTCCAGCCGCATGCGACGGCGCCGGGCGGCCCCGTGCCGGGCGCGCCGGAAGTCTCGCCGAACGAGACGCCGGCAGGCCCCGACTATTCCTGGCCCGTCACCGCGAAATATCTCAACGACCGCGCGGGCTCCATCTATGCCGGCACGAACGAGATCCAGCGCAACATCATGGCGAAGGCCGTGCTCGGGTTATGAGCGGCGGATGAGCCGCCTCGCACCGGAACCCGCGGCGGCAAGGAGATAGAGAAGCGCAAGGAGGACGGCGGCGATATACCAGCCATTGTCCTCCATCCACTTCTTCGAGAGCTGCGCCATCTGCTCATAGCCCTCGGGAATCTCCATCACGCCGACATCGCTCGCAAAGCGATCGTATTCCGCGCGCATCTCGGCGAAAAGTTCGGGACGTTCCGCCGAAAGGTCACGTGTCTCGCCCGGGTCGATGGCGATGTCGTAGAGATACCATTCGCCGTCGCCATAAGGCGGCATGTTGCGCATCAGCTTGTAGTTGCCGCGGAAGAGCGCCGCATTGCCCGCTGCTTCGAGGCCCACCGCATCCTCCGGGCCGTAATGCGGCGTGACGCCGGAAAGGAGCGGCATCAGCGATCGCCCCGTCATCGGCTTCACCGCGCGGCCCTCGAACTCGGCCACCTGCTCCACATTGGCGAGGTCGAGAATGGTCGGCGCGATATCGGTAATGAAACTGAAATCGCCGACCTGGCCCTTGGCCGGAATGCCTGCGCCCGCGACGATGAAGGGAACGCGCAAGCCCCCCTCGCCCGTATAGAGCTTGAAGAAGGAACCGGGCGCCGCCGCCGCGCTCGCGAATTCCGGCCCGATAAAGGCATAGGTGCCTTTCTCGCCCAGCGTTTCGGGGTCGCGGCTGAAGCCCTGCCACCAGAGCCACTGCGAAAATCCCGGCACGGCGGAAGGATCGTTCGGCTCCGGCCCGTTGTCTGACAGCACGAAAAAGACTGTGTTGTCATACTGGCCTGTCGCCTTCAGATGTTCGATGAAGCGGCCGATATGATGATCCATCGCATCGAGCATCGCGGCATTGACCGCCATGTTCTGCGCGAAAGCGGCGCGCTCCCGCTCGCTCAGTCTGTCCCAGTCGCGAAGTCCGGGCGGCACCGGCCCGAGCTCCGTGCCTTGAGGCACCAGCCCGCGCGCCACCACGCTGTCGAACCGCGCACGACGCAGCGCCTCCCAGCCCTCCGCATAGACGCCTTCATATTTCTCCACGAATTCGCGCGGCGCCTGCACCGGAATATGAATCGCCTGGAAGGAGAGATAGGCGAGGAAGGGCTGCTCCCCGTCTCCCGCATCGAGATACTCGATCGCCTTGTCCACGATGAATTTCGACGAATAGAAATCGTCGGGCAGCGTCGCGGGCTTGCCGTCCTCGAACCAGGGCGCATCGGGATAGATCGGCAGATAGGAGCGCTGTTCCCAATTATCGGCGCCCGACGCATCGAGCACGAAGGAGCGGTCGAAGCCATGTGAATGCGGCAGCGCGGAGGGCGTATGCCCGAGATGCCACTTGCCCGTGACCGCCGTGCGATAACCGGCCTTTTGCAGCAGGCTCGCCACCGTCACCACATCGTCGGCAAGCCGTCCGAGATAGGCAGGCGCGCCTTGATGCTCCGGCGGCAGCGTCTCCGGCAGGTTGCCCACGCCCGCAAGATGGCTCGTCATACCCGTCATCAGCATCGCGCGCGACGGCGCGCAGATGGGCGAAGCATGGAAGTTCGAAAAGAGCGCGCCCTTCGCGGCCAGCGCGTCGATATTCGGGGTCGAGATTTCGCTGCCATAGGCGCCGAGATCGCTGAAGCCCACATCGTCTGCCAGAATGATCACGATATTGGGCCGCGCATCCTGCGCCATGACGGGCGATGCCGCGGCAAATCCAAGGGCGATCGCGGCTGCGGTAACAAATTTCATGTCATGTCCTCCCCTGCCGCACCGCTCCAATGGCGGTCGAGCGGCTGTCTCCCGGCGCTGCGCGGCGCGGGCACTGCATTTGAACTTGCCGTTGCGAGAATGCAGGCGCCTTCGCCAAGCAATCTGGCTGCCGTCTTTCGCGCTTCGCCTTCCAGCGAAGCGTAATGCCCCCGCAGTACTGCGAGGCAATGCGCGCGATAGGGGCTGACCGGCACCGTCCACGCCACGCCGTCCTGCACATAGCGGACATGACGCGCCCCATCGGCCAGCGCAGCCTCGTTCGCAGCGAGATAAGGAAGATAGTCGCGCGCGATTCGCCCGAAGAAAGTCGCAAGATCGTCCGGCACATGGCCGGGAAGCGACGCGCGCTCGACATCCTCCGGTCTCGCGGCCCAGAGCCGCGCCACCCAGAGAAGCACATGCGGCGCGCGCGCCCTCATGATCGCGGCGGGCGTGGGGTCGGAGGAGAAATGCCGGAACATCGAACCGAAGAATCCGAAATCGGCTTCCACCGGGCGTTCGCCCATCAGGAATGGTCGTGTTGCCAGCACCGCCTCCATCGCATCCAGCGTGTCGAGATAAAGCGCTTCGATCTGCGGCGCCGTCTCCTTCGTCACGCCATCCTCGGCGAGATAGACGCGCCTCTGCCGCCTGAGGATCATCTGCCGCCTGATCCAGAACGGGAGCTTCACATCGCGCAACATGCTCCGCGCGATCTGCGCGCTCATCAGCGCCATGTCCTCATCGAAGGACCAGCGATAGTGAAGCGCCGGCCGCCACAGCCACTCGTCGCCATAGTCTTCGAGGAGAAGGCTGAAAAATCGCGTCAGCGGATCAGCGGGTGAAAGCGCCGGTCCCGGAAAGCGGCGCTCGAACGCGGCCATGATCGCCGTCGTATCGGTGAGCCAGGTGCCGTCCGCCATTTCGATCTGCGGCATCTGCAGGACGCCGGTTACGCGGCCCGCGCGGCGGAAGGCGGCCGTATCCATCTCCGCGAAGCGATAGGGAATGCCCTTTACGCGCAAATAGGCTTCGAGCTTCCCGGTGAAATAGGAAAGCGTGAGGCCATGGACGGTCATCGTGCCGCCGGCGGAAGAAGCGGTCTGCTGCGCCATCGCCGGAATATGGCACGTCGAGTGCAATAATCAAGACCTCGGGAAAATCCTTGCGGCATGAGGTTCGCCTGCTAACAATCCGCCATCGCCATTCCTTTTGCGGAGCCTCCCATGCATCTCGACGAAGCGCTGAAAGCGCGGAAATCCGTGCGCGCCTTCAAGCCCGATCCCGTGCCGCTCGATCTCGTGAAGGAGATTCTCGACCTCGCCCGCTGGTCGCCGTCGGGCACCAATATCCAGCCCTGGAAGGTGCATGTCGTGGCAGGCGAAGTTCGCCGCCGCCTCGAAGAGGAAGTCCTCGCCCACCGCGAGACGGACCCGGCCGACAAGATCGCCGAGTTTCCCCGCACCTCGAAGCGCAAGGAGCCCTACACGACGCGCATGCGCATACTCGGCAAGGAGATGTACGGACTGCTCGGCATTCCAAAAGGCGACCAGGCCGCCAACTGGCGCCAATGGGGCCGCAACTATCAATTTTTCGACGCGCCGGTCGGCCTCATCTTCACCATCGACAAGGATCTCGATGCGATGAGCTTTCTCGACATCGGCATG
>JAHBYL010000034.1 GCA_019635955.1 Parvibaculum sp.
GCCATATTCGCGGCGGTTGACCGGGCTCTTCGGACGCCCCCAGATGTTCTCGCCCATCCGGCGGTCGATTTTGTACTTGGACTCCTGGCGCTTTGTCATCGCGGTTCCCTTTGGGTCAAAAAAACAAGGAAACGCGCCCTCCTTTGCCCTTTTAAGGGGCCGACAGGGACCGGCTACAAGCGTCGCCTTTCCCGCGGGTGCGTATTCAAATGAAGCGGGCCCCCGATCGACGGGAGCCCGTTTCGAGGCGGTTTGTAGCCCGAGCGCCCTGCCCTGTCAAACCGCTTGCAATGAGCACAAAATAAGAACATCCTAGTTGGGCAATCGGAGATGCCTTCTATGAAAATAGATACGTTTCATTCTCAAAACGAAAGATGGCTCGATCTAATCGGCCAATACAGGGAAGCGGTTTGGACGTCGTTCGGCGCCATCGTCCCTAAGATGCGGGCGAACGCTCATGGACGAGATAATGCCACTCTGTCGATCAACGAGATCGACGCAAATGAGCGTGCAACAAGCCGATTTGATCGGCTGTGTTCAGCCTACGAGAGGTTCGTCCGTCGCCATGCGCATAATCTGTCCTGAATCTTAAAGGCGTCAGATCAGGCGTCATCCGGCGTTGTTATGGTCGTTGCCGGCGCGAAGCCGCCCCCTAGTGGCGCCCTGAAGGTGAGCACGGTATCCGCTCCGTCCCGCGTCACCTCGACCGGGCTCCCATCCGCCAGCACGCGCCCCTCGCCTGCCGCCGCGAAATCGCGGATCGTGAGCCTCTCGCCCGCGGGGCGGCCCAGCACGATGAGGTTGAGCATGCCCTCTCGCCGCGTGATCCGCACCGGCAATCCCTCGGCGGTAACGGCAGACGCCGTCTCTCCCGGCGCGCCGCCCGGCTTCGTTCCGTAAATTGCCTCGCCATTCGCCTTCAGCCAGTCGCCGAAGAAGCGCAGCCGCGCAAGCTGCGGCTCGGGGATCGAGCCATCGGCCCGCGGCCCCACATTGAGAAGAAGGTTGCCGCCCTTGGCCACCCCGTCGATGAAATCGGAAAGCAGTCCCTCCGCCGGCTGGTAGTCCGCTTCCGTGTCGTCGCGGTGGAAGCCGAACGAATGGCTCATGCCGCGCGTCGCCTCCCACTTCTTCGCCTGCACCGTGTCGAAGCGGCGATATTCCGGCGTGCGGAAATCGCTGTGCGGAACTTCCGGCGGCAAAACGCCTTCCACGGCTTCCGGGTGTTTCGCGATATAGCGTTTGGCGAAAAAGTCGAGCAGCCGCCGCGCGGGCTTGTAGCGCAGCATCCGTGCCGCAAGATCGACATGCGGCCAGCGGTCGTTCACCACGCCTTCGGGAACGGCATTGTAGTAATCCGCAAAAAGCTCGATGAGCGGCGGCAGCGTCGTCGGCCAGGAAATATCGTTCCACAGCACACTCGGCTCGTAGCGCTCGATCAGTTCGCGCGTCTGCGCCATGGCATAGGCCGGATAGTCGCCGCCCGGCCGCGACCCGGCAAAGTCGGCGAAAGTGCGCAATGGTTCCCGGTTGAAGCTCCAGTCGATGCCGCCCGAATAATAGACGCCGAAGCGCATCCCCGCCGCGCGCACCGCCCGCGCAAGCTCGCCCACAATGTCGCGCGGGCTCGTCCAGTTCGGCTCATGCCGGTTTTCGACGGCGCTCGGCCAGAGGCAGAACCCGTCATGATGCTTCGTCACGAGCACCACATATTTCGCACCTGCATCGCGGAACGCTTCCGCCCATGCACCGGCATCCCAGCCCTTCAACCCGTCGAGGAAAGGTTCGCGGAAGCGGCTATAGGGCGCACCGCCATAATGCTTCGCATGGAATTCCGCGGAAGGCGTGCCCGGCACCTTGATGGCATTGGCATACCATTCCGTATAGGGCGTCATGGCGACGGCGCGGTCGTAGTCCTTCTTGAAGGCATCCGAAATGCTGCCGAGCCGCGAGGCAAAGGCCGGGATCGAGAACAGCCCCCAATGAATGAAGATGCCGAACTTCGCATCGTCATACCATTGCGGCAGCGCGCGCGCCTTGAGCGATGCCAGATTGGCCTCGATCTCCCCCATCGCGAATCCCCTCCCGGTTTCGAGCGGGGGAGTATAGCGCCTATTCCGGCGGTCCTTCGCCCTTTGGATAGCGCCGCGTCAGCGAGGCGACGACGCCGCGCAGCGTGCGCACTTCCTGCTCCGTCAGCCCCGCCCGCTGAAACATGTTGCGCAGGTTGCGCACCATCGAAGGCCGCTTCTCCGGCGGCTTGAGGAAGCCGAACCGGTCGAGCTCTCCCTCGAGATGTTCGAAGAAGCCCACCAGCTCTTCCTTCTTCGCCGGCCTTGTCTGCTGATAGTCGATCCGCTCGCCCTCGGTCGCATCGCCCGACTTGAACCACTCGTAAGCCATGAGCAGCACGCATTGGGCGAGATTGAGCGAGGCAAAGGCCGGATTGACCGGCACCATCATGATGGCATCGGCAAGCGCCACATCGTCGTTTTCGAGGCCGGTGCGCTCCGGCCCGAACAGGAGCCCCGCCTGCCCGCCTTCGGCAAAGGCCTGCCGCATCTGCTGCGCCGCCGTCTCGGGCGTCAGGATCGGCTTCACCATGTCCCGGCTGCGGGCTGTCGTCGCCACGACATAATCGAGATCGGCAACGGCCTCCGCTGTCGTATCGAAAAGCCGCACCCGCTCGATCACGAGATCGGCGCCGGACGCCGCCGCGGTCGCGCGATCGTTCGGCCAGCCGTCGCGCGGCCGCACCAGACGCAGATCCGACAGCCCGAAATTCAGCATCGCCCGTGCCGCCGTGCCGATATTCTCGCCGAGCTGCGGCGCGACGAGAATCACCGCCGGGCCGGGCGTGACCGAAGCCTCCGATTTCCTTGTGCGATCCGTTCCGGCCATGCTGCCAATCTGCCGCTTTCCGTTGGGGGAACCGTGCCCGCCATGCCGGGCAGCCGGTCAATAGGCGATTGGCCGCCTTTAATCAATCGGCCTGCGATGTTATAGGGATGAGGCCCGTTCGCGGCCTCAGGCCCGCGCGGTTCCGCCGTTTTCTGCCCCAGCCTCGAAGGACCCCCCATGCCGAAGATCAAAGTCGCAAATCCCGTGGTAGACCTCGATGGCGACGAGATGACCCGGATCATCTGGCAGATGATCAAGGACAAGCTGATCTTCCCCTATCTTGACCTGACGCTCGACTATTACGACCTCGGCATGGAACACCGCGACGACACCGACGACAAGGTGACGGTCGAAAGCGCCGAAGCGATCAAGAAGCATGGCGTCGGCGTGAAATGCGCGACCATCACCCCCGATGAGGCGCGCGTCGAGGAATTCAAGCTGAAGAAGATGTGGCGTTCGCCCAACGGCACAATCCGCAACATTCTCGGCGGCACCGTCTTCCGCGAGCCCATCATCTGCCGCAACATTCCCCGCCTCGTGCCGGGCTGGACCGAGCCGATCGTCATTGGCCGCCACGCCTTCGGCGACCAGTACCGCGCGACCGACATCCGCATCCCCGGCAAGGGCAAGCTCACCATGAAGTGGGTGTCCGAAGACGGCAAGGAGACGATCGAGGAAGAGATTTACGACTTTCCCGGCGGCGGCGTCGCGATGGGCATGTACAATCTCGACGACTCGATCCGCGACTTCGCCCGCGCCTGTATGAAATACGGGCTCGACCGCGGCTACCCGGTCTATCTTTCGACCAAGAACACGATCCTGAAAACCTATGACGGCCGCTTCAAGAATCTCTTCCAGGAGATTTACGAAAAGGAATTCAAGGCCGAGTTCGAAAAGGCGAAGGTGACCTATGAGCACCGCCTGATCGACGACATGGTGGCTTCCGCCATGAAATGGTCCGGCGGCTATGTCTGGGCCTGCAAGAACTATGACGGCGACGTGCAGTCGGACTCCGTCGCGCAGGGCTTCGGCTCGCTCGGGCTCATGACCTCCGTGCTGATGACGCCGGACGGCAAGATCATGGAAGCCGAAGCCGCCCATGGCACGGTGACGCGCCACTTCCGCGCCCATCAGCGCGGCGAGGAAACCTCGACCAACTCCATCGCCTCGATCTTCGCCTGGACGCGCGGACTCACGCATCGCGCGAAACTCGACGGCAACGAGCCGCTGGCGAAATTCGCCGCCACGCTCGAAAAGGTCTGCGTCTCCACCGTCGAGTCCGGCTACATGACGAAGGACCTCGCGCTTCTCGTCGGCTCGGAACAGTCCTGGCTCTCGACCGAAGGCTTCCTCGACAAGGTCGCCGCCAATCTCGACAAGGCCCTCGCCAAGGCGGGGTGACGGGCCTTCCGGCAACTACCCTTTTCGTCATTGCGAGCGAAGCGAAGCAATCCAGGGGCCGCAAGCGTAGTGCTTGTTGGCCCCTGGATTGCTTCGTCGCGGCTGCGCCGCTCCTCGCAATGACGAACCCCGGTAAGGTTACGCCGCACCCGCCAGCGCGCCGATGGCGCCGCGAACGGCATCGAGTGCCGCATCGGCCTTGGAGGCATCGGGCCCGCCGGCCTGCGCCATGTCGGGCCGCCCGCCGCCGCCCGAACCGCCCATCGCCGCCGCGCCCGCCTTCACGAGTTCGACCGCGTTGAAACGCCCGGTGAGATCGGCGGTAACGCCGACCGCGATGGCGCCCTTGCCGTCTTCCGAAATGGCGACGAAGGCAACGACGCCCGAGCCGAGCTGCTTCTTGCCGTCATCGACAAGCCCGCGCAGATCCTTCGGGTTCACGCCTTCGAGCTTGCGCAGCATCAGCTTCACGCCGCCCATTTCCTCGACCTGCGATCCGGCATCGCCGGCGGAAGCGCCGCCGCCCATCGCGAGCTTCTTCTTTGCTTCTGCGAGTTCGCGCTCGAGGCGCTTGCGCTCCTCCATCAGCGAGACGACACGCGCCGGCAGGTCTTCCGGCGCGATCTTCAGCGCGCCCGCTGCTTCCTTCGCAATCCGCTCCTGCTGCGAGAGATAGGCGCGCGCGCCCTCACCCGTCAGCGCCTCGATGCGGCGGATGCCGGAGGCAACCGCACTCTCGCTCACGATCTTGAAGATCGCGATGTCGCCGACGCGGCGCACATGCGTGCCGCCGCAAAGCTCCACCGAATAGGTGCGGTTGTCCTTCGCATCGTCGACGCCCATGGCGAGCACGCGCACTTCCTCGCCATACTTCTCGCCGAACAGCGCCAGCGCACCCGCAGCAATCGCATCGTCCGGCGTCATCAGCCGCGTCGAAACTTCCGTGTTCTGACGAATGATGCCGTTCACGATGGATTCAACCGCGGCAATCTCCTCCGCCGTCATCGGCTTCGGATGGCTGAAGTCGAAGCGAAGCCGCTCCGGTCCCACCATCGAGCCCTTCTGCGTGACATGGGGACCGAGCACGCGGCGCAGCGCCTCATGCACGAGATGCGTCGCCGAATGATTGGCCCGCGTCGCGTCGCGCAACGCCTTGTCGACCTTCATCTCAACGATATCGCCGGTCTTGAGCCGCCCGCGCGCGAGCTTGCCGATATGGACATGCATGTCGCCGAGCTTCTTCATCGTGTCGATCACGGGGAATTCCGCGCCGTCCGCCGAGAAGATGATGCCCGTATCGCCGACCTGCCCGCCCGACTCGCCATAGAACGGCGTCTGGTTCGTGATGATCGCCGCTTCCTGTCCCGCCTCGACCGCATCGACCGGTTGCCCATCCACCAGCAGCGCCACGATCTTGCCTTCCGCGACTTCGCTTTCATAGCCGAGGAATTCGGTCGCGCCGAGCTTCTCGCGGAGCTCGAACCAGACCGCCTCCGTCGCCTTTTCGCCCGACCCCGCCCAGGCAGCGCGCGCGTCCTGGCGCTGCTTCGCCATCGCGGCGTCGAAGCCTGTCTGGTCGACGCTCATGCCGCGCGAGCGCAGCGCGTCCTGCGTGAGATCGAGCGGGAAGCCGTAAGTATCGTAAAGCTTGAAGGCGACCTCGCCCGGCAAGACGCCCTTGCCGCCAAGCTGTTCGACCTCGTCGTCGAGGAGCTTCAGCCCGCGCGTCAGCGTTTCGCGGAAGCGCGTTTCCTCGAGCTTCAGCGTCTCGGTGACGAGCGCTTCGGCGCGGCGGAGTTCCGGATAGGCATCGCCCATCTGGCGGACCAGCGCCGGCACCAGCCGGTGCATCAGCGGCTCGGCCACGCCGACAAGCTGCGCATGGCGCATGGCTCGGCGCATGATGCGGCGAAGCACATAGCCGCGGCCCTCATTCGACGGCATCACACCATCGGCAATGAGGAAAGACGACGAGCGCAGATGATCGGCGATCACCCGGTGGCTCACCGCATGGGCGCCGTCGGGATCGCTTTTCGAGGCTTCGGCGGAAGCGACGATCAGCGCCCGCATGAGATCGGTCGCGTAATTGTCATGCGTGCCCTGCAGCACGGCGGCGATGCGCTCGAGCCCCATGCCGGTATCGATCGAGGGCTTGGGCAGGTTCGTGCGCGTCCCGTCGGCATGCTGCTCATACTGCATGAAGACGAGATTCCAGATTTCGATGAAGCGGTCGCCATCCTGATCGGGGCCGCCGGGCGGGCCGCCGGGAATCCTGTCGCCATGATCGAAGAAGATTTCCGAGCACGGTCCGCAGGGGCCCGTATCGCCCATCGACCAGAAATTGTCCGATGTCGGGATGCGGATGATCTTCGCGTCGGGAAGTCCGGCGATCTTCTTCCAGAGGCCGAAGGCTTCCTCGTCCTCGGCATAGACGGTCGCGAGCAGCCGCTCCTTCGGAATGCCGAATTCCCTGGTGATCAGCGTCCAGGCAAACTCGATCGCCTCCGCCTTGAAATAGTCGCCGAAGGAGAAATTGCCGAGCATCTCGAAGAAAGTGTGGTGGCGTGCCGTATAGCCGACATTGTCGAGATCGTTATGCTTGCCCCCCGCGCGCACGCATTTCTGCGCGCTCGCCGCGCGCACATAGGGCCGCGTCTCCTGACCGGTGAAGACGTTCTTGAACGGCACCATGCCCGCATTGGTGAAGAGCAGCGTCGGATCGTTGTTCGGCACGAGCGGCCCGGAGGGCACGGCCTCGTGCCCCTGCGCGCTGAAATAGTCCAGAAACTTGCGTCGGATCTCGTTGAGGCCGTCCATGGGTCCGCTCTGTCTACTCGATTGGGCGGGCCCCTTCGGGACCCTCGGGCAAGCGGCAGCCACCGGCTATCCGCCCCTTTTCATTGATGAATATAGGTTGCCCGCTTTTACCTGTCGCCCGGCAGACTGTCCAGAAAGCCCCGCCCGGCGCCTTGCCTGCCGGCAAGGGACGGCCGTGAAACGGAAAACGGCGCCGGAGGGTACCCGGCGCCGTCTTGTGCCCGGCCGGACGGCCGGAGCTAGAGAAACTTGTTCAGCCTCATCGGGCGCGCGTCAGGCGCTCGCCTCCATATCGCCATCCTCGACCTCATCCGGTCTCACTTCGTCGAGAATCTTCTCGGCAATGAGGCCGGCATTCTGGCGGATCGCGGTCTCGATCTCGTTCGCCATGTCCGGATTCTCGCGCAGGAACTGCTTGGCATTCTCGCGGCCCTGGCCGATCCGCTGGCTGTTATAGGAGAACCAGGAGCCGGACTTCTCCACGATACCGGCCTTGACGCCGAGATCGACAAGTTCGCCCATCTTGGAAATGCCCTCGCCATACATGATGTCGAACTCGACCTGCTTGAAGGGCGGCGCCACCTTGTTCTTCACGACCTTGACGCGGGTCTGGTTGCCGACCACCTCGTCGCGCTCCTTGATCGAGCCGATGCGGCGGATATCGAGGCGGACGGAGGCATAGAATTTCAGCGCATTGCCGCATCTGTCGCCGCTTCCGGGCTGCTGAACATGACGCCGATCTTCATGCGGATCTGGTTGATGAAGATCACCATGGTGTTCGACCGGAAATCGAGGCGGTGAGTTTGCGGAGCGCCCGGCCTATCAGGTACCTGAAGGCCGGGCAGCGAGTCACCCATTTCGCCTTCGAGTTCGGCTTTGGGCGTCAGCGCCGACCGAGTCGATCACGAGCACATCCACCGCGCCGGAGCGCACCAGCGTGTCCGCGATCTGAGCGCTCGCTCGCCCGTATCGGGCTGCGAAATCAGCAGTTCATCGAGCTGCACGCCGAGCCAGGGCATAGACGGGATCGAGCGCATGTTCCGCGTCGACAAAGCCGCAAATGCCGCCCCTCTTCTGGGCCCGGCAATGGTCTGGAGCTGCTGAGCGCGTCTTGCCCGGAGGATTCCGGCATTCGTAAATCCCGATCACGCATTGCGGGGCAGCCCGCCGATGCCGAGCGCAATGTCGAGGCCGAGCGAGCCTGTGGGAAACGGCTTCGATTTCCACCACCTGCTCGCGTTCTTGCTGAGCCGCATGATGGAACCCTTGCCGAACGACCGCTCGATCTGGTCAAGGCGGCGTCCAGCGCCTTCTTCTTGTCTAACGTCTTTCACGAGGCTCACTACATTCTTGGACATGCCGTTTTCCCTTTAACCACGCCGCCGAGTCGCGCAATGCGATTTTGATGGGAACAAACAGTACCCGTTTTGTTCTCAATGGCAACCGAATTTTTAAGCCATTGATTTTGCATGATTAATAAGACCATGTTCATATCGTGTTCGCATTTTCCGGCCATTGCCTTCCGGCGCTAATCGAGCAAGAATAACATTTATGTTGACTTAACACATCTGTTAAAGAGCCTTGACCCCAGATGAACAGCGCCGAACTGAAGAAGTATCTCGCGCGGCATGGCTGCACATTTCGAGAACCACAAGGGCGGCTCCGGCCATCTGACTGTCAGGCGCGGCACCCGCACTTCGCAACTGCCGATGCACGGAAGCGGCAAGGAATTGGGTAAGGGCCTGTGAACAAGATCCTGAAGGATCTGGGACTGAAATGATGCGGAACTATGAAATCGAACTGACAGCGATGGTGATACCTCGCTCATCACCTGCCCTTCATTGCCCGAGGTGACGAGCTTCGGCGAAACGCGGGAAGACGCCTCGCCCGCGCCGCCGCCGATGCGATCGAGGAAGCACCGCCGCGGGCGCGATCGCGGACGGCGTGGAAACTCTGCCGCCTGCCGCTAAGCCCAGGCGCGCTTCATGCGGTGCTGCCGCCCTCACCCAGTTGAAGGTCGAGCTTTATCAGGCCCTGCGCGCGGAAGGAAAGCCGCGCCGATCTCCAGCGCGCGATGAAGGTCCACCGCCCGCAGATCACCCGCGCTTGCTGAAATTCAATGTACCTATTTTGTTCTTTTTGGCAATGGATTTTTTAACCTATTGAATATAAATGGAAATTGAACACATGTTCGCACGGTGTTCCACGTGAAACGTCTCGCAGCCACCCTCATGCGGGACAGTGCGGCCTACTTCGCCCCCATCACGTCCTTCACGGCAGCAGCAAGCTGCTTCAGGGAGAAGGGCTTCGGCAGGAAGTGGAATTCCTGGTCGGGGTCGAGGTTCTTGGCGAAGGCATCTTCCGCATAGCCCGAGACGAAGATGATCGGCGTGCCGGGGAGCAGCGTCTTCAGCTCCTTCGCCATGGTCGGCCCGTCCATATTGGGCATCACCACGTCGGACACGACGAGATCGATCCGCCCCTCGTGCTCGCGCACGACCTCGAGCGCCACCTCGCCGCTTTCGGCCTGCAGCACTTCATAGCCCCGCGTGGCGAGCGCGCGGGCGGCAAAGGTGCGCACGGCGTCCTCGTCCTCGACGAGCAGGATGGTCCCCTTGCCGGTGAGATCGGCCGTCTCGGCCGGCGCAGCGGCAGCGGCGGCGGCGGCTTCGGCTTCCGCCGCCTTTTCGGCCGGGGTCTCGATATAGCGCGGCAGATAGATGCGGAAGCTCGTGCCCTTCCCCACCGTCGAATAGGGGAAGATGAAGCCGCCCGTCTGCTTGATGATGCCATAGACGGTCGATAGCCCGAGCCCCGTCCCCTTCGAGGGGTCCTTCGTCGTGTAGAAGGGCTCGAAAATCTTGCCGAGATTTTCCTTCGGAATGCCGGTGCCCGTGTCCGACACCTCGATCAGCACATATTCGGCATGCGGCATCAGCGGGTGGTCGAGCGCGCGGCTGTCCGCCTCCGACACATTCGCCGTGCGGATGGTGAGCCGCCCGCCATCCGGCATCGCGTCGCGCGCATTGACGGCGAGATTGATGATCACCTGCTCGAGCTGGTTCTGGTCGACCTTCACGAGGCCGAGATCGCGGCCATGCACGATCTTGAGCTCGACCTTTTCGGTGAGAAGCCGCGCCAGCAGGTTCTGCAGTTCCGCCAGCGCGTCCGTGAGCGAGAGAACCTTGGGGCGCAGCGTCTGCCGCCGCGAGAAGGCGAGCAATTGCCGCGTCAGGTTCGCCGCACGGTTTGCGTTCTGCTTGATCTGCACGACATCGGCGAAGGACGGGTCGCCCGCCTGGTGGCGCGCAAGCAGCAGGTCGCAGAAGCCGATGATGGCCGTCAGCAGATTGTTGAAGTCATGCGCCACGCCGCCCGCGAGCTGGCCCACCGCCTGCATCTTCTGCGACTGGGCGAACTGCATCTCGAGCGATTTCTGCTCCGTCGCGTCGATCAGATAGACGACGACCGAGGCTTCCGCGCCCATATCGACGCTCGCGGCGTAAAGCTGCCCCACCCGGTCGAGATTGCGCGCCAGACGAACGTCGATCGCCCCGCCGCTCACCCCTTTCCGCGCGTTGCGGATCGCTTCTTCCGCCGCCTCGCGGTCCTCCTCCATCAGCAGGTCGGAGAGTTTCAGCCCGCGCTTCACCTCCGCCCCCGCATAGGCGAGGAAGGAGCGGTTCGCATTGTCGATGCGGCCTTCGCTGTCGACGGTCGCAATGCCGACCGGCGCATTGTTGAAGAAGCGGGCAAAGCGCATTTCGGCGTCGCGCGCCGTCTCTTCCGCCTTGTCGCCCGTGGTCCGGCTCAGCACCAGCGCGAATATACGCGCCTGCCCTGCCGCATCGGCCACGCGCGTCCGCAGCACGCGGACCGGAAAGGCCTTTCCGTCGGGCCCTCGCAGATCGACGTCGAGCGGCAGCAGCTGCCCGCTCTGCGCGGCCTCGCCTTCCTCCAGCGCCGGCACCTCGCCAAGCACCAGCTCGTCGAGCTTCGTCCGCCGCTCGGTCAGAAGCCGAGGGTCCGATCCGAGCCATTCGCCGAGCCGCGCATTCATGAAGATGAGCCGGCTTTCGGCATCGGTCGCGAAAAAGCCGAACGGCGCATGTTCGATATAGGAAAGGGACCGGCGATGCCGCTTTTCCGCCGAAGCCGCGCGCTCGCGCTCCACCGTGAGGTCGCGGAACAGCCAGACCGCGCCGCCCGACGCCCCGCCCAGTGGCCGCACGATGGCGCGGTAGGTGCGCGTCACATTGCGCGGGCCGATCTCGATGTCCTCTTCGGCGGCAAAGCCCGTCCGCGCCGCCTGCGCCAGACGGAAGGACACTTCCGAGCCCTCGCCTTTCCCCGCCAGCAGCCGCTCGACCGGCACGACGCGGTCGCCGTCGAAGGCGCCGGTCAGGTCGCGCCAGGCGGCATTGGCGAAGAGAACGGAGCCCCGCCGGTCGGTCACATAGCAGGGGTCGGGAAGCGCGGAAAGCGCATCGGCGGCTGCAAGCGGCGACCGGCTGAACGCATCGGCCTGGCTGCCGGAAAGGCCGTAAAGCACCGCGCCGCCAATGGCGACGAGCCCGAACGCCGTCAGAAGACCGGGGAACCCGAAAACGTGAACGCCGAGCGTATCGAGAAGCGTGGTGACGATGCCGAGCGCGACCGCCGCAATCACGACCCAGCGCCGGGCAGGCAGCGAGAAGCCGCCTTCGGACGCGCGTCCGCCCTCGTCTCCGGCGCCGATTTCGGTTTCATTATAATCGGCCGGCGTATCGGCCATGGCCTGCTCCCGCGTCTCTCCGCCGGGCCGAATCACCTCCGGCCACGCCCGCCGGTCATCTTAGCCTTAAGACGCATGACATATCCAATGACCTCGGCCACCGCCTTGTAGTGTTCCGGCTTGACCTCGTCGTCGATATTGACGGTTGCGTGAAGCGCGCGCGCAAGCGGCGGATTCTCGACGATCGGCACATCGTTTTCCTGGCCGATTTCGCGGATCTTGAAGGCGACGGCATCGACACCCTTGGCGACGACGACCGGCGCGCCCATGCCCTGCTCGTATTTGAGCGCCACTGCGTAGTGGGTCGGGTTGGTGATGATGACGGTGGCGGTCGGCACTGCGGCCATCATGCGCTTGCGGCCGCGCTCGGTGCGGATCTGGCGCAGCTTCGCCTTCACCGTCGGGTCGCCTTCCATCTGCTTGTACTCGTCCTTCACTTCCTGGACGGTCATGCGCTGCTTCTTCATCCACTGCATGCGCTCGAAGAGATAGTCGAGCACGGCAACGACGGTCATCACCGCGATCACGCCGGCGAACATCTTGAGTGCCATCACCTGCACGACGGGCAGCAGCTGGATCACGTCCCAGGTCATCATCAGGGCGAGGCGGTCGCGCTCCGGCCAGACGATCATGAAGGAGACGACGCCCACCACGACGATCTTGACGATGCCCTTGGCGAGGTTCATCAGGCTCTTCGCCCCGAACAGGCGCTTCAGGCCCTCCTTCGGCGAAACCTTGGAAAGCTTCGGCTTCATGTTCTCGGTCGTGAAGACCGGCGAATGCTGGATGAGATGGCCGAAAAGTGCCGCGCCCGCGAGAATGCAGAGCGGGCCGAGCACGGCGCCGAACACATCCCGCCCGATGCCGAGCCAGATATGCCTGAGATGCTCGGCATCCATCGGTATCGCATTGGGCTGCGCGAGGAAGATCGAGAGCGACCCCATCATCGACGAGGCGGTCGAAGGCGCGAGCATGGCGATCGAGATCGCGGCGCCGAGCATCACGAACCAGGTGCTGATCTCCTGGCTCTTGACGATATCGCCTTTCTTTTCGGCTTCTTCTAGTTTTCGGTGTGTCGGTTCTTCTGTTTTTTCCGAATCGTCCTGATCGGCCATGGGGGTCCCTCCGGCCTAACCGACGAAAACGGACATCGCCTGCTCGAAATACTGCAGGAACCACGTCATCATGGCCGCTAGCAGGAAGAGCAGAAGCACGAAACCAAGCATGATGTTGGCCGGCATCGCGATGAAGAAAATCTGGATCTGCGGCATCAGCCTCGAAAGAATGCCGATACCGACATAGAAGATGAGACCGAACACGAGGAACGGCGCGGCAAGCTGCAGCCCGATCTTGAACGAACCGGAAATCATCGTCACCGCAACCTGCGAGAAGTCCCCGACCGGAATGGCCTGCCCCGGCACGAAGAGCTTGTAGCTGTCATGCATGGCGGCGATCAGCAGGTGGTCGAGATTGGTGACGAAGATTAGCGTCACGGCCGTCAGCGACAGGAAATTCGCGATCAGCACGCCCTGCTGCCCCTGCGTCGGGTCCACGTTCTGCGCGAAGGCAAGGCTCACCTGCAGCGCGATGATATTGCCCGCCACGTGAAGCGCGCTCATGACGATGCGCGCTGCACCGCCGATGAAAAGCCCGACGGCGATTTCCGTCACCACCACGAAGGCGAGCCCCGCTACGGTGGCCGGCAGCTCGCCATAGCTCGAGGCGACGAGCGGCATCATCACGAAGGAGAGCAGCAGCGCAAGGATGATGCGCACATTCGCGGGAATGCTCGTCTCGCCCAGCGCCGGCATCAGCATGATCATCGCGGCAAGCCGCGTGAAGATCAGCATGAAGGTGAACGCCGTTTGCGGCAGGTACTCGATGGTGATCATGGAGGCGCTGTCTCTAGCCAGATATGATCTTTTGCGAGATCAGCACCGTGAAACCCTCGAGCGCCTGCGCCATGAATGGCAGCGATATGAGCATGGTGAGGAAGATCGCGATGATCTTCGGCACGAAGACCAGCGTCATTTCCTGGACCTGCGTCAATGCCTGCAGCAGCGCAATCGCGAGGCCGACGCCGAGCGCGACGAACATCATCGGCGCCGAGACGATCAACACCACATAGATCGCCTGCTGTGCGATATCGAGTACTTCAGGTCCGCTCATTTACTGTCCGCCCCCGCCCTGCCGTCAGATCGGCATGCGCATGATTTCCTGATAGGCCGTGATGACCTTGTCCCGCACGGTCACGACCGTCTGCAGCGCGGATTCGGCTTCGGCGACCGCCGTCACCACGTCCACGATATTGCCGCCGGTGCCCCCGGTAACGGCCGCCATCTGCATTTCGCTCGCCTTCGACACATTCACCGTGTCGGAGAGCGTCTGCTTCAGAATTTCTCCGAAGCCGCCGTTCGCCTGCCCCGCATTGCCGGGCTGCGGCGTTTGCGCATTGCCGCCCATGCCTGCCGCGCGGGCATAGGCATTGAGCGCCATGGATGCCGGAATGGTGGTCATGGATCAGCCCCTATCGCCGCAGGATTTCGATGGTCTGCGTAATCATGCGCCGCGAAGCCTGGATGAGATTGAGGTTGGCCTCGTAGCTGCGCTGCGCCTCGCGCATGTCCATGGATTCGACCATGCTGTTGACGTTCGGCATCTTCACATAGCCGTTCTCGTCCGCGCCGGGATGACCCGGCAGATATTTGAGCTGGAAGTCCGACCTGTCGAATGTCGGCCGGCCGATCTTCACCGTCTCGGCGCCGATCTCGCGATTGAGCGCCTTCTCGAAAGTCACGACCTTGCGGCGGTAGGGATCGCCGCCGGGCACGCGCGCGGCGGAATCGGCATTGGCGATATTCTCGGCGATGATGCGCATGCGCCCGCTCTGGGCCTTGAGGCCCGAGGCGGCCACCACCATCGATTTGATAAGATCCATCGCGCTCATGATGCGTCCTTTCAGCCCGGCTCAGTTACTGCGGCCGAGTGCAATCTTGATGAGGCCGAGGCTCTTCGTGTAGAGCCCGGTCACTGTCTGGTAGTCCAGCTGCGTCTCGGCGACCTTGATCATCTGGTCCTCGAGCACGACCGAATTGCCCGTCGGCGAGGTTTCGAAATCCGGCTTCTTGATGACTTCGCCGCCCTTCGCCTGGCCGGGCTTGAAGCCCTGGCCGGCGCCCATGGCCGGGCTGCCGATATGGGCCGCCTGCGTGGCGACCGGGCGCATGGCGGGGCCGCTGCGCTTCACCATGTCGCCGAAATCGAGCTGCTTCAGATCGCGCGCGGTATAGCCCGGCGTGTCGGCATTCGCGACGTTCTGCGCGAGCACCTGCTGGCGCGCCGCAAGCCAGTGCATGCGCTGCTTCATCATGCCGATGATGGGAAGGTCGCCGAACGCCATGTTGCGTGCTCCCGCGATCCTCTCAGGCGCTGTCTTCTGGGGCGCGCGAGAAGTCCGATCCGAAGCCACGCATTCCTTGGCGGCAGGGGCAGTCTCACCATCCCGGAGTTAACATCGCACTAACGCGGCAAATTCTGCCGGGGCCCTTCATAAAGGGCTAACCAGCCAAACCCCCGAATTCTCTGGCCTTTAACCCGGCATTAAGGCTGACGCGGCAAATTCTTCCCGTTCCGGGCCGTCGGGCGGCGGCCTTCTGGGTGGGAAGCAAGTCAAAATGGACTTCTCTGAAATCTTCCGCTTCGTGGCGGCGCTGGCCTTCATCATCGGCCTGATCGGCCTTTGCGCCATGGTCGCGAAGCGCTTCGGCCTCGCGCCGGGCATCACGTCGGCGGGCGCAAACCGCCGCGTCGGTATTGTCGAGGTAAGGCCGGTCGATGCGAAACATCGCCTGCTTCTCATCCGCCGCGACGGCAAGGAACATCTGGTTCTGATCGGCGGCGAACATCCGCTGCTCATCGAAAGCGGCATCGACGCACCCGCGGCGCCTGCGGCCGCGACGGAAACCGATGCGCCGCGTCCGGCTTTCACCGGTCCTGCCCATATCGTTCAGCTTCAGCGTTTCGTCGAATACATCAAGGAGCGCCGCGCGTGATCAGCCTCTCCTCCATCGCGTCCCGCCTGTCCGTGCCGCCCTCCTTGAAGCGCGGCGCGGCGATGCTCGCGCTCACGCTGGTATTCATGGGTCTCGCTCTGCCGGCAGACGCCCAGTCCATTCAGATCGACATGACGGAAGGCCTCGGCCTCACCGAACGTGTCGTCCAGATCGTCGCGCTCATCACCATCCTGAGCCTCGCGCCGTCGATCCTGATCATGGTCACGTCCTTCGTGCGGATCATCGTGGTGCTCGGCCTCCTGCGCACGGCGCTCGGCATGCAGCAATCGCCGCCCAACGCGGTGCTGGTGAGCCTCGCGCTCTTCCTCACGGCTTTCGTGATGATGCCCACCTTCACCGCCGCCTATCAGCAGGGCATCGAGCCGCTCATCAACGAGGAAATCGATACGGGCGAAGCCTTCACGCTGACCAGCGGGCCCTTCAAGACCTTCATGCTCTCCCAGGTCCGCAAGGAAGACCTCAAGCTCTTCGTCGACCTGTCGGGCATCGAGGAACCGGAAGAGCCGGAGGAGATCGGTCTTCAGGTGCTGGTGCCCGCCTTCATGATCAGCGAGCTGCGCCGCGCCTTTGAAATCGGCTTCCTGGTCTTCCTGCCCTTCATCGTGATCGACATGGTGGTGGCCTCCGTCCTCATGTCGATGGGCATGATGATGCTGCCGCCGATCATCATATCGCTACCCTTCAAGCTCATATTCTTCGTGCTGGTGGACGGCTGGTCGCTGATCGCGGGAAGCCTCGTCCAGAGCTTCGGCACGTGACGGCGGCGCGGCGCGCGCCCCTCACGGCCTCTCCGGTCAGTTGATCGCCGTCACTTCGTTGATCTTCAACGCGGCGATGAAACGGTCCAGCGTATCGATTGAGGCGACCCGGCTCGCCATGTCGCGGAAGGCGACGCCCTGCTTCACGATCGGTTCCGTGACCACGGCAAAGGCTTCGGCATCCGGGCTGCCGGCCATCGTTTCGCCGAACATGATCCGGAAACGGGCAAGCCCTTCTTCATCCTCCGCCAGCGAATAGGCTATGGCGCCGCGCATGATGAGCAGCCGTTCTTCACTGCTCGGCGGCTCGCCGCTCTTCCACCTCTCGCTGAGCGCCGTCTCGATGGCGGCACCTGCATCCGCCCAGCGCCCCGCGCTCCACAGCGTATCGGCCCGCAACCTGTCCACAAGCGGACCTTCCTTGCCCTCGATCAGGTCGAGCGCATGGTCGAATTGCTTGAGATCGGACAGCGCCCGCGCCTCGAGCAGCATCCGCCGTTCGGCCAGCGCTTCCGGCAGCAGGTTCTGCCGCGTCGCCCGGAGTGCCGCCAGCGCCCGGTCGGGCTTGTGATCGGTCAGGAAGATCGAGGCAAGCCGAGCCGCCACCTGCGCCTTGGCAACGCCGCCATGCAGGCGGTTCGCCACCTGATAGTCGAGCAGATGCGCCGCCTGCTCCAGCAGGTCGACTTCCACCAGCCGCTCCGCCAGATCGCGGATCAGCTCGTCGCCCCGCTGGCCGATTGGCGTCAGCTCCTTGAACGCCTCGAAAAAGGCAAGCGCCTGAACGGGCGTCAGGTCGTCGATCGACTTGCTGAGGAAATAATCGGCGAAGATTTCCGACATCCGCATGTTCATGCGATGCGCTTCGTCGCTGTCGGGAAAATTGTCGGTCGCGGTGCGCATCACCTTCAGCGCCTCGCCGACCTTGCCTTCGGAAAGCCGCACCGCCGCAAGCTGCGTCAGGATATCGAGCTCGAGATCGTCGCCGCGCCAGGCATAGCGCAGGCTTTCGAGTTCCTTGCCGAAGGCCTCGTCGTCCATTTCGCCCGCGCGATGGAGCATCTGCGCCTTGCCGAAGCGCGCCCGCGCGGCGACCGGCGGATAACCGCCTTCGATTGCGGCGTCGTAATAGACGAGCGCCCTGTCCTTGCGGTCATGCGCATCCGCGATCATCGCATTCACGAGCACGATCTGCGCATGGGCGCGCTGGCTCTGCGGTTCGCGCGGAAATCCGGCCGCATATTGTTCGGCGGCGGCAATGTCCTTCGTCTTGAGCGCGGCGATGGCGGCAAGCGAGCGGAATTCGGTCTGCAGCTCCTCGCCGAATGAATCGGAAATCGCACCTGCAAGTGCGAACTGCGCCCGCGCCTCGTCCCAATGGCCGAGCGAGGCGCGCGAAAGACCGCGCCATGCCGCCGCATGAGGCGAATTGTCGAGACCGGGGCCCGAAAGCTCGCGGATCGCCTCGACATGACGGCCGCTCAGCGCGGAGGAAACGCCGAGCGCCGCCTGAAAGGCTGGATCCGTTGCGAAGCGGAGATTGACCTGCCGCGCGGCAAGCAGCATCGCCCTCGCCTCCGGCGCAAGCCCATAGGCAAGCAGGAAGCGGCCATAGGCGAACCGGAGATCGCCGATCTCCTGCTCGCGCGCGCCCGCGAGCGCCGAAATGTAATGCTGGCGCCGGTCGTAATAGGTCTCGCCGGGCGCTTCGCGCCACTCGGCGAAGCGCATTTCGGCGGGCGAGGCCTGATCCACAAGCGGCGTCTCGCTTCCGTCCCGTCCGTCGCGGTGATCGTCCGCCGAGAGGGTAAGTCCGTCGACCCTTGTCACGATGACGCTGTCCGGCGCCGCCGCCACATTGAGATCGTCCGCCACCGGCACGATGGCCACGCCCTGCGCCGTTCTGAGCGCCTGGAACTCGACAAAGCTCCGCGGCATCTGCATCGCCTGTCCGGGGCCGATGGCTGTCACGGCGATGATATCGTCGCCGACCAGCGGATCGCGCACACGCAGCACCTTGCGCGGCGTGCGCAGGTCGAATTCGACAAGGCCGCGCCCATCGTCGCGCCACTTGCGGGAGATACCGATCGGCCTCCCGGTCGTCGGCAGCGTCTCGCCGGCCGAGATGCGCCAGCTCGCGCCTTCGTTGACGGCGCCGGTCAGCACACGGCCCTTCAGCGCAACGGTAAGCGCCACGCCTTCATCGAGCTCGATCGCCTCGACGGCGCCCGCGAACGGACCTTCCGCCGGATCGGGAGCACCCGCCTGCGAAAGATCGACCGGCAGCGCGCGGTCGAAAATCATCCAGAGCCGGTCCGCGCGCTCGAACACCGCGG
This sequence comes from Parvibaculum sp., assembly GCA_019635955.1. Classification (GTDB taxonomy): domain Bacteria; phylum Pseudomonadota; class Alphaproteobacteria; order Parvibaculales; family Parvibaculaceae; genus Parvibaculum. The sequence goes on from JAHBYL010000034.1 coordinate 19,061, forward strand.
CGCCGACGGGCTCCGGCCAGTCGACGAGAATATCCTTGCCATTGCGGCCATCGGCGAAACGCACCACCGCTTTGCCGGCGGGGCGCTTGCCTTCAGGCACCGGGCCGGCGGCGGCTTCGGGCTGTTCGGCCGGAGCCGCCTCCTCGGCGACCTTCGGCGCTTCCTCGGCGTCCGCCTCACGCGCCGCGGGCTCTTCCGCCGCCGGCGGCGTGATCTGCCGGGGCTCGCCCGCGCGCGCTGCGCTCTCCGGCCCGACGGCAGAAGCCGAATGCAAAGGCTTTATGTCGAGAACGACGCTCAGGTCCTCGCGGAAATCGGAAACGGCAACGCCGGGCTTCAGCGTCAGCACGATCGCGAGACGTCCCTCATGCTCCACCGCATTGATGCCCGCAAGGAACGGAGGAAGATCGGCCCGCAGCCGCGACAGATCGACCTTCGACGAACGGTCGAAGGTGATGGTGGCAAGGCCCTCGCGGTTCACCAGCGAATAGAGAACCGGCTGGTTCCAGTCGAACACGAGCCGCGTCATCTCCGGCAATGTCGCCGCGCGGACGACGAGGCCGGGCGGCGGCGCATCCGGCTCGACGATGCCCTGCGCCTTCGCGGCCATCTCCGCCGCGTCCGCTGCCTTCTTCGCCAGCCGCGCCTCTTCGATCCGCGCCAGCACCTCGGCGGGCAGCGGCGGCGGGGCGCCGGTCCAGCCGGGCGGCAGCAGGTCGACATAGACGGCGTTCTCCGCCGTCTTGGTATCGAGCGTGAAATCTGTAGTCAGCGCGGCGCGGATGTTGCGGCGGTCCTCGGACTGTCGGATCATCGCGAAATAGCGCGGCATCTCGCGCAGGAATGTGTCGCTGTCGATCTGCACGGCGCGCCCGAACTCGAGCACGAGCACACCTGAATTGACCGAGGCGCGATGCGAGGGAATACCGCCCGGGAAGGTGAAGATCAGACGGCCATAGCCGTCCTCCTCCCGCAATTCGACGCGCGTGTCGTTCGCGCTTGCCGGCTGCGAAAGGATCGTCAGCATCAGGAGGAAAGCGAACGCGGCAAATACCGCCAAGCGGCCGAATATGCCGATTGTGTCGTCCGGACAACGATGTCGGATGAGCCGGTTCACGCGCTGCGCCCCTGAAGCTTCTGCCTGCAAAATCGCGGCCTTCTGCCGCTGCGAGAAGCCAGTCTAGGTGGGGCCGGTTAAGTGGGCCTTAAAGCCCGGCATTTTTGCGCGGATTAGCTGGCCTTTTCGGCATTGCGAAAGGCCGGATCGGCCGAAGCGTCAGCACCCTGGGGAGCCGCCGCCGGTTCGGCGTTCAGATTCGTGCCGAGCGCAAGCTCCACCGTCAGGTCCTGAGCGGCCACGGGGTCCATTTCCGACAGCACGCTTGCGAGCTTCCGGGGCTGCATGCGCTTGGCCACCTCGATCAGCACGCCCATGTCGAGCCGCTCGAAGATCCGCGCCGCGTCCTTCGGCTTCATGGTCTCGTACATCGTGACCACGCCCGCGAGACGAGCCTCGTTTTCCGCGTCCTGCTCGCCAATGCGTGTGCCGATGCGGGACTCGATCTCTTTCAGTTCCGCGATGCGCTCCTCGATCCGCTTTTCGGCGGCGGTGAGAAGCTGCTCGCGCGTATCGAGCGCCTGGGCGCGCCGGTCGAGTTCCTCGCGGCGGGCCGTAAGGCTTTCGAGAACCGTGGTTTCCGATTTGCTGAAACGCGACGTAATGCCTTCATCGGCCGGCATCGGTGCAGCCGCTTCTCCGCCTGCTGCGGCATCTTCGCCGGGCACCGCTTCGCCTTCCGGCGCGGCCTGCGTCTCCGGCTCCGCCTTCGGCGAACTTGCCTGCGCGACCGAAATCGCGTGTCCGCCCCCGCCCGCCGCAATATCGGCAAGCTTCAGCGTCAGCAGCAGCGAAGCGCAGAGAATGACGGTGGGCAGCAGCCGCAATCGGTTGAGGAAGCTCATGGCGCCGGTCACCCCGACTTCTTTTTCAAGGCTTCGAGAAGCTGGCTTGCCGCCCGCGCGGCCGTGGCGGCATCGCGCGGCGAAGCGGGCCGCGCAGCCTGCCGCGCCGGAGCGGATGATGCGGACACGGGCCTGTCCGCCCGGCCCAGCCGGTCGGCAATGCTGTTGCCGGATTCGAGCATCAGCGACAATTCATCGGCAAGCCCGCGCGCCCGGCGGATTCGCTCGGCAAGTTCCTCGCCGCTCTCCTCGCTCGCACGCTTCAATCCATCGATGGCACCCACGGCGCGCTGCGTCGCTGCATTGAGCTCCGCGACGAGCTCGCGCATCCCGTCCTGTCCGGCGCGCATCGCGCGGAGCTTGCGGTCGAGAATGGCGCAGTAGGCGATGGTCGCCGCCAGAAACAGGCAGACGACGATCTCGAGCACGGTGCTGAAAGGGAGTTCGCCCAGCATGGTCACTTGCCTCCGCCCGACATGTTCATCTCGGGAATTTTCGTTTCGATGGCGGGCGCTTCCGCGCGCTTGTGATGGCGAATGCCCTGCTCCACGCGCACCGCGACATGATTGCCGACACGGCCCATCTTCCCCGTGCCGAGGCGAATGCCGCCGCAGCGCAGGTCGACCGAGCAGTCGGGACCGTTGTTCAGCATGAGCGTCTGGCCGGGCACGAAATTCATCACGTCCCGCAGCGTCAGCTTCTGTTCGTCGAGCACCGCTTCGAGCGCAACCTTGGTGGACCAGAGTTCGGTCGCGAGATGGCTTTCCCAGATCGAATCGCGCCCGAATTTCTCGCCCATGAACATCTGCAGCAGAAGTTCGCGGATCGGCTCGAGCGTCGCATAGGGGAGCATCATCTCGATGCGTCCGCCGCGGTCTTCCATGTCGACGCGCAACCGCACGAGAATGGCCGCGTTGGCTGGGCGCGCGATCGCCGCAAAGCGCGGATTGGTCTCCATCCGGTCGAATTCGAGCGTGACCGGCGACAGCGGCTCGAATGCCGCCTGCACGTCCTGCAGCACGACCTCGATCATGCGCTGGACGAGATTGAGTTCGATGGTCGTATAGGGCCGGCCTTCGATGCGCATGGCCGCCGTGCCGCGCCGTCCGCCCAGAAGCACGTCGACGATCGAATAGATCAGGTTCGAGTCGACCGTGAACATGCCGTAATTGTCCCACTGCTTCGCGCGGAAAACCGCAAGAATGGCGGGCAACGGAATCGAATTGAGATAATCGCCGAAGCGGATCGAAGACACGTTGTCGAGCGACACTTCGACGTTGTCGGAGGTGAAGTTGCGCAGCGAAACCGTCATCAGGCGCACCAGCCTGTCGAAGACGATCTCGAGCATCGGCAGGCGCTCATAGGAAACGAGCGCCGAATTGACGATGGCGTCGATGCCATGCCGTTCCGGAACCGTGTCCTCATCGACCTCGAAGCCGAGAAGACTGTCGATCTCGTCCTGGTTGAGAACGCGCTCGGGCGCCTTCGAAGCGGCTTCCGTCGCTGCGGCAAGCACGTCTTTGGCGATATCCTGGGTTTCTTCGGCGCTCATGAAAACCTGTCTGCGACTGAACTGTTACTGGACGATGATTTCCTTGAAGAGCACGTCCTTGACGAGCGGCTCTTGCGTCGCAAGGGCAAGCCGGCGCATCAGCTCTTCGCGGAGATTGAGCATGCCCTGCGAGCCCTCGAGATCTTCCGGGCGCAATTCGCGGAGGAATGTCTGGAAGCCGTCCATGATGCGCGGCATCGCCGCCTCGATCAGCGGTACGGATTCCTTGTCGCGCACCTGCAGCGACACGCGCATCTTGAGATAATGCTGCGGCGGCGGGCCGGCGAGATTTACGAGGAAATCCGGCATATCGTAGTAGACGGGCGCAGCCACCACGGGCGCCACCTCTTCCGGCTCGGCGCTGCCGCCGAGAATGCCCGACATATAGACGCCCACGCCCGCTCCGATCAGCAGGAGCAGCGGCAGCCCCACGTAAAGCACGAGCACCTTGCCCGCCAGCCTGCTCTTCGCAGGCGGCGCAGCACCTTCCACATCGTCTTCTGAAATGTCGGCGTCCACTGCGGCCATTTCGGTATCGCCCCGGATGTTCGCGAAAGCGCACCTGCGCGCTTCCCTGAATTACAACCGGATGCTCGCCGACTTTGGTTAACGAAGCGTTGGCGAAACCGGCTCGCGGCGAAATGTCTTTAAAGATTGGCACACGAGAGGCAGGCCCCGCTCGGCACGGCAAAATCTGCCCGGTAATCCCTGCCGAAAGCGCCGCCGCGCAAGGAGGTAATTACTCTAACTGTTTGATTTAGAACAGTTTTTTATCTGGCACAGGCCCTGCACTCCCTGTGGCAACGCAATCATGCGCCCTCGACAAGACGACCAGCCGGACCCGACATGGAAAACGCTCTGCTCATAGGTCTCTCGCGCCAGATGGCAATGGCCCGCGAAATGGCGACCATCGCGAACAACATCGCGAATGTGAACACGACCGCTTTCAAGGCGGAGACAATGATGTTCGAGCAATATCTGAAGACGGATGCCTCCGAGGAATCCCCGGACCGGCGCATCTCCTTCGTCCAGGATGTCGGCCAGTACCGCAACATGCGCGACGGCGCCCTGCAGACGACGGGCAATCCGTTCGATATGGCGATCGCGGGCGAAGGCTTCTTCCGGATCGAAACGGAAGCCGGCGTGCGCTACACGCGCAACGGCAACTTCAACCTGAACAATGAAGGCCAGCTCGTCACCTCGGCGGGCGATCTCGTGCTGACGGATGCAGGCTCCCCCATCGCCTTCGCCAATGACGAGACGGGCATCACCATCGCCCGCGACGGCACCATCTCGACCGATCAGGGCCGGCGCGGACGTCTCGCCGTCGTGACCTTCGAAAATCCGCAGGACATGAAGAAGACGGGCGACTCTCTGCTTGAAACGGCGCAGCAGGAAGTTCCGGCCGAAAACATCCGTCTGGTCCAGGGCGCGCTCGAGGGATCGAACGTCAATCCCATTCTCGAGATGACGAACATGATCGACGTCTCGCGCTCCTATGCCAGCGCTCAGAAGCTCATCGACCAGGCCGACCAGATGCGGCGTCAGGCCATCCAGCAACTTGGCGGCACCGCGGCTTAACGCGCGCACCGCAGGCAACGTAGAGTAGGGAACAGAAAATCATGCAGTCGCTCAGCATCGCCGCCACAGGCATGATGGCCCAGCAGCTCAATGTCGAGGTGATTTCGAACAACATCGCCAACATGAGCACCTCGGGCTTCAAGCGTCAGCGCGCCGAGTTCCAGGACCTGCTCTATCAGAACCTCCGCCGCGTCGGCACCAACTCGTCCGATGCCGGCACCATCGTGCCCGCGGGCGTGCAGGTCGGCCTCGGCGTGAAGACCGCTTCGGTCAACCGCATCATGACGCAGGGCAATCTCGACAACACCGAGAACAAGCTCGACATCGCGATCCAGGGCCGCGGCTATTTCCGCGTCGAACTGCCGAGCGGCGAAGACGCCTATACCCGCGCCGGCTCCTTCCAGATCAGCCCGGACGGCCAGCTCGTGACGGCGGACGGCTACACCCTCGCCCCCGGCATCAACATTCCGCCGGAAGCGATCGACGTCACCATCAGCCGCGACGGTCAGGTCCAGGTCACGCTCCAGGGCGAGACCGCCTCGCAGGTCGTCGGCCAGATCGAGCTTGCGACCTTCGCCAATCACGCCGGTCTCGATCCGCTCGGCAACAATCTTTTCGTGGAGACCACCGCGAGCGGCGCGCCCACCATCGGCATTCCCGCCAATGACGGTGTCGGCTCCATCCTGCAGGGCTTCCTCGAAACCTCGAACGTGAATGCCGTGACGGAAATCACGACGCTCATCACCGCCCAGCGCGCCTATGAAATGAACGCCAAGGTCATCACCGCCTCCGACGAGATGATGTCCGTTACCACGAACATTAAGTAAGCGGTGAACAGGATGATGATGCGTCTTCTCCCCCTCCTTGCCGCCGCCGCGTTTGTCGCGCTCGCAGGTACGGCCTCGGCCGCAGACCTCCGTTCCGCCGTGACGGTTTCGGGCCCCACGGTGACGCTCGGCGACCTCTTCGACAATGCCGGCGCCGCCGCCGATGTCGTCATCGCCGATGCGCCGGCGCCCGGTCTTCGCAGCGAGATTTCCGTGTCGCGCATCTCCCTCGCCGCACGCCGCAACGGTATCGCCTGGCGCAATGAAAGCGGCGTCAGCCACATCGTCGTCGCCCGTAGCGGCATCGCCGTGCCGGAAGAGGAAGTGTCCTCCGCCATTGCCGCCGCCATCGTTGCGCAGTCGCAGGGCCTCCCCTCCGCATCGCAGCTTCAGGTCGACTTCACGAACGGCGTCGCTGGGCTTCAGGTCGCCGAAGACGCCGATATTTCCGTGAAGGTCGAGCAGCTCGCCTTCAACCGCCGCAATGGCAGCTTCACCGCGATCCTGCGTGCGCCTGCGGGCGACGCGCTGAGCCCGCTCCACCGCGTGACGGGTCGCGCCTACCCCGTCTCCGACGTACCGGTGCTGACGCGCGACATGCGCCCCGGCGACATCGTCCGCCACAGCGACATCGACTGGGTCCGCATTCCCGCAAACCGGATCGGCCAGAACGTCATCACCTCCCTCGACCAGCTTGTCGGCATGTCGCCGCGCTATCAGGCGCGGGCGGGCGAGCCGCTTCGCCTCGCCGACATGGTTCCGCCGGTCGTCGTCCAGAAGGGCGCGCAGGTCGACATGCTTCTCGCTTCCGGCGCCTTGACGCTCATCGCCCGTGGCCGCGCGCTCGAAAACGGCGCCATCGGCGACATCATCAATGTACTGAACACGCGCTCGAACCGCACGCTTCGCGGCGTCGTGGACGGGCCGAACAGCATCCGCATCGATACGCCTGGCAGCGCCCGCGCCGTCTCGGCCGCCGCCCAGCCGAACAATTCGTAAAAGCACAAGGCCCCATGGGTCCCGACCGAAAAGGTAAAGTCATGTTCGCCGGTACTGCTTCCCGCTTCGCTGTCATCGTCCTTCTCGGCGCCACGCTCGCCGCCTGCAACGCGCCGGACCGCCTGTCGAATATCGGCAAGGCGCCGGATCTCGCGCCCATCGGCACCACCCCGCCCACCGTCACGATGCCGATGCCGCAGCCCGAACATGTGGTCTATCAGCCGAACTCGCTGTGGCGCTCCGGCTCGCGCGCCTTCTTCCGCGATCAGCGCGCCGCCCGCGTCGGCGACATTCTCACCGTGAACATCAACATCACGGACAGCGCCAAGGTGAACAACACCACGAAGCGCAGCCGCGCCAACTCCGAAAGCGCCGGCGTCAACAATCTCTTCGGCTACGAGTCCTATCTCGGCAAGGTCTTCCCGGATGCGGTGGACAATACGAGCCTCGCCGATCTCGGCAGCACCAGCTCGAATGCCGGCACCGGCTCCGTCGACCGCCGCGAACAGGTGGATCTCACCATCGCGGCCGTCGTGACCGACGTCCTGCCGAACGGCAATCTCGTGATCGCGGGCCGCCAGCAGGTACGAGTGAACTTCGAGGTGCGCGACCTCCTCATCACCGGCATCGTCCGCCCCGAGGACATCACCAACACCAACACGATCCAGCATTCGCAGATCGCCGAAGCGCGCATCTCCTATGGCGGCGAAGGCCAGATCAGCGACGTGCAGCAGCCGCGCTACGGCCAGCAGCTTCTCGACATCGTGATGCCCTTCTGAGCAAGGCATCGCTCCAACGAAAAACGCGGCTCCGAAAGAGCCGCGTTTTTTGTGTGTCCCGGGTGAAGTCTTCCGTTCAGTCGTCGCGATAGACCTTCTCGCGCCGCTCATGCCGCTCCTGGGCCTCGATCGACAGCGTCGCGATCGGGCGCGCGTCGAGCCGTTTCAGACTGATCGGCTCGCCCGTCTCCTCGCAATAGCCATAGGTGCCCTCGTCGATCCGGCGGATGGCCGCGTCGATCTTCGCGATCAGCTTGCGCTGGCGGTCGCGCGTGCGCAGCTCGAGGGAGCGTTCGGTTTCGGAAGAAGCGCGGTCGGCGAGGTCTGGATGCTGAACCGAGTCGTCCTGCAGGTGCTGCAGCGTCTCGCGGTTCTCGACCAGAATGTCCTCTTTCCACTTCTCGAGCTTGCGGCGGAAATATTCCTTCTGCCGCTTGTTCATGAACGGTTCGTCGTCTGACGGCATATAGCCCTTGGGCAAACGCACGGCCATCTAGGCACTCTCTTTCTGACACAAACCCTTGCCGAAGCGCGCGGAGTATAGGGAGCGCGCCCACGATTCTCAACCGGCCAATGGCCGCCAAGCCGGTGAAATATTTGTGGAAATCGCCCGGTTTCAAGTGCGGAAAGCAAAGCCCGTACAGACCGGCTCTCTAGACCTTAAGTATAGGTCCCGAACTTCGCCAGTTCCACCCGCGCCCGGAGCTCGATCTGGTCGAGAACCTCCCGCAAGCCCGGGTCGGCAAAGCCGCCCTGCTGCCGCTCCACCACCGCGAGCAGGCGCGAAAGCTTGGATTTCGGCAGTTGCCCGGCAAGCAGCGCGAGCTTGATCTCGTCCAGAATGTCGAGCATGTCCTCGGCCCGGCGGATGGCCCGGCGTTTCGGCGCGTGGAGCGCGTCGTCGGTCTCCTGCAGCGCGAGCAGCGCATCGACCGCGGCAAGCGATGCAGGGCCCGAAAGCCCGGCCGAGCCGCGCGCCGCCGGAGCGCCGGAAAGCGAGAAATTGCCGCCGCTCCGGCCCTGCACTCCGCGCGAGCCGCCAAGCGGGGAAGCCCCTCTGCTCTCACCAATCTTCATTCATGTCTCCGGCGCATTTCCCGACGGGAACCTGCAACCCCTCCAATTTGGACCGGAGGTCTTAAAGCCGCGTTAAGCCTGTTTCCTGCCCCGGCAGGATTTGCCGGGAGCGGCAGCTTCTGCTCCCGCATCGGCCCTTCGGCGGCCCGGGCCGTCCAAATAAAAATCAATAAAATCAATTACTTGACTTGAAGAGGCGGTGCGCCGCCGCATGGCATGGCTTTCGCAAACATTGGCCCGTATCGCAAGCGATTGAACGGTCGATCCATGTCCCGGTTGAAGTCCTGGCTGCCCCTCTCCCGCCCCGCCGCGTTTCTGGCGGCGCTTTTCGCCGTCATGGCGCTTCTGCCCGTCACGGCCGAAAAGGCCGAGGCGAGCTCCCGCATCAAGGACATCGTGGATGTCGAGGGCATCCGCGACAACATGCTGGTCGGCTACGGCCTCGTTGTCGGCCTGAACGGTACGGGCGACACGCTCCGCAATGCCCCCTTCACCCAGCAGAGCCTGACCGGCATGCTCGAGCGCCTAGGCGTGAACACGCGCGGCACGACGCTCAAGACGGCGAACGTAGCCGCGGTGATGGTCTCCGCGAACCTGCCCGCCTTCTCGACCCAGGGCACCCGCATCGACGTCACCGTCAGCGCGCTCGGCGACGCCTCGAACCTTCAGGGCGGCGTCCTTCTCGTAACCCCGCTGATGGGCGCCGATGGCGAGGTCTACGCCGTCGCCCAGGGCTCGATCGCCACGGGCGGCTTTGCCGCCGCCGGCGAAGCGGCCTCCGTCACGCGCGGCGTGCCCACCAATGGCCGCATCGCGAACGGCGCCATCGTCGAACGCGAACTCGATTTCCGCCTCGCAGAACTGCGCACGCTGCGCCTGTCGCTCCGCAACCCGGACCTGACCACCGCCCAGCGCGTCGCCGGCGCCATCAACACCTTCCTCGGCACGAATACCGCCATGGCCGATAACCCGACCACGGTGCAGCTCAACGTGCCTGCCGGCTGGCGCGGCGGCGTCGTCGGCCTGCTCACCGATATCGAACAGCTCCGCGTGCAGCCCGATCTCGCCGCCAAGGTGGTGATCGATGAATCCTCCGGCGTCATCGTCATGGGCCAGGACGTGCGCATCAGCAAGGTCGCGATCGCGCAGGGCAACCTCACCATCTCGATCAGCGAAACGCCGCAGGTCAGC